>JAFAMZ010000374.1 GCA_019232935.1 Silvibacterium sp.
CAACACACCCGCCATGAGCCAGGACCCATGGGACAATGTCCACATCACCACCTGGAACTTCCTGCCCTTCCTTCTCCGTCGAGCCGGATTCGCGCCATCCTGGGCGGTACGCTGTGCCTTCGGCGTATGGTTCGCGGCACTCGCCGCACTCGCCGCGGTCCTCGCCCGCCTTGTGCAAATCCTCGTCCGCAGCTGTGAAGGCGTTCCAGAAGAACCGGCAATCCACCCCTCCCAGCGGGTAAACTGCCATTCATGAAGTTAGTTCGCCGCGCTCTTGCGCTTCTCTGCCTGATCTTCTCCCTGCACGTTCTCGCTCTAACCCGCCAACCTGCTTCGGACTATCGTGCCCGCCGCATGCGTCTCGCCGAGAAGCTCGACGGAGGCGTCGCCATCCTCTTCGCCGCCGAGCAGCCGCAACTCGACTTCATGCCCTACCGGCAGGATCCCGACTTCTACTACCTCACTGGATGGAACGAGCCTGGCGCCGCTCTCTTCATCCAATCTGCAATAGCCGCCAAGAACGAAACGACCGCTCGCCCCTACCGCGAGATCCTCTTCCTGCCTACCCGTAATATGCGCATGGAGCGCTACACCGGCGCCAAGCTCGGAGCAGACACTCCGGGCGCATCCGCCACAGCCGGCGTCGATGAAGTGAAGAACATGGCCGAGCTGCCATCTCTTCTCGGTGATCTCGTCCACCAGAGCCCCACTGCGCTCCGCACTCTGTGGACTGAGCCAGACTCCGAGCAGGCAAAGTCGCTCGTCGCTTGGACAGCCACCACCCTCGGCCTTGATCATGCTCCCAACTTCCAGAACGTGCGCGACCTCACCAACCAGCTTCGCGCGATCAAAGACCCCGGCGAAATCACGCTGCTTCACAAAGCTTCCGATGCCTCCATCCAGGCCCAGCTCGCCATGATGCGCTCTGTGCATCACGGAACCACCGAGGGCGCAGTCGCGGGCATCATTATCGAAAAGCTGATGCAGAACGGCTGTGAGCGCCCCTCCTATGCACCGATCGTCGGAGCGGGTAAGAACTCCACCGTCCTTCATTACTCGAATGACAGCGAAACCATGCAGAGCGGAGACATCGTTGTCGTCGACGCCGCGGGCGAATATTCCATGTATGCCTCCGACATCACTCGGGCCGTTCCTGTAGACGGCCACTTCACCGCGCGCCAGCGCGAGATCTACGACATCGTCAAGGGTGCGCAGAAGGCCGCCATGGACGCCTTCGTCGCCGGCACTTCCCGCATCAACGACCCGCAGCACAAATTCCCCGACTCGCTCGATACCATCGCCTGGAATTACATGAACGCTCACGGAAAGGACCTGCACGGTGAACCGCTGGGCAAGTACTTCATCCACGGCATCGGGCACTCCGTCGGCATCGACGTCCACGACCCCTGGGACTACTCAAAGCCTATCCAGCCGGGGATGGTCTTTACCATCGAACCCGGCATCTACATCCCTGAAGAGAAGATCGGAGTGCGCATCGAAGACGTCTTCTACGCCAATCCGAACGGCAAGCTCGAATGCCTGACCTGTGCGCTGCCGAAAGACGCCGAAGAGGTAGAGAAGACCATGAAGACCGGAAAGTAAAATTTACATCCACCGTGGTGCTAACCTGAAGTAGCGAGCAGTTGAAACCTTTATGGCAACCGCAACTCACATCCCGCTCGAGCAATATCTCGCCACACATTACGAACCAGACGCGGAATATATAGACGGTGAAATCGAGGAGCGGAATGTGGGCGAATACGAGCACAACCTCGTCCAATTGGGGTTGGTCAATTGGTTCAATGAGCACGGAAGGGAATGGAAAATCCGTTCCATCCAGGAGCAGCGTACCCGGCTGACCCCAACGCGCTATCGTATTCCCGATGTGTGTGTATTTAGCCGCGAGCTGCCGCGGGAGTTTGTCTTCACGCATCCGCAGATCATTGCCATCGAAGTCTTGTCGCCCGAAGACAAGCACAGCAAGATTCAGGAGCGCATCGAGGACTTCATCAGCTTCGGCATATTGAACGTTTGGGTGATCGACCCGATCAAGCGCTTAGGATGGAATTGCTCAGACGGTAACTGGATTCGCCAGGAACGGTTCACGGTTTCGGGCACACCCATCTATCTCTCTCTCGACGAACTCTTTCGCCGGATTGACGAGCAGGAGAAGGACTAGAGCAACCCAACGGCCGGTATAAGAACGAACGGCAGCACGATTAACTCATGCTGCCGTTGATATCTAAAACCTTACCCCGAACGTCACCGGAATCAGGCTCGAAGTGCCCGAGCCATAAGGGTCCGAGGGGCTTGCAATCGGCGAATCCACCCACGTATACCGAACCTCCGCGAAGAACTTCATATTGCTGTCCTCGCCCATCGGTTTCCAGTAGAACCCCGGGCCAATATTCATCCCTCCCTGATTGCTCGAGGAGTGAGCGACGGTCTGAGGAAAGTAGCCGGGATAGCAGTAGTAATAGCAAATGAACCCCAGCGCGGGGGCCGTAAAGTTCGTCACCTTGCGATAAAAGCCGCCTCCGCCGGTGATGTAGGCGCCGGTCCGATGCGTAACCGGCACGTAAAAGATCGGATCCAGCGTAAACGACCACGTATTCACGTTGCCGCCCAGTGGAGTCGGTGACCCGCTCGAAATCGCCAGTTGCGTCAAGGTGGATCCGGGAATCTTATCGCGATTCCACTGGTATTCAAGAAGGATGCCAAGGTGCCTGGTGAAGTTCCATCCGGCACCTGCCTTGAGGTTGTATCCGTAGGTCTCCCAGCCATGCGCAGTGTTGCCCACCGGAGCTGTAAACCCACCGCCCAATTCGAAGGCAACCCTGCTCCACCTGCTCGTGTAAGCGGGATAGTTGCTGCTCTGCCCATACTGTGGCCGGGGCTTTCCCGGCAACGCTTCGCTCAGCGGCTCATCCGTCTTCAGGTAGTTTTTCCAATCCAGCGAGCTCGAATAATCTGCCGCGCTTGCAATGGTCGGACCGCCGCCGGAAATATCGGATTCGGTCTGGGCGCTCGCTCCGCAAGGCAATCCAGCAAGAGCTACGAATGACGCGGCAAGGGCAAGGCGGCACACAAACGGCCGCCAACGAAGGCAGTGCTCAGCCATAGTGCTCCTTCAGTCACAACAGTCGAATTTACGGGAGCTGCCCGTGGGGCCTGTCTCCCCTTTTCTCCAACACCTGTCTGACGTTTTAGATGCGCCATCTGTTACACAATCCGTTAACAGCAAAAGGCCGGGAAATAAATCCCGGCCTCTAGGCCTGTGCGTCACTTAGCGTCAGTGAATGTCGAACTGCTCCGGATGCAGCGTAGCATCGCTTTTCACGATGATCGTCTTGCCGATCATCTCTTCAAGCTCGTTCAGCCAGCGCGCATTGTTTGCTTTCAGTACCTTCACCACTTCCGGATTCACCCGCAGCATCACGTCTCTTCCTTCAAGATGCCGCTGCATTTTTCGCATCTCGACAAAGATTTCGTTCGCCACCGTCGTCGGGCTCTTCACCATTCCGGTGCCGGTGCAAATCGGGCACGGAGTGCTCAGTGTCCGCTCGAGCGACTGCTTCACGCGCTTGCGCGTGATCGCCACCAACCCGAAATCGTTAAACTGCAGCACCTTCGATGGCGCGCGATCGTTCTTCAGCTCCTCTTCGAGCGCCTGCATCACCTTGTGCCGGTTCTTGCGCTCATCCATGTCGATAAAGTCGATCACGATGATGCCGCCCAGGTCGCGCAATCGGATCTGCCGCACGATCTCCGGAATTGCATCAAGGTTCGTCTTCAGGATCGTATCTTCGAGCCGGGCCGTCTTGCCGACATACTTGCCGGTGTTGATGTCGATCGCCACCAGCGCTTCCGTCTGGTTGATCACGATCGATCCGCCCGACTTCAGCCATACCTTCGACTTCAGCGCCTTTGTAATCTCTTCCTGAATACCGAACTGCTCGAAGAGCGGCGTCTCCTTCGTGTACAGCTTCACCCTGCGCACCAGCGATGGCTGGAAGCGGTTCAGAAAGCGCACCGTCCGCTCGTACTCCATCTCGTTATCCACCCAGACGGCCGAGAAGTTGTCGCTTACCTGGTCCCGCAGCACGCGCTCGACCAGGTTCAGGTCGTGATAGATAAGCGCCGGAGCCTTGCTCGAATCGGCCCTCTGCCGGATGTCGTTCCAGAGGCTGATCAGGAAGCGCAGATCTGCCCGAAGCTCATCTTCGCTCGCTCCATCGGCGGCCGTACGCACAATGAAGCCGCCTGAAGCCTCCCCCTTTTCGCTGATGAGAATCCGCTTCAGCCGCTGGCGCTCCTCATCCGACGAAATCTTCCGCGACACGCCCACGTGATTCACCGTCGGCATGAATACCAGGAACCTCCCCGGCAGCGCGATATGACTCGTGATGCGCGCGCCCTTCTTGGCAATCGGCTCCTTTGCAATCTGGACCAGAATCTCCTGGCCCTGCTTCAACAAATCGCTGATGATCGGCAGGTCCATCGTCTGCGCCGAATGCCTGCGTGGGCCACCATGCCCGCGACGATCTCCGCGCCGGTCTCCCCGCCGGCCGCCTCTGCGCTCTCCATCGCGTCGCGGACGCGCTGGCTCGTTGGCCGCCATTTCTGGCCCGCGCTCAACCCTCTCCTCTGAGGTAAAACTCGGCTCTTCGCCGTCTTCCTCATCTTCGTCTCCGTCCTCAACTTCTGCTTCTTCCGATTCATCAACTGCCGGGCCGCCATGCAGCCGCTGTTCGAGATGCGAGTCGCGCACCATCTCGCCTAATTCGCCCGCGTGATCCAGCGTCTCTTCTTCCAGATCCTCGCTGTCGTGCTCATCGGCATGCCGGTGAATCGGCTCGAAGTCGTATTCCTCTTCCTCGATGACTTCCTCTTCCAGCACTCCCGAGCCCGGAGCGAACCCGAACAACTGATCGGCCATCTCGGCAACCTGCGGAGCCGCTGCTTCATCCGCGTAATCCAGCGTGTCCGTTGCCGAATGCTCGTCAATTCGAGCCTGTTCCCGCACCTCCTGGGTAATCGTCTCGATATCCTCAGATCCCGGGGTCTCTTCTTCTACAACACTCGACACGCGAAACTCGCTTGGTGCCGCGGGATCGATCCGGTGCGAAGCCGACGCGGTTTCCGGCTCGTATTCGTGCACCTCTTCGTGAATCTCGTCAGCTGCGCTCTCCGTTGGCGTTCCTGCAACAGCAGTGCCAGCCTGAGCCGGCTCGGGGCCTCCCTCAAATGCGGCCTCTGCAAAGGCCGCATGATGAACCTCTGCATTCGCCTCGCTCTCCGCCTCAGCCGGCTCCGCCGCGCTCTCCAGGATGTGCCCGTAGGGCTCAACCCGGCCTCCGTGCACCGGCACATCACCCTCGCTTTCCGCAGCCTGGGGAACCGCCTCCGGCGCACCGCTCTCAGCTTGCGTCTCAACCACCGAAGTCTCTGCGTGCCGCTCAACCGCTTGCTCCGGTGCTCTGTCCCGATAGCGCGAGAGCGACTCGCCCGGCATCAGCAGCCCGCCATCCCACTGCAGCGGAGACTCAATCAGGGTGGACGGCTTCGGAGCCGTGTAGTTTACTCTCGCGGACGGCGGCTGCAGCGAAGGCTCTGCCTTCGTCTCAGCCACCGCAGTTCCGCCATACTTGGACAGCGATTCGCCGGGAAGCAGAATCCTGGTCGCCGCCAGCATCCCCCCGGGAGCCCCGTGCTCCGGCACGTCTGCCGGTTCTCCGGATACCGATTCCTCTACCGCCGCCGGAGACTCCAGCTGCGAACGTTCTTCATGCTGGCCGCGCGAGCGGAAACCCCGCCTGCGTCCGCGTCTTCCGCGCCACCGGCGCGTGCCGCTCGGCGAATCCGAGTCCTGTTGTGCTTCGGATTCCTCGGACTCAGGCGCTGTGCCGCCTTCCTGCCGCGTTGCCGAATAGTTTTCGTGGCCGCCCTCACGAACAGTGTCGCGGCGGCCTCTCTGCCCGTTGCCGTTGGCGCTCTCGAAATCCGCGCCTTCATCCTGCTCTTCCAGGAAATCGGTAACATAGAGGAAGGCGTCGCGCTCCAGGCCGATGTCGACAAATGCCGACTGCATACCCGGAAGCACGCGCGTGACTCTGCCTTTGTAAATGGAACCCGCGAGTGTGTACTCGTTCTCGCGCTCGTAGTAAATCTCTGTGAGTTCGTCGTTCTCTAGAATCGCAAGCCGCGTCTCGTGCGGCGTTGTCGATATGCATATTTCCTTTGACATGCTGCCTCTTCCTTCGCGCGCGATTCCCGCTGCGCGAAAAACGGTCGAGACAGATCAGAGCGGAAAACCGGAAAGGTCCAGGTACGACGAAGACTTCCCCGTATCGAAGAAGATTCTCTGCGTGAGGACTACGCTGCTCTCGCGCCAGTAGCCCGGCGGATGCTCACTGAAGAAACCAACTGTGCTACGGAGTGGCCCGGAGCGCAAAGAGTTTGTGACCGCTGCTGCCGATCTCGCCGGCCGGGCCGTTTCCCGTCTTTGCGCTTTCATCCCTGGATCCTGCCCGCCCCGGTGATCTACCCGGCCGGTTACGGAATTTTCAGAATTGTCGAGCCCCGGAACCCCGGCTCTCGAGTCGACGCGCCTTGCTGGGACCGACGATCTTGAAGAGAACCGGAAAAGACTCAGCATTTCTGAAAATGCCCTTAAAGTTAAACTTCCACACTGCCGCGTCCGCCGCGGCGGACGCCCTTGCAAACTTCAAAACCCTTGCCGGGGACTCAGTTCACAAAGCGGCTCATCCGGACGTTCATCACCATGCCCAGAGCCAGAAAAGTGAACAGCACCGATGAACCCCCGTAACTCATAAGCGGCAAGGGTATTCCGGTGACCGGCATCAGCCCGATGACCATTCCGACGTTGACCGCAATCTGAAATATGAGAACGGCCACGACGCCCATTATGAGGAACGTCCCTGAGAGGTCTGCGGCTGTCTGTGCGTTCTGAATCAAACGCATCAATATTAGGAAGTATATCAGCAGCACGATTACCGCGCCGATAAACCCATGCTCCTCCGCGAATGCCGCGAAAATAAAATCAGTGTACGGAATCGGCAGGAAGTCGCCCTGCGTCTGCGTGCCCTTCGTGGCGCCCCGCCCAAAAACACCGCCATCCCCAACTGCAATCTTCGACTGATTGATCTGGTAACCGCTGCCCTTCGGGTCCGCATCCGGATTCATAAAGCTCGTCAGCCGCGCCTTCTGATACGGCTTCAGCACCTTGCCGCTTGTGAACGCCACCGTGACGAGCAGCAGAGCCGCCAACACCAGAATCGACCCCTTCTTCCAATCGATCCCGCCCAGAAACAACCCGGCCAGCAGCACCGGAAGATACGTCAGCGCCGTCCCCAGGTCCGGCTGCTTCAGCACCAGCAGCATGGGAACCCCGACCAGTGCCATGGCCTTGAAGATGTCACTCCACGTCAGCTCTCGTCCAACCAGCCCAAGGAAGTAGCGCGTCACCGCCACAATGAGCACCAGTTTCACCCACTCCGACGGCTGAAAGTGAATCCCTCCCGGAAGCTTGATCCACCGGCGCGCACCCAGCACCTTGGTCCCAACCACGAGCACCGCCACCAGCGAAATGACGCAGAATCCGTAAATCCAGTGGATCGCATCAATGAGCCGGTGGTAATCGATAATCGAAAATATGAACATCGCGAACAGTCCACCGGCCAGCCAGAGAATCTGCTGCTTGTAGAACCCAACGAACTTCGTGTGCAGCGTCGCCGAATAAATCTCGAAGATGCTGATGATCGACAGGATCATCACGAACCCGAGCAGGGTCCAGTCAAAATCCCGAAATGAAAGAAAGCGCCTCATCGCTACCGCACCGCCACTGCCAGCGCATTCGTCTGCTTCGCTGCCGCAGGCCCGTCAAGATAAAAATGCCCCGCTCGCATCGCATCCAGATCTGGACCCTTCGCCACCACCGGCGTTCCGCCCAACGCATCCGGACTTGACGGATCCGACCACACCGCTCCCACCTCGACCGGCTGCTGCTTCTCCGTTGCCAGGTTATGATTCAGCCGCCGCTGCTTGTTCACAAAGGCCTCGATGACCCGCGCCGCCACATGCGCCGAGCCCGCGCCCCAGCCGCCGTGCTCCCAGAGCACCGCAACCACTATGTCCGGATTCCGCCGCGGTGACATCCCCACAAACCACGCATTCGGACGCTCCGCCATCACGCTCGACACCTTGTTCGTGCCCGCGCTGTGGCTCACCACCTGGGCCGTCCCGGTCTTTCCTGCAAAGTCGATGTTCTCGAGATGTGACGCGTAAGCAGTCCCGCCCGCTCGCGGATCGGTCGCCCCCGCCATCCCTTCCGTGATCGTCTCCCAATTGTCCGGATCAATCGGGAAGGTCACATCTCCCGATCCCGCATACGTATCCAGCATCGCTTTGCGATAATCCTCTGGCACCTCATCGGGAAAGACGACGTGCGGCCTCTTGAACACTCCGCCTGAAGCGATGCCGCTCAGCGCCCGCGCCAGTTGAATCGGCGTGACCGCCAGAGCCCCCTGCCCGATGCCTACAGAGACCGTCTCGCCCGCATACCACTTCTCGTGGAAGGTCTTCATCTTCCACTCTTCCGACGGCACAACACCCGCAACCTCATCGGGCAGATCGACGCCGGTCCTCTGTCCCAGTCCCACCATGTGGGCATATCTGGCAATACTGCCGATCCCCAGTTTCACCGCCAGGGTATAGAAGTAGGTGTCGCACGATTTGGATATCGCCTGCTGCACATTCAGCGGTCCGTGGCGCTTGTCGCACGCGAAGTAGTGGCCGTAAAAGCTGACGCCACCCCCGCAATTCACCTTCAGGTCCTGCGCCACGTTCTGCTGCAGCCCGGCCAGCGACATGATCACCTTGAAGGTCGACCCTGGAGCAAGCTGCGCCTGAATTGTCTTGTTCAGCAGCGGATGGTTCGGGTCGGTGATCAGCCTGTTCCACTCATCCCTCCCGATCCGCACCGCAAACTGATTTGGATCGAAGGTCGGGCGGCTCACCATCGCGAGAATCTCCCCCGTGTGCGGATCCATCGCGATCACCGCGCCGTTCCTGTCCCCGAAGGCATTCTCAGCTGCGCGCTGAATATCCAGATCGATCGTCAGCTTCAGGCTCTGCCCCGGCTTTGAAGGCTCGGTGCCGAGTTTGCCCACCTCGCGTCCGTGGCTGTCGACCAGAACATCATGCGACCCGTCCTGCCCGCGAAGGATCGCATCGTAGGACTCCTCCACGCCCGACTTTCCCACCACATCGCCCGGCTCATATGCTGCATAGCGGGGATCGTTCAGCATCTCCTCGCTGACTTCGCCCACATACCCGATCAGGTGCGCCGCAAATCCATCCTTGGGATACAGCCGGCGCTGCTCGTCAACTGTTTCCAGTTCGGGCATTTCGTCGCGGTGCGCCTCGATGAACTCCTGCTCGTCAGGTGTAATGTCCTGCTTGAGCGGCAGCGGCTGATACTTCGGGGCGGCCCGGTATTTCTTCAGAATCCCGTGAATCTGCTCCACCGTCATGTGCAGCCCGCGCGCAATCAGCGGCAGATCGGCCTCATAATCGTGCCCCTGCTCGCGAACCAGGAAGCACGAGACCGAAGGATAGCTGTCGACAATCAACCGCCCGTCACGATCGAAGATCTGGCCGCGCGGAGCCAGAATCGGCACCTTGCGGATGCGGTTCGCCTCCGCCTGAGCGCGATAGTTCTGCGCCCCTACAATCTGCAGCCGCCAAAGCCCGAAGATCAGCACCACCATCACGGCCACGATCAGATACTGAAAGATCGTCAGCTTGATGGCCGGCAGCTTTTCTTCCCTTTGTAGAAGGTCCTGATCCATACTTCGCTTCCTGCGGTCGCCTACTCCCGCGATTTCGCCAGATCGAGCAGCGCATAAACCACCACTCCGACCAGGGCGTTGACTGCCGCGCGTATCGGCTCTCTCATCCAGCTCCAGGCCATCGGCTCAGCCAGCAGATGCCGTACCAGCACCCAGTCGATCCCGTTGTGCAGCATAACGAACAAGAAAGTCAGCAGCAGCCGCATCCCATGGTTTTCGGTATCAATGCGCACTCCCAGTGAGCCAGCCACATAGCCGATGACCGCCTTGCAGATCCCGAATACCCCCAGCGGCTGCCCTGTCAGAGCATCCTGCGCGATGCCCATCAGCGCGCCGCCAATCGTCGCCGCTGCCGGACTCCGCCTTGTAATCGCGAAGTAGATCACCACAATCAGCGGCAGATCCAGCATCGCAAACAGTGGAAAATGCTTGGACGCCAGCGACTGGATGACCAGCACAAGCACTGGAACAACCAGGTACAGCGCCAGCGGAAACGACTGCTCGTCCACCTCTCGCCGCGTCGAAGCCATCAGCGCCATCGCTATCGGCCCCCGTTCGGAGGGGTACTCGCATCTCCAGCCGGCTGAGCCGCCGGCTTCGGCTTCGGCGCCGGTTTCTCGACCGAAGGAGGCCGGCTGCCGTCGTCTGGAACAATCTCCGGCGACTTCTTCTTTACAGGCGCGCTTGGCGCTGCCCCGCTCTGATCCACGGAACGGCTCGCGCCTGCAGAATGCCCCGCAGGCAACGGCCCATCCACAATCACGGTCGTCTTATGCGGCGTCTGGGTCGTGCCCAACCCCGCTGCGGAGGACGGTGCCAGTTTGCTTGCGCCACTTGCCGTGCTGCCATCCGCTGCACTCACCGGCTTCGGCCTTGTAGCAGTTGTCGCTGTCGGTCCTGTCGCACTGGTTCCCGTAACCGTTCCGCTCCCCGCAGTCCGTGTCGTCGGCGCCGCCGCTCCCGATGACCCTCCTGAAACAGCTGCACTCTTTCTCGCCTCTCCGCTGGCTCCCCTTTCCTCTTCCGCAGTGGCGGTTGCCGACACGGTCCGCTTTACCGGCACGATATCTTCCGTGCCCTGCAATACCGGTGCGCGCCTCTGCCCCGGCGTCATTTCCGAAGCGTGCAAAACAGCATCGGGGCTGTACTGATCCGGCCGCTGCGGCTTTGGAGGCGTCATCAGCCGCACCTCATCGGCGGTACTCACGCCGGCTGTCTCACCCACCTTCGGATCAGGGTTAGTATCCGCCGGAGCCTTCGGGTCGAGCCTCCCAGGCAGCCGTTCCGCCAGGACATCTGACGCTCGTCTCTGCTCTTCGACTCCCTCGGCTTCGCTCGCCGCCAGATCCTTCTGCGCCTGCCTGGAAGGCGTCGCACCCACATCCGTAATGACCAGAACCTCCTCGAGGCGAGACAGATTCGCCGCCGGCTCGACCACCAGGTCCACCAGCGGGTCCCTGTCCGGATCGGGCATCACCCTCTCCACCGTTCCCACCGGCAGGCCGCGCGGAAAAATCTGGTCCCCTCCGCTGGTCAGAATCCGCTGCCCCGGCTTGATCCGGTCATCGGGAGAAACATTGATAACCTCGACCTGCCCGAACGGCGCACCCTTCAGGATACCCCTCGTCCGCGTCGCCTCCAGCACCACACCCACACCGCTGGTCGGATCGGAAACCAGCAGCACCAGGCTCTTATGGTCAAAGACATCCCGCAGCCGGCCCACGATCCCATCGGCCGTGACTACCGGCATATCCGGCGCCAGCCCATCCTTCAAACCCTTGTCGATGTATACAGTCTGCGACTGGTCGGTTCCTGACGCGCCAATCACCTGCGCCGGGAGCGTCTTATAGATATAGTGCTGTTTGAAATCGAGCAGTTCGGTCAGTCGCTGCCCCTGTCTGGCATCCTCGGCAAGGCTGGCCTGCTCCAGGTGAAGACGCTCTATTTCCGCTTTCAGTTTCGCGTCTTCCTGGCGCACATAAACGAGGTCGAAATAGCCCGTCCAGATGCCGCGAACCCACAGCCCCGCATTGTGCAGCCATCGTTCCGGCGGTGTGATCACGCTCACCACCACATACCGGACCAGCGACACGCCTTCCTGGTCGGGACTGCCCGGAGCCGGCCGCTTCACCTGCACCGCAAGGGCAAGCAGCTGCGCCACCAGCACCACGATCAGCACCAGTGCGTTCTTATAGCGGCTGAAAAAAGATTCCATTGGCCTGACGTGGATGCCTCGCGCATCCCGTTACTTGTCGATCCGCGCCGTAACCGCACGACACAGTCATTAACCCGATCTTCGGGCAGAAGTTAACTCAAATTATAAGCCGCTTCCGGGCCCCGCCCCGCGCGTCCGCCTCGAGCAGTGTCTGGTTCGATACTCTGCCGCGACTAGTCGATCTTGATCTTCCTCAACAGCCGGAAGTCGCTGAGCATCTTGCCCGTGCCCAGCACTACGCTCGCCAGAGGATCATCAGCAATCGACACCGGCAGCCCGGTTTCCTCGCGGATGCGCTTGTCGAGATTTTTGATCAGCGCCCCGCCGCCCGTAAGCACTATGCCCCTGTCGCTGATATCGGCGCTCAGTTCCGGAGGCGTCCGCTCCAGCGCCACCCGGATCGCATTCAAAATGGTCGAGATCGACTCTCCCAGCGCCTCGCGAATCTCGCTGTCCTCAATCGTAATCGTCTTGGGAACACCCTCGATCAGATTGCGCCCCTTGATCTCCATCGTGAGCGGCCTGTCCAGCGGATACGCCGACCCCAGCTCAATCTTGATCTGCTCCGCCGTCCGCTCGCCAATCAGCAGGTTATATTTGCGCTTCAGGTAGTTCATGATGGCTTCATCCATCTGGTTGCCGGCCATCCTCACCGACCGCGAATAGACGATGCCCGAAAGCGAGATCACCGCAATATCAGTCGTACCCCCGCCGATATCCACCACCATGTTGCCGCTCGGCTCGGTAATCGGCAGCCCCGCGCCGATCGCCGCCACCATCGCCTGCTCGACAAGAAACACCTCGCTCGCTTTCGCCCGATAGGCCGAGTCCTCGACCGCGCGCTTCTCCACCTGCGTGATCTCCGAAGGCACGCCGATCACGATCCGCGGATGCACCATCATCTTGCGGTTGTGCGCCTTCTGGATGAAGTAGTTCAGCATCTTCTCGGTGATCTTGAAATCGGCGATCACCCCATCCTTCATCGGCTTGATGGCGACAATGTTGCCCGGCGTGCGCCCGAGCATCTCTTTCGCTTCCTTGCCGACTGCCTCCACTTCCCCCGTGTTCTTGTTGATCGCCACAATCGAGGGCTCGTTGACCACGATGCCCTTCCCTGCGGCATACACCAGCGTGTTGGCCGTGCCTAAATCGATCGCCAGATCGCTCGA
>JAFAMZ010000386.1 GCA_019232935.1 Silvibacterium sp.
CGCGGTGGATCGAGAACAGACAGCTTACCTCGGAACGGCTGACGCAAATCTATCTCGATCGCATCGGCCGCTTCGATCCGAAGCTGCGATGCGTGATTACGCTGACGAAAGATCATGCTCTCGAGCAGGCCCGGCAGGCGGACAAAGAAATCGCCGCAGGCAAGTATCGCGGGCCGCTGCACGGGATACCCTGGGGTGCGAAGGATCTCGTGGACACAAATGGCATTCCCACAACGTGGGGCGCCGAGCCTTACCGCGACCGCATTCCCACCAGGAATGCGGCAGTTGTAAACCGGCTGAACGCGGCCGGAGCCGTGCTGATCGCCAAGCTAAGCCTCGGAGCGCTGGCGCTCAACGATGTCTGGTTCGGCGGGCAGACGATGAATCCCTGGCTGCTCGAGGAAGGGTCCTCGGGATCGAGCGCCGGCCCAGGATCTGCAACCGCTGGAGGACTGGTGGGATTTGCGATCGGCAGCGAGACCGGCGGCAGCATCGTAAGCCCTTCCATGAGATGTGGAGTGACGGGGCTGCGGCCCACCTTCGGGCGCGTGCCGCGCACTGGAGCAATGACGCTGTGCTGGTCGCTCGATAAGCTGGGTCCGATGGCGCGCGGCGTCGAGGACACGCTGCTGGTGCTGAATGCGATCACCGGCCCTGATCCGGGCGATCTGGGAAGTGTTCCGTCTAAGCTCGACTTCAATGCGGGAGCGAGTGTCGCAGGGCTGCGGGTGGGATATTTTCCGGCGTGGATGAAAGAGCCTCCGGCAACGGATGTGGATCGGGCGGCGCTGGAGAGTGTGAAAAAGCTGGGAATGACGCCGGTGAAGGTGAGCCTTCCAAACTGGCCCTACGATTCGCTGAACCTAATTCTGTTCGCCGAAGCCGCTGCATCATTCGAAGAGCTGACGCTCAGCGGTAAGCTCGACGAACTGAAAATGCAGGTTCCTGACGCTTGGCCGAATGTCTTCCGGCAATCCCGGTTCCTGTCTGCGGTCGATTTCGTCCAGGCTGACCGCATGCGGCGTATGGTCGCACAGGAGATGGCACGCATTTTTTCCGATGTAGACCTGCTGCTCGTCCCATCACTGCGCGACGAGATGCTGGTCATCAGCAACAACACCGGCCATCCGTCGCTGACCCTGCGCGCGGGCTTCGTCGAAGTTTCCGAGGCGCGCAGCGACTGGGCTCCCGACCCGAAGCATCCACTGCCGAAGTTTTCTCCGCCGAGGCGCGTTCCGCATGGGGTCACGCTGATCGGGCGGCTGTTCGATGAGGGAACGGTGGCGCAAGCGGGTCTGGCGCTGGAGAAGGCGTTCGGAGTGGCGGGGGAGAGGCCGCCGGGGTTCTGATCCTTCTCGAGCAGATTACAAATCCGACATGCTCGCGAGCAGCGATGAAGATAAGTTCCGCCCCCGCCGATCAGGGGAGCAGGAGGATTTACAAATGGTTAGTCCAGTTTCGAGCGGAGCGGCAGCTCCGGAGATTTCCGCGCCTGCTCAGCCTGCCAGTCCCGCCGCAACACACCCCTCAATCTTGAAACCCGATACGGTCAGCATCAGCAACCAGGGCCATGCAATGGCCGCCGGTGACGTCGATCATGATGGGGACATCCACTAGGCCGCAGTTCTGACCGAATCATTTTCCGGGGCCGGACAACATGATGGCCCCGGCTCTCTTTTCAGAAAACCGGGGCCTTGCGGCATTTTCGGAATTACCGTGTCCCGTAGACATTTTGCTGCGTCGACGCTTCCTGTGGGTCGCGTCGACTCTGGATCTACGGTTTCCGGATACATCAATTCCGAAAATGCTAGTGGCAGACAGCCTGTAAGCCGAATTCTGTCGAGGACGGCCATTCCTCTAGGCGGCGCATTGCTGCGCGCGCTCAAGCGACCTACCCGGAGGTTTCCGCCGGACCCGGAGACCGGATCCGTAGCCCACGTTGGCGCGCCGGGCCGGCACGCATCCGCAGCCGATCGGGCCGGACTGCGAATTTCCTCCCTATTTGGTCTTGCTCCGTGTGGGGTTTACCATGCCTCCGCCGTTACCGTCGGAGCGGTGCGCTCTTACCGCACCTTTTCACCCTTACTCGCCGAGGCGAGCGGTATGTTCTCTGTGGCACTAGCCGTCTCG
>JAFAMZ010000439.1 GCA_019232935.1 Silvibacterium sp.
GGTGCGGCCTGTCCGAACACGAACAGGGCTGAGAGCGAAAAGAGAACGGCAAGAGTAGAGCGGAGAATTGCGAGGACGCCTTTATTCATGGAACTTCAATTGGTAATGGGGTGCACTGCCGTCATTTTACATATGAGATGAGATGACTGGCAGCCCGGAGATGCTCTCACTCGGTCCGCAGCGCCTCCATTGGATCAAGCCTCGAGGCGCGCCACGCCGGCACCACACACGCAACCGCGGCGACGGCAAGCAACGCGGCGGACACCAGCACGAGCACCAGCGGATCGAGCGGCTGCGTCCCATAGAGCTGCGAACGGATCAGGCGTGTGACCAGGATACTCGCCGCCAATCCCAGCACAAGCCCGATAATCGCCGGACGCAACCCGTCGGCGAGCATGAGGCGCATGACCTGTTCGCGCTGCGCGCCCAAAGCGATTCGGACGCCGATTTCGCCGGTACGTTGCGCCACGATGTAGGAGAGCACGCCGAACAAACCGGCCGCGGCGAGAAGCAGCGACAGCACCGCAAACGCAAGCAGCAGGATCGCATCGAAGCTCGCCTGGGCTGTGTATTTGCCGATCATCTGGTCGAGCGAGAGGATGTCGGAAACGGGCAGCGCCGGGTCAAGCTGCGCGACAACGCGCTGCACCGGTGTGGCCATGCTCAACGGATCGCCTACTGTGCGCACAGCAAGCTCCAGGTCCCCGCGCAGGCCGCCGTACAGCGGGTAGTAAATCGTCGGGCGGGGCTCGCGGCTCGGATATTCGCGGACATCGCCGACCACGCCGACGATCTCCATGCTCGGCTCGGGCTTCTCGCCGATATCTCCGTTGTTCGAATCGACCACGTGCTTACCGAGCGGATCTGTCGACGGTAAGAAGTGGCGCACGAACGACTCGCTCACGATAACGTATTTGCGGCGCGTCAGGCGTTCTTCCGGTAAGAAGAAGCGACCGCGCACCAGCGGAATTTCCATAGCCTTGAAGAAGCCCGGATCCACAAAGCGGACCGACGCATCCCAGAACTGTCCTTTGGGTGGAGGCGGCAGCTCGGAAATAGTGATAGCGTCGTCTGAGCAGTGGCCTGCTCCCGGCAGGCATGTGCTGATGCCGGCCGAGCGGACTCCGGGCAGTGCGCGAACGCGATCGAGCAGCTGCTCGATGAACGCAAGCTTCGGGGGGCCATCCTTGTATTTCGCGTCCGGCAGGCTGATGCTCAAGTGCAGTACATTTGCGGTTGGCACTCCGATATCGACCGCGCGGAGCCTCTGGAAGCTGCGCAGAAAGAGTCCGGCGCCCACCAGGAGCACCACGGTGAGCGCCACTTCGATCGACAGCAGGACCCGCCGAAGAGAGATGCTTCCGCGGCTTCCGCTCACTGAGCGGGACGACTCCTGCAGGGTGCGCAGGACCTGTTGTTCGTCATCGACCAGGGCAGGAACCAGCCCCGCTATTATTCCGCAGATCGCAGCCAGGCCGATGGAAAACAACACAGCCGTCACATCCAGGTGAATGGACTCGACCCGGGGCAGATCGCTGCGCTGCTGCAGGAGCCATCTCAAGGCGATCTGGGCAAAGAGCAGACCCAGCACGCCTCCGGCAACGCTCAGCAGAATGCTTTCGGTCACACGCTCTCGAACCAGCGTGGCCCGTGTGCCGCCAAGCGCGGTGCGAATGGCTGCCTCGCGCCGCCGCGAGGCCGATCGCGCCACCAGCAGGTTGGCAATATTAAGGCAGGCAATCAACAGAAGGCATCCCGTCGCGGCAAACAGCGCATACAGAATGGTCTTGATCTCGTACGTCTCAGCGTCAAGCAGCGGCCGGACATACGCCGCATCGAATACCGGCCCTTCCGGCAGTTGCTTCCTGACCTGCGCGGAAATGTTGCTCAAATCCCCCTGCGCCGCCGCAACCGACACCCCGGCTTTCAGCTTGCCGATCACCCTGAAGTTGTGCGCATCATGCGACGCCATCACTTCGGGGGGCAGCAGCGGTTCCACCGGCACCCAAAGCTGCACACGCGGATTCGGATAACTGAACCATGAGGGCAGAATGCCGATCACCGTATAGGCTTGGGAATCCAGCAGGACCGTCTGGCCCACGACCTTTGGATCGCCTCCGAAGCGCCGCTTCCAGAAACCCCAGGCCAACACCGTTGTGCCGCTGGCCCCATATTTGTCCTCCGCGGGCGTGAATAGACGACCATAAACGGGCTGAACGCCCAGTAGCGGCAGCGCCGCCCAGGAGCCTGCCACAGTGTGGACCCGCTCCGGAAGCTGACCGTCGCTCGACGAGAAGTTGCCATCCAGTTCGGTAGCGATGGCAATGTGCTGGAAGGTTCGATTTCCCTCTTCCCAGCTATGGAACGTGCCGCCGGCTACGGTATTGTTGTTGAACTTGAGCTTCGTGTCGGCCTCGTAGATCATTACCAGCCGGTCCACATCGGGCAGAGGCAACGGCTTGAGCAGAACAGAGTCGACTACCGTGAACAGGGCCGCCGTTGCTCCGATGCCGAGCGCCATCACCAGTATGGCAATGAGCGAAAAACCGGGGGTTCGGGCAAGGGTGCGAATGCCATAGCGGAGATCGCGAAGCAACAAATCGGATGAGCCCATGCAGGGATTATCCACGCATTGGGATGCGAACCGTCAAGCGCGCTTTTCGGCGCGGCGAAGCCCCTTCCAAGAGCTTCGCCGCTGGAAATGAAGTGCAGCTTTGCTAATTGTGGTCTTCCCCGTCGTGGTGGTCCTCATTCCGAACCGGCTCTCGCAGCCAGGGATCGAAAGTGATCTTCGAGCCGCTGACCGTCGTGCAGCCTGCAGCCCCGGGGCCATCGTGGCAGCCCCAGTAGTTTTCGGTCGCGATGATCTTGCCTTTGCACACTGTGGCTTTATCGAAGGCGCAGACATCTGCGACGCCGATTTTTCCGCCCCTCAAATCATTCAGATGAATGTCGACTTCGGCGGGAGTGTTGATTGCGATGTCAACGTCCTCTTCGCGGATTACGTTGTAGGAAATCACAGTGCCATAGATGGGAGAGCCGCCATCGCCGCTGTTGATGTTGATGCCCACACTGCCGGGCGTCGCCGTGTCGAACGTGTCGGCGAGGTTTTTCGCAATGTAGTTGCCGATGATGACGTTGCCGTAGAAGTTATCGGCGGGGAGGCCGAAAGCCGGGCCGACGTGGCTGTGCATCGCGACGCCTCCAAGCCCGTTGCCGACCAGGACGTTGCGAAGTATGAGATTGCCGACAACATGGCCGGTGCCCATGCCGTCAGAGAACAGCCCTGCTCCCGAGCCCCCAATTTTTACACCGTTTCCTATGGAGACGTTTTCGGCCACGGTGTTGTTATTCACTCCATGGTGCGGAGCATAGGGTTTGGTGGTATGTCCGGCGGGCGGGTGCGAGGCAAGAACGATGCCGCATTCTAATGGATTGTCCTTGACCGTGTTTTTGACGATGACATTGTCGTGGCTCTCCTCGGTTTCGTCGCTGATCAGGACGCCATCGGCATTGCCCGTAATCACATTTTCGGAAACAACGGAATGGCTCGTTCCTACGAGATGAATGGCGCCTCCGCAGTCTCCAGTCTCATCGTTCTCGTAAATGCCATTCCCCGGTTGGCCCGGACACCCTGTGGCTTCCCCGGTGAAATTCAGGCCGGGTGTGGCGTCGTTGTCCTTGACTTCGTTGTGGCGAATCTGAACATCGGCAGCGCTGACCACCAGAATCCCTTCGAAGTCAGCGTTCTCCACGGTGAAATGCTCAATCGTCACGTTCTTCAGGCCGGCGTGGTCGTAACCATCCACGAAAAAGCCATGGGCCTTACCGGCGGCGTTCACAATCGTCGATTCGGTGTCCTCACCGATAAGCGAAAGTGGAATGCCAATGGTTACGTATTCCTTATAGGTTCCTGCAGCAACTTTGATCACGTCGTTGGGGGAGGCGGCATTGACTGCGGCTTGAATTGTCGAGTAACAGCCGAACTGGTGTGGGTCTACACATAGAGTCGCACCGGTGAGAGTTTGGGTGAGGGACACGCAGATCACCACGCAACAGGGGATCAGTAGTAGGCGAAAGCAGCTTTTACACATGGAATTTTCCTCTTCGTGAAGACTTATCGCTTCGGGGGACGATGCTTGGAGGGCCCATTTTCGCAGCGGGCTCCATCATGGAGCACCACCGGCGGGGCGCATTTTAGTCCTTCTGTTTTGCTCTTAACAACAAGAAAAAATAGGAAGCGGGTCGTATTGCTGCACCGGCCCGCAACGAAGTTGTAGCGGCTCTGACCCCTACTCTTCCCGCAGCAGCGCCATTGGATCGGCCTCCAGCGCGCGCGATGCTGGAATCCACGTGGCCAGAAGTCCGAGAAGAAGCATCGTAAATATGACTCCCGCAAGCACGAGCGGATCGCGGGGCGTGGCCTCATACACGATATAGGAAAGAATCCGCGTGGCAGCGAGTCCGAGAATGAGTCCCGTTGCCGATCCGAAAGCGAGCAGCCGGAAAGCGCGACCCAGCGCGGCCGTAATCACTTCCTTGCGCTGCGCGCCCAGTGCGATCCGGATTCCGAGCTCACGCAGGCGCTTGCTGACCGAGTAGGCGGCCATTCCGAAGATCCCCGTCACCGCAAGCATCGCGCCAAGCGCCCCGAGAATTCCAAGGGAGGCGGTTGCGATACGCGAGGTGAACAGGGCACTGTCGAGCTCTTTCTCCCACGTTCGAACCGTGAACGGAAGTCCGGCATCGAGATTGCGCAGCGTGCTCTCCACCACTGGAGTCAACTCAACGGGATCACGTTTCGATCGCACCACCAGCCAGCTGCTGCTGGAAGGCGACTGCAGAATCGGAAGGAATATCGCAGGCTGCGGATCTTCGGCCAATGTTTTGTGCTTGCCGTCTTCGACTACGCCCACAACCTGAATGCGTGTTCCGTCCATACGCCTGAAATATCCTCCGAGAGCAGCCTTTTCCGAACCGAAGAGCTTGCGCGCGAATTCATGGTTCACAATGGCCACGAGGGGCGCATTTTTGTCGTCATGCGACGTAAAAATCCTGCCCATCCGCAGTGGGGTCCCGGCGGCGCGGAAGTATCCGGGAGAAATGTCGTACATCACCGATTCGGCTGCGGCGTTGGATATCTTCCTGTCTGCTGTGCCGTCTTTGAAGACCAGGTCTTCGTTCCAGTCGAGCGCCAGGGGCAGGCGGTCGGCCAATCCCACCGCGGAAACTCCGGGAATCGATTCCAGCGCCTCGAGCATGCGGCGCTGCATCGGACCCACCCGTTCGCCGTTGTAGCCCGCCATATCGATATCGGTCTCCACCAGAAGTGCGTTTTGGGGCTCGAAGCCGAAGCTGCTCTGCAATGAGCGCACCAGTCCACGCACCGCCACTAGCGAAGACGTGACCAGCACCGCACATATCGCAATCTGCACCACGAGCAGCACATCACGAACCGTGAACCGCCGTGTGGACGCGCTCGCCGCACCAGACTTGACGACCTGCCAGGGATTTGCTCGCAGCACTTGCCTTATCGGAACCAGGCCGAACATCAAACCGCTGGCCACTGCGAGCAGCAACGCGACCCCATACACGCTTATATCCGGATTCACGGGCACGCTATTGATGGGCAGATTCGACATAGGCTGCCATCGGGCAAGCCAGCGCAGCATCGCCATAGATCCGGCCAGTCCAACCGCTCCTCCCATGAGTGAGATCAGCACCGCCTCAATCAGCATCTGACGCAGGATGCGTCTGCGGCTCGATCCCAGCGCGAGCCGCAAAGCAATCTCGCGGGAATGGTCTGCGGCTCGCGCCGTGAACAGGCTGCCCAGGTTGGAGCACGCCGCCAACAGAATCAACCCGGCCAATAGCGTTAGCCCAACCAGAAACGCTCGCACCGGTCGGCCAAGCATGTCGCCGATCAGGCCTGGGCGCGTGAGTGTAAAGCTCATCCCGTCGTCGTCCTTGGGATAGGCCTTCGACAGGTAGGCAGCAATCAAATTCAGATCGGCCGTAGCTTGCTCCGGGGTTACTCCCGGCTTCAGCCGACCCACCAGCCACGACCCGCGGGCTCCCCGCTCGGTCAGATCGCTGTTGCCGGCTATTTGCTCCTCGTCGACCATTGGCACCCAGAAATCCGGGACGAAGAACAGTTCGGTCCCGCGAAAATCGGGCGGCGCCACACCGGCGATCGTGTATGGATATCTGTTCATCAGCACGGTTCGCCCCACTACGTTGCGATCCGCCTGAAAACGGCTATGCCAGTAGGCATAGCTAAGCACGACGTAAGGGGCGCTGTTGGGACCGTGCTCATCGGAGGCATGGAAGAAGCGTCCGAGATACGGCTGGACGTCGAGCACGTCAAAGTAATTCCCGCTGGCCGCATAGAGCCACGCAGCCGATGGCCGGCCGCCCGTATCGATACCGGCCTTATCCATGCTGTATGCGGCTATGCCCGCGAAAGTGCGGTTGCGGTCACGCAGGTCGAGATAATCGAGATAGGACTGAAATGGAGACTCGTCGTCGGTTCCATGTTGGATGGTGTATAGATTCCGAGCCTCCGGTACGTTAAGCGAGCGCAGAATCAGGCCATTCATCAGGCTGAAGACCACCGCGTTCGCGCCGATGGCCATGGCCAGCGTAAGAACGGAAACAAGAAGGAAGCCGGGCGATTTACGCAGCGCACGCAGCGCGAAACGAAGGTCCTGCAGAAATATATCGAGGAAATGCCCGCCCAACTCTTCGTGACACTCCTGACGAAATCGCTCGTAACCGCCAAACTCGATCCGCGCCTGTCGCTCGGCTTCCGCCCGAGGAACACCGGAGCGTTCAAGATCGTCAGCCCGGTGCTGGATGTGCGAACCAAGTTCATCCTTGATTTCGCCATTCATGCGCGACCTGCGAAAAAAAGTCGATACAAGGGAGCGAACGTACACCGAAAAGCTCATGGCTCCTCCCCTTTCAGCGAGGCCCAAAATAAGCTTCTTCCTAAGATGCTTAGGAGACTACGCCGATTTCTCCTAAGCTGTCAAGGAGAGATGCTGCAAACCTATTCGGCTCTCAGTTTCGAGAAGAAGCCTTCAAGTTCCTCCGGCAACCCCGCTTTCAGATGCAACACCTTTCCCGTCCGCGGATGCGCAAACTCCAATTCTGCCGCGTGAAGAAAATTGCGATCGAGCGTGACCGTCTCCGGCTCGGGATCGGATTTCTTCGGGCGGGTTGCTGCACGGGGCGCGAGGCGCGCAGGCGCACCGTAAAGGGTATCTCCAACCACCGGATGGCCGATCGACGAGCGGTGCACGCGAATCTGGTGCGTGCGGCCCGTCTCGATTCGGACGGAGAGGAAGGTGAACTCTCCGAAGCGCGTTGAGATACGCTCCACTACGGTGTAGTGAGACACCGCAGTCCGTGCGCCCGACTCGCGCCGCGTAGTCATGCGTGTGCGCCGCACCGCATCACGAGCGATGCCGGCCGAAATGGTGCCACGATCGTGTTTTACCCTTCCATGC
>JAFAMZ010000004.1 GCA_019232935.1 Silvibacterium sp.
GGAATCAAGGTTATTCCTGTGCTGGTCGGCGGTGCGCGGATGCCGTCGCCGCAGCAAATTCCTGACGGACTCCAGGGCTTCGCTCAATTTCAGGCATTTGAGCTGAGCGACACCCGTTGGGATTATGACTTGGCGAAGCTGATTGCGGTGATTCGTCCCGTAGTTGACCCGCGGTTTCGTCGCCGTCAGATAGGCTTGGGAGCCGTGGCACTGGCCACCGTGATCCTAGGAGCTCTGTTGACCAGCCACCTCCTCCACCGCTGGCGGCTGAATCAAGCGCTCGGCTTCGCGAAAGCCGGAGACTTTGATAAGGCTTTGACTATGCTGGATCGCCTGCAAGACAAACAGGCGCCAGACCCGAATATCTACCTTCAGGAAGCCGACATTTACCGGATGAAGGGAGATGCTTTTCACCAAAACGAAGCGGCAGAGAATGCTGTACGTCGGGCCCCTGAGGGGGACAACTTAATGATAGGCCGGGCGAAGGTACTTGCGTGCGATGCGAAATTCAAGCTGAATCTGGACGGGGCGATAGAGGACTGCAATCAAGCGCGAGGCTCCGCTGCCAAGGCTCATGACGCAGAAGGGGAAGTTCGAGCTATAAACCTCACCGCCAACATCTGGAAAAAAAACAGTAAACCTGATTGCGCCCTCAGAACTTATCAGGAGGCACTCACGCTGGCTCAGAAAAACGGGCTCCTGTTGGATGAGTATGGCGCTCTCACCAACATGGGAATGATCCTTTCTGATCGGGAGGACTCGGGTCACCAGCGTCAGGGTCTTATAGATTTCGAGAACGCAAGGAAGGGCTTTGAGGGTCTCGGAGAACTGGGCGAGGCAGCTAACGTGTACAACACCCTCGGAGCCATTAATCTCGATCACGGAAAGATCGACGAAGCGCGCGATAATTTTCAAGCGTCGCTGGACCTCGCGATAAAAGGGAAGGACCAGAGGCGCGAAGCAACAGCACGCCTCAACCTGGGATTGATTCTGGAACAGACCGGATCGCTCGACGCCGCTGAATCTCAGCTGGTCAAAACCCTTGATATTTATGAGCGGCTCGGCGGAAACAAGGAAACCAGCGACGTCGCATTTGTAAAAAATGCCCTGGGAGATATCTATCTGCAGCAGGCGAGATATGACGAAGCCAGGAAGGCTTACTCAGAGGCCGAGCGCATTCGTAAGGACACGACAGAACTGGGGGCCGCGGCTTTATCTGCAGCCTCCCTGGTGAATCTTGATCTTCAGCGGGGTGAATCGAGTGCGGACGACCTCCAGAAACGGATCGATAATGCTATAGAACAGGCCAACAAGGCCGGCGATTCCTATTCCGAGGCGTTCTCGCACATCATCAAAGCGCAGCTGTTACTGCCACACAATAAAGCCGAGGCGCGGAAGGAGGCGAACGAGGCTTTGAATTTGGCAGGCGACAACCAATCTGACAACGCCGTCTCTGCGCAAATCGTGCTGGCAGAAATCGAGGCTGCGAATGGCAATACCAGCAAAGCTCTCACGGAGCTGGACCGCTTGGCAGATGTGACTTATCGGCAAGAGAATGTCGGGCAAAACATTGAGGTGAAACTTACATCTGCCCGGCTGAAGAAGCAATCAGGTTCAACAAAGCAAAAGAACGAGGCCCCCGGTTTATTAGCCGCGATTCAACAAGAGGCTCAGGAGAAGAACTACCTGTTATTGGCGTCAAGAGCCAAAGCTATTCTGGCTGGAAACACCTAATCCGGCCCCCGAACTGACTGACGCTTGACAACCTCCACCTCATAGATATACAAAGCCTGTTCGTCAAATCAAGCGAGCGCTCGTTTTGGCGTAAGACACCCACTGCATGCCACGGCTGCTGCACAGCACGGTCGAGAAGAACAAGGGCCAGATCCAGCGCGCGGCCCTGCAGCTGTTTACCCGAAAAGGGTTCCATGGAACCACTGTCCGTGAGATCGCAAAGAGGGCGGGCGTTTCCATGGGCAGTCTCTACACCTACTACAACACCAAAGAGGCCATATTCATCAGTCTGGTCCATCATCTGGGTCGAAAGATGGAGGTCATCCGCCAGAAAGAGCTTATGCCTCTTATGGAGTCGCTCGATCCAGACTCGATGCGCAGGCTGGCGATTTCGATTGGGCGAGTGGTTTCCGAGAACCTCGACTATTGGCGGCTGATGTACATCGACGTCGTCGAGTTCCGTCACAAGCATTTCGTCCACAGCTTCCGGGAAATAGCCGGCGGCCTCCGCACTTATGCAGGCGCCGTCATTCGCCGATCGCGGATCGAGTTTCCAGACGGAGTCAATCCTTCACTCGCATATACCGCGATTTACCTTCAGTTCTTCACCTATTTTCTCGCCGAGGAGTTATTCGGTGCCAAACGGCACCTGGGTGTCAGCAATGAGGAAGCCGTCAATCAACTCGTTCTCCTTTACACCGGGGGACGCGTTGTTCCGGCAAAGCAGGCCCGGGGCCCCGGGCGAGGGGGAACAAAATGAGAGCAATCAGAGCCAGTGCAGTTTCATTTCTGGGGGCGTTTCTGTGGTTTGTCGTCGGGGCCGGCGCACAGACCACAACGACAGGCCAGATCACCGGACTGGTCAGAGATCCGAGCGGCGCCATCGTCAGCGGGGCCGCAGTTACGGTTTCAAACTCAGCTGGAGTCGACCGCGAAACCACTACGGATAGCACTGGGCATTTCACCGTTTCCGTGCTCCCCCCAGGCAGCTATCGTGTCGTCGCGAAGAAGGCCGGATTCGCTGATACGACTGCGCCGGATGTCGTGGTCCGTATCATTGAGACGACCGACCTGGAGATCACTCTTCAGGTCGCGGTACAAACGGCCGTCGTTGAAGTCCGCTCCGAGCTGGCTCAGACAGCGACGCAGGGCACGGTGATCCAGCAGGAGCAGATTCGTCAACTGCCGTTGCCGACCCGCAATTTCCAGCAATTGCTTGCGCTGACTCCGGGAACATCCGGACCTGTCCAGAATTCGTCGGAACTGGGCCGTGGCGCCGCCCCCATTTATGTCAACGGAAACCGCGCCACATCGAATTCCGTTGTGATCAACGGCGCAGACGCAAACTCCATCGGGACGGGATCGTTGCCGAATCTGGCCATTCCCGCAACCGATAGCCTGCAGGAGTTCATCGTTCAGACCAGCCAGTACGACGCTTCGCAGGGCCGCGCCTCAGGCGGCGTCGTAGCAGCCGTGACCAAATCAGGAACAAACGAATTCCATGGCAACGTGTACGAATTTTTCCGCAATACCGTGCTCAACGCGAACAACTTCTTCCTGAACCGCGCCGGCATCTCGCGTCCACCGTACCACCGCAATCAGTTCGGAGGCACACTTGGCGGCCCATTTCTGAAAGATAAGCTTTGGTTTTTTGTTTCGTATCAGGGCAGCCGCGAGGTGAATGGAACGTCACTGCTCAACTCGGTCGGGACGGTCTTTGTTCCGGAGAACCTGACCAACGACCGTTCGGATGCCGGAGTCGACGCAGTTGCCGCCTCCTATGGGCTTGCCCCCTGCGCCGGCACGCCCACCGGCCTGACTTTCCCGCCGTGCTTTCATCCTATGGCGAAGTATCTGCTGCAGGCGAAGCTCCCGAATGGGTCGTATGTTATCCCTTCGGCCCCGCATCCGGTATCGGTAGCCCCGGGATCGGTGCCACAGCCGCAGGCGACTCCTGTAGTCGGCATCTCCCGTTTCACCGAAAATCAGTACAACGCGAACCTGGATTATCAGGTTTCAGCGGCCAATCGCCTTTCGGGAAAGTTCTTTGAAGCGGATAATCCGACTCTCCAGGCGCTCTTTAATCTATTCGGGCTCAGCAACGCCCTCCCTGTGCCGGGATTCGGCGGGACAGCGGACCTGAACCAGAGAGTTCTCGCGCTGGACGACACGCATGTCTTCTCTCCCCACGTGGTAAATGACGCGCGATTCGGTCTGGGGATTATTACAACCAGTTCCGCTCCACAGGAGCCGTTCACCGCCTCACAACTGGGAATATACAACCCGCTCGGAAACCTGTTTCCGGGTATGCCGGAGATCTCGGTAGCGAATTATTTCGACGTCGGCGCAAGTCCGTTCTCAGACAACAATGCCAATGAGAAGACCTACTCAGCAGGCGATACGCTCAGCTTGCAGAAGGGTAGCCACAGCCTGAAGTTTGGCGCTGAGTACAAGCATCATGACATTTATCTGAAGTTCAACCTGTACACTCGCGGGCAGATGTTTTTTCTTGGCCTCGCGCCTTCACCCTCGCCCTTTGCCGGAAATGGCTTCTTCGACTTTCTCGGCGGACTCTATGATCTTACCGGCCTCACCATCATAGGTTCGGGCGTGAATAACCGTGACCTGAGCACGAACGATTGGAGCGGATATGTCAACGACGAGTGGCGCATTCAGAACCGCCTCACTCTCACCCTCGGGCTGCGCTACGATGTGTTCGGTCAGTTTAAAGATACAGATGGGCGATTGGTGGCAATCGACCCTCAGCGGATTACCACAACCACCATGGTGGGATTTCCCGCCGGAGACAACGTAGCGATCACCGGAGGATTTGTTCAGGCTGCGAATGCGAAAAATCCTCTTCCCGGTGTTCCACAGATTCGGTCGACGCTGGTCTCTCCCAATCATTCCAACGTAGCGCCGCGGTTTGGTTTTGCCTGGGACGCCCTGCCGAATCGCCTGTTGGTGCGCGGCGGATACGGAATCTATTTCGACCGGGCAAATGCGCGCCTGCTGAACAACCAGGTCCTGAATTTCCCTTATTACACTCTTGCGCAGACGCTCGAAACGCCCATCTCAACGCCTTTCGTGAACGTTCCGCAGCCCAGCGCCTTTCCATTGAAGTTTGACGATCCGGCCATCTTTCCCTATGGCGGGCCGCCCGCTTTCTTTACACAAGCACCCAGTCCGGTCTCCCCAAACGGTATTGCCGTTGTCTCGGCGAACGGTATCTACCCGGACATCCATAACTGGAAAACACCGTATACACAACAGTTCAGCCTGGGGACGCAATATACGTTTGCGAACAGCTGGATGTTGGATTTGAGTTACGTCGGCGCATTGGGGCGAAAACTGTACCGCCTTTACGATCTCAACCAGGCCTTCGCTCCCGTGCCGTTTGAACCGGGAGCCTACAGCCCGGGACTTTCGAGCCTTGCCGTGCAGGGTTTCGGCGTGCACCTGATGCAGAGCTCCTCCGTTTCGAATTACAACTCGCTGCAGGCAAGCGTGCAAAAGCGCTTCTCTCATGGACTGCAGTTCCTCGCTGCATATACCTACGGCCATTGGCTGGATGAATATTCCGGCGATCCAACCGGCACGAGCGATGTAACCGTAGTTCCAGGAAATCAACAGCTCCTGAATAACTACGCAACCTCGGATTTCGACCGGCGGCATCGCTTTGTGTTCAGCGGAATTTATGATCTTCCCGGTTATAAGGGTAGTTCCGTTCTTCTCAAGCAGGTAGCTTCCGGCTGGGAGCTTGCCAGCGTCGTCACCTTGCAGACCGGTACACCGTTCTCTGTGTTGACCAACGCTACAGCCTATGTCCAGGCACGTGCCGATTATGTTCCTGGTTGCAATGCTTCCAGAAGTGGAGGCGTGGAATCACGGCTCGACGAATACTTCAACGTCGCCTGCTTTACTCCTGCGAGTGGCATCGGAAACTTCGGGAACAGCGGCAGAAACATTTTGCGCGGCCCCGACCAGAAAAATGTCGATATCTCCATTGTTAAGTTCTTCCCCATCGGAGATAGAAGAATCGAGTTCCGGAGCGAGTTCTTCAATGCGTTCAACAACGTGAGCTTTGCGAACCCGGTGAACATCCTCGCCTCCGCCAATGTCGGACAGATCGTCTCCACCTCAACCGGCCCTCGAGTCATTCAATTCGCGCTGAAGTTCAATTTCTAACTGGGTCGGGGGCCGTCATGACAACCGGATCAAATCATGGAACTCTGAAGACAATCAGAGAAGCTCGGGGCCGCGTTTCCGGCGATGGAGTTGAGCTTGCTTTCGGATACTGGCCGGGCCGAGGCGGAACGCTTGTAGCTCTACACGGGTTAACTGCGTCGTATCTGAGCTTTGCGGGTGTAGCCGAGCGGCTTACCGGCAGGCGTGCAGTTTTTGCGCTCGATTTGCGTGGCCGCGGCGACTCCGATAAGCCCGCTGGACCGTATGGAATGGCGCAGCATGCCCGCGATGTTGCCGCTGCCGTGCGCGCCATGGAACTCCCGCCCAGCATAATCGTGGGGCACTCCATGGGCGGGTTCGTCGCAGCCGCGCTTGCTGCGCAGGAACCGGAACTGGTATCCGGAGTTGTGCTGATCGACGGCGGCTATGCTCCCGCAATTGGTGCCGCAGCTCCGCAGCAGGGCCTGGACGCAGCCTTGGCTCTCCGCATCAACCAGCTTCGCCAAGCGTATCCTTCGCGAGAGGCATATCGCCAGTTCTGGCGCACCCAGCCCCATTTCCCGCCCGAAGACTGGAATCCCTGGGTAGAAGCATTTCTGGATTATGAGGTTGGCGGCGAGGCGCCGGAACTCCGCCCCAAAGCATCCGAAGATGCGGTTCGCGCCGATCTGATGGAGGGCTTGCAGCGGGAGCAGATGATCGCGCGGCTGCAGGCGATCGGTGTGCCCGTGCTGATGGTCCGCGCGCCCGCCGGCTTCATACCGGGCTCGCCGCCGCTCTATCCCGATTCCATGATGGAACACATGCGCTCCTGTGTCCACTCGTTGCAGGAGGAATTGATCCCGGGCACAACCCATTACACGCTGCTGATGGGCCAACGCGGCGCAAGCAGAATCGCCGATCTGCTCGACGATTTTGCAGCCCACTGTCAGCCTGTGCGACAGTTCGCCGCCTCAACACCTCAGGCAATCTGACGGAGAAACGTGCTCCACGACCAAACCGCTGTCATCACCGGCTCAACCTCCGGCATTGGCCTCGGACTCGCTGAGGCCTTTGCCGGCGCAGGCTGCCGCCTCGTCATCAACGGCATCGCGACGCCTGAAGAAGCCGAGGCTCTTTCGCACCGTCTCAGGCATAAACATGGAGTCGAGGTTCTTTACCACCCTGCCGATCTTGTCGATGCCGAGCAGTGCGTCTCGCTCATCCGCGATGCCGAAAGGCAACTTGGCCCCATCGACATTCTCATCAATAACGCGGGAATCCAGCACGTGGCTCCCGTAGAGCAGTTCCCTCCAGATCGCTGGGACGCCATCATCGCGGTCAATCTTTCGGCAGCCTTTCATACTATCCGCGCCGCCCTGCCTTCAATGCAGCAGCGCAGCCGCGGATGCATCGTCAACATTGGGTCCGTGCATGGATTCGTCGCCTCAATCAACAAGGTCGCTTACGTCGCTGCCAAGCACGGAATCATCGGATTAACCAAGGTCGTGGCTCTTGAAAATGCAAATCGCGGAATTACCTGCAACGCAATCTGTCCGGGCTTCGTCATGACGCCGCTCGTACAGAAGCAGATTGAGGCCCGGGCCATCGAGGCCCATCTCTCGAATGAGGAAGCCACCGGCCAGCTTCTCCGCGAAAAAGAGCCCACAGGCCGTTTCACCGCCATCGAGGACATCGCCGCGTTCGCATTGTTTCTTTGCTCTCCCGCAGCGTCGAACATTACCGGCGCATCGTTCCCCCTCGACGGCGGATGGACCGCCCAGTAGAGCTCAAAGCGGCGCCTCAGCTCTGCTGGGTCCTTTCTGTATGAGGATCGGCTGATCAACGTGACTTTTCGGCGCGCTCGCGCACTTTATCGTGGATGTACCTCCAGCCGTCCTGTATACCGCGCTTCTGCTCTTCCTGCACAAGACCGAATCCGGAATGCCGAAATCTGATTAACGTTCCGTTACCTTCCGCACTCAGGCGGTACTGGACGTTATTCGTCACCGGATGCGACATGAACAGCGGTCCGGAAAACTCGAGGAGCATTGGACGCTTGATCGCCTGCACATTGCCCCAGAAATGGCCATTCTCATTTCCAAGGTCCCGGAACCAGCGCCCGCCAGGCCACGGCTCCAGGGTCAACGGCATGGGAGCGCCGTCAGGCTTTTCACTTCCCGGCCCAAGCTGCTCCAGAAGCGCTTCAAACGTCACATCGAGCGGCGCGTCGACATGAATTTCCTGTTCCACAAGCAGCGAGAGGTTCTCGATTTCGGATGCGGTCAACGTGGTAATCATGGTTTCTCCTTGTATGTATTGCGATCGGATTCGGACTTGCTCTTCATTTTGGCCTCGGCCCGCTGCTTCACCCGAAGCAACGCGTGCTGCCAGTAAGGTTCAAAGCTCGCGGTCCACTCGTGCAAGGGGCGGATCGCCTCCGCATTGGTTCGGTAGAGCCGGTGGCGTCCGTTGCGACGGACATGGACCAGGCCCACCCGGCGCAGCACCCCCAGATGTTTTGAGACCGACGGCTGATCGATTCCGACCGCCGTCACGATCTCACCTACCTGTCGCTCCCTGATCGCCAGGTACGTCAGAATATCTCGCCGGCGCGGCTCAGCGATGGCGTTAAAAGCATCGGAGGTGGTTGCGGCGCGAGCCATAACCAAAAATTACATTCCTATATAGGAATATGTCAAGATCTCGCAGAGTTGAATTCGCCCCGGCAAATTTGACAACTATTGGACATCGATTTAACGACAGACCTTTGCCCGACTCGCTACTGTTTGTCGCAGTAAGGAGAAAACACCATGCGATTTCCCCTCCGCTCCCTGGTCCTCACGTCTGCCGCACTGCTGGCCACCGCTGCCTTTGCGGCCGATAAAGCAGTGGTGAACGTCCCCTTCAACTTCGAATCCCACGGACAAGCGTTTCCAGCCGGTGAATATCAAGTAAGCCTGGATAAGAATGCCAACATCATCACGATAAGAAACATGGCCAATCCGGCCCAATCGACCATGTGGACCGCGTCGCCCGCCGAATACATGCCGGGCTCGCCTGTCCTCCGCATAAAGTTTGATGGCGCAGACTACACACACGAGATTCATACGGTCCAAATCTCCTCGCGCATCACATCGGTACTGGACGCTCCCGCCAAACACCACGATGCGGGCAGCTCAGTGGCTGCGGTCAGCGGCCAGTAGAGCAACACTCGTCACGAAGCCCGCGTCGGATGCTCCGCGCGGGCTCTTTTTTGCTTAAACCCTGGCCTGCGGCATGAGATACTCCGGTCCAACGGGATCTGTAACCGTATTGCGCACGATTCTGTCGATCTCTCGCATGGCTTCCGGATCGAGGCGCCAGCCAAACACTCCCTCAACTGCCCCAAGCTGATCGGGACGCTTAGCTCCCCAAAGAGCTGCGCTCACACCTGGACGATCCAGCACCCACCGCACCGCCAGTTCCAGCACGGTCTTGCCGTAATTGCTGCGCGCAAAAGCATCGAGTTTCTCCACCGCATCGAGATACGGCCCGAATCGCGGCGGCTGAAACTTCGGATCCACGCGCCGGATATCTCCTTCGCCGAACTGCGTCTCGCGGTGCAGGCGCCCCGCGAGCAGGCTGCGGCAGAGCGAACTGTACGTCACCACGGAGATGGAGTTCTCGCGGCAATAAGGCAGCACTTCTTCATCGACCGCGCGCTCGAAGATGTTGTATGGCGGCTGATTTGAATGCAGCGGCGCGACACCTCGAACTGCGTCCATTTCTGCCGCCGAGAAATTGCTCACGCCAATGGCGCGAATCTTCTTCTGTTCATAAAGGTCAAGCAACACCTCCGCCGCGCTCGCGATTGGCATTGCCGTATCCGGCCAGTGAATCTGATAGAGGTCCAGGTAGTCGGTTCCGAGCCGGCGCAGCGAGTCCTCGAATTCGCGACGCAGGCGCTCCGGGCTCGAATTCGCGAAAACCCCGGTGTCATTCCACTCGAGTCCTGCCTTCGTTGCGATATAAAACTGCTCGCGACGGCCGTGCTGTTTCATCGCTTTGCCGACAAGCTCTTCGGCGCGACCATGACCATAGATCGGAGCCGTGTCGATCAGATTCATTCCGTGATCGAAAATCGCCACGCATGTATCGACTGCTTCCTTTTCGCTAACCCGCCCCCATTCCGAGCCGCCGATGGCCCAGGTTCCGAGACCGATGCGCGAAACCGCTGCTCCGTTCAGCCAAAAATATTCCATGGCAGCCTCAATACTAGACCTTCGTGAACACAAGCCGTATGCTGGTCGGGCTGATTCAAAGCACTTTCGCAGGAGCTCCTCATGAGCGGGATTTCCAGAAGAGATTTCGTGGCTGGCGGATCCATGGCTGCCGCCGTTGCCTTGCTTTCACCGTCACCGGCCTGTGCCGCCGGTTCAGATCCGGCAATCGGCCTGCAGCTGTATAGTGTCCGCTCGCTGCTCCCGAAGGATTTCGCGGGAACTCTGAAGGCGGTCGCGGCGGCGGGTTTCCGTAACGTCGAAGCTGCAGGCTTCTACGATCACTCCGCTCCCGAGGTGAAACAGGCGATGAGCGACGCCGGCCTGAATTGCTTCAGCGCGCATTTTCCTCTGCCAACCTTACTAAAGAGCGAGGACGGCACGATTGAATACGCGAAGACGCTGGGGCTCGAGTACGTCATCTGCTCCTCACCATGGGTCGCCGATCCGTCGCGGTTCGAACACGCGCCGGGCGGGGCTTGGAGTGCAATGTCGCACAGCATGACAGCCGACGACTGGAAGTGGAATGCC
>JAFAMZ010000023.1 GCA_019232935.1 Silvibacterium sp.
CGAATCTGGCGCCGACGCAGAAGCTTCCCTGGGAGAGCGGCGAGCCCAATAATGAGAAGCAGTTTGTGAAGTTTCTCTATCCGGAGCAGGTGACGATCGCAGCGAACAATGAAAGCGTGGTCGAACTGCATTTTACGGTGAGTCCCGGGTTTCACATCAATTCACACACGCCGCGCGAGAAGAGCCTCATTCCTACTCAACTGATCGTTGCCGAGCCGGCAGGGCTGACGGTGAGGACGGTGGATTTCCCGCAGGGAGAGGACTTCGCGCTGACGTCGTTTCCGAATGAGAAGCTGAGCGTGTATACCGGCGAGTTCGTGCTGAGAGCACATGTCAAGGCGCAGGCCGGCGAACATCTGATCCAGGCGCAACTGCGCTACCAGGCCTGCGACGCGATGTCATGCTTCCCGCCAAGAAAGGCTCCTGTGGCGGTTGGCGTGATCGCGAAATAGCCTTTTTCATCCCCTGAAAACAAAGCACCATCCGACCAGGGAATCTTCTTGCTGCCGATGATATTGATGTGATATCACTTTGCTAGCATCTGAGAGAACGGTGCTGGAGGAAAGTGATATGGCTGCAAGTCAGGGAGTGAACCGGGAAAGAGTCGTGAACACCTTCAGCGGCGGGGCAATGCTGTTTTTGTGGTTTGTCCTGCTGGTGGCGGATGCGCGACTGCTGATCTTTTCAATTCAGAGCCGTGAGGCGTGGGCGATTGCCTGCTGTGCCCTGCTCTTTTTGCTGCTGATGATCTTCCTGAACGGCTTCTTTACGCTGCAGCCGAACGAGGCGCGCGTCCTCGTGCTGTTCGGATCGTACAAGGGAACGGTAAGGGAGAGCGGCTTCCACTGGAGCAATCCGTTCTATTCGAATGGCCCATCGCGCATGGCGGCGATGGCAGCGGCGGCCAGCAAAAAGGAAGACGCTGGATCGGTACTTGCCAGCGTGAAAACCCTGGGCCGGAACAAGATTTCCCTGCGGGCGCGCACGCTGAACGGCGACACGCTGAAGGTGAACGACAAGCGCGGAAATCCGATTGAGATTGCGGCCGTGGTGGTGTGGCGCGTGGCGGACACGGCACAAGCGGTGTTCGATGTGGACGACTATGAGAAGTACGTCCGCACACAGAGCGAGTCGGCGCTGCGACACCTGGCAAGTCTGTATTCGTATGACGATGCGGATGGCAGCGATACCACGCTGCGCGCGAATGTGGACGAGGTATCCGGCGCACTGCGCAGCGAATTGCAGGAGCGGCTGGCGAAGGCGGGCGTGGTGGTAGATGAAGCGCGGCTGACTCATCTGGCATATGCACCCGAGATTGCCCAGGTGATGCTGAGGAGCCAGCAGGCGGAGGCAGTAATCGCGGCGCGGCAGAAGATTGTGCACGGCGCGGTGAGCATGGTGGAGATGGCGCTGAAGCAGCTTGCGGAAAATGAGGTCGTTTCCCTCGACGACGAGCGGCGCGCGTCGATGGTGAGCAACCTGATGGTAGTGCTGTGCAGCGAGTCGGAGGTTCATCCGGTAGTGAACACGGGGACGCTGTACCACTAGAGCTGACGGATGGCGGAGCGCAAACAATTTCTGCTGCGGATCGATCCGGCGCTGTGGGCCGATCTCGAAGCCTGGGCGCAGGCGGAACTGCGCAGCGTCAACGGGCAGATTGAGTATCTTCTGCGGCAGGCGGTAGAAAAGCGCAAGCGCGGGGGGACGAAGGAGGGGAAGGAGTCAGGCTAGCTGGCTATCTCCAGTAGCTCGTAGCGGATTGGAGACTCTGAAATGGGCTGACCGCTTGTGTGCATTTCTTCAAGATAGAGACTGATGGCCTCGAGATCATCCGGCGTGTTTCTTCGTAATCCCTTCCGGTAGACACGACCGCTCCCGGCTGGAGTTCAGGCGCATACGCCGTGATGCTGCCGTCTTCGGCCTGTTCGTAGATGACGAGGTAATTGTGTTTCATACATCTCCGATTGGGACCATTTTATCTACTGCGGCGAGCCGCTGCACCACACGCTCCTTGCCAAGCTGTGCCATCACGGCAAAGAGGCTGGGGGCGACGGCCTGTCCGGTGAGAGCGACCCGCGAACCGTTGATGAGCTGACCTGCCTTAATTCCCTTCTCTTCGGCAAAGGCGCGGAGTGTGGCTTCGGTGGACGCTTCGGTGAAGTCGGCCCCAACGGCGTAGCGGTGGGAGAGTTCCGAGAGCAGAGCCCGGACGGCGCCGTCGCTGAGGAATTTTGTAACTGCGGCGGGATCGTACTCGAAGTCGTCGCTGAAGTAGGCCCGGAAGACGGTGGCGAAGTCTTTGAGGTTGCGGGCACGGGGTTTGAGAAGGTCGATGGCGGCGAGGATTTCGTCACGCGAGCGAGCGGGCGTGAATCCAGCCCTGTCCCATTCTTCTTCGATCAACGGAAGGAGTTTTTCAGCAGGGTAGGCGCGAATGTACTCGGTGTTGAACCAGGCGAGCTTGTCGTTGTCGAAGACGGCGTTGGATTTCGAGATGCCGTCAAGAGAGAAGAGCTGGATGAGTTCGTCGGAGCCGAAGATTTCGCGGTCTTTCTGCGACGGGCCGGGGGACCAGCCGAGCAGCGCGAGAAAGTTGCGGAAGGCCTCGGGGACGATGCCCATGTCTTTGTAGGAGATGACCGATGTCGCGCCATGACGTTTAGACAGGCGCGTCTTGTCGGGGCCGAGGATGAGCGGGACGTGGGCGAAGACGGGCATGGGCGCGCCGAGCGCCTGATACTGGAGCACCTGCTTCGGCGTATTCGAGATGTGGTCGGCACCCCGGATGATGTGGGTGAGGCGCATGTCGATGTCGTCGGCGACCACACTGAGGTGGTATGTGGGGATGCCGTCGGAGCGGAGCAGGACGAAGTCCTCGATCTCGCTGTTGGCGAATTCGACTCGTCCGAAGACGGCATCGTCAAAGCTGGTGTTGCCGCCTTCCGGGATCGCGAATCGGATGGCGCAGGCTTCGCCCGACGTCTTTCGCTCGGCGGCAACATTGGGATCGATGCTGCGGCAGCGGCGATCGTACATCGGGGGACGTCCGGCGGCGATGGCTGCGGCGCGGCGTTGTTCCAGTTCTTCTTTGGTGCAGAAGCAATGGTAGGCATGTCCGGAGGCGAGGAGTTTTTCGGCGGTTTGCCGGTAGAGGTCGAGCCGTTGCGATTGATAGAAGGGACCGTCGTCCCAGTCGATGCCGAGCCAGCGCATGCCGACGAGAATGCCTTCGACCATCTCTTCAGATGAGCGCTCGAAGTCGGTGTCTTCGATGCGCAGGATAAGGGTTCCACCGCAGTGGCGGGCGAATAGCCAGTTGAAGAGGGCGGTGCGGGCTCCTCCAACGTGGAGGTAGCCGGTTGGAGAAGGCGCAAAGCGGACGCGGGGAGTACTTGCTGAAGACATTTCTGTATGTGGGATCAATTTTCGATGCTACAGGATTCAGGCTGAGATTGAATGGAAGCCGAGTTGATTGGCCGCGGTTAACAGCTGCTTATCTTCTGAAACGAAGAGCCGGCCCTGAGGACGGTTGCCGCACCACGCGAGCGCCGCCGCAAGCTGGAGAGAATCGGCAGCCGTGAGCGGAAAACGATCCAGGAGGGATTCGGCCCGCGTGCGGAGCTCTATGGTCGGCTCTATCTCGCGCCAGGATAGTCGAAGCTTATTTAAGTGCCGCAACGCCCTGGCATGTTCGACCGAACTCAATTCTCGATTACGAACCAGACGAGCAAAGGCACTGCGCATCTCTACTGGCGTAGACCACCACACCACGAAGTTATGTTGCGAGACGAGACTGCGGATAGCGGCTGTTGAGCGTTGGACTATGCAGATTGGGACCAACGAGCTCGAATCCCAGAATGCCTGCTCCATTTAGCGATCGCCCCTGCTTTCGAGAGCGGCCTGCACCGCTCTCCGGTGTGAAATCTTGGCCTTGGGCAGCGCCCAGAAGGCCTCCCAGTCCATTTCCTGTTCGGGAAGCTTCATGGCTCCAGAGGAGACCATCTGTCTTTCATGATCGGACAAGTCGGCATTGTCGATGGGAAGTATGCGGGCAACAGGCAGGTTCCTATCACGGACGATGACTTCTTCGCCATTTCTGACATATTGCAGATAGGCACTGAGGTGATTCTTCAGATCTCCGATATTTACGGTGCGCACGAGTTGATTGTAGGCCACACTTGGCCAACTTGGCTATATCAGCAAAGTCATGGCTGGACCTCCACGCACGGAGGCGGGATCACGTTGAATACCCACGATTGACCAACTTGACCAACCATCTTAGCTATGACAACCTTGAGCCATGTCAAAGACGATCAACCTGTATGAGGCAAAGTCGCACCTCTCCGAACTGGTGGAAAGGGCAGCCGGCGGCGAGGAGATCATCATCGCCAAAGCAGGAAAGCCCAAGGCCCGGCTGGTTCCTCTTCCCAAGGCGAAGAAGCGGTCGAGCGCATTTGGGCGGAACCTGATGGGAGTGACGTATCTCGCTCCCGACTTCTATGAAGACCTGCCGCTCGATTTTCTGCTCGGTGAAGACAAGGCGAGTTCAGAGTGACCTCACGGTACCTTCTCGACACCCATGTTCTGCTTTGGTTGAATTCTGATCTTCGGCGCGTTCCCAAGAGAGTGATCGCAGCGCTTGATGAGGCGGCGGAAGTATATTTCAGTGCCTCATCGGCCTGGGAGCTTTCTATCAAGCAAAGCCTCGGGAAGATTCGACTCGCTTCACCTGTCTCCTCTTTTGCCAAACAAAGTAATTTTCTCGAGCTTCCAGTCACGACGCGGTACGCAGAAGCCGCTGCCACGCTTCCTCTTCACCACCGCGATCCGTTCGATCGCCTGCTAGTCACTCAGGCGATCGTGGAAGGACTGGTACTAGTCACCTCTGACCGGCAGTTGTCGGCTTACGATGTGAAAATCCTGGCGATCTAAAACGCTCCAAGCCGTCTACCGCACATCAATATCCAGCACCTCAATTGAGTAGCCCGGCACGGTATGGTGGAAGCCGGCTGAGACGTTCTGGATCTGGTTTTTCACCGGAACGATCTTTGCCGGCTCAGTGATGGTGTTCGTCGCCTCATTGGTGAGTGCGTGCAGGCTGACAAGAGTGGCGGTGCTGCCGATCTTCCCTGCTCCGCCGAGTTGGAGGTTGATGTCCTGCGGGATCGATGAGGCGTTGACGAGCTTGAGGTAGAGCTTGCCTTTCGTCGCGTCGCGGGTCGCGGAGTAGAAGAAGCGCGGGCCCGCCCCGGTGAGGGTGGAGGCGACGGTTTCGTCTCCGATGTAGCTTGCGAACATGACCTGCGCGTAGTAGCTGGGCGAGCCGTAGCTCGAGGCGGCGTTGTAGCCGATGAGGTCGCTTTCCCACTGCAGGCCGCCGGGGTTGACGTTTACTAGCAGGGGCGCGTAACTGGACATGATGACGATGTCGCTATTGCGCTCCATGCCGGTCATCCAGGCGGCGTCGCCGAGGGCGGCTCCGAAGTTGGGCGTGGGCGAGCCTTCGCGCGTGGCCCATTCGCCGACGAAGATCTTCGGGCCGCTGCGGTCGGACTTGTCGTAGTGCGTGGTGTCGTTGAAGAACTCTTCCTTGCGACGGTAGAAGTGGTCGTCGATGACATCAGGGCGCATGTCCTTGATCGTCATGGTGGCGATCAGTTGCAGATTCGGGTACTTCGCCTTGATGGCCTTGTAGAACTGCGCGTAACGGCCTTCGTAGCTCCCCGATCTGTCGAACATATCTTCATTACCGATCTCGACATACTTGAGGGGAAAGGGCGCGGGGTGGCCGTCTTTCACGCGCTCGGCTCCCCATTTTGTGTCCGGGCCGCCGGTCACGTACTCGATTTCGTCGAGGGCGTCCTGCACGTAAGGGTCGAGGTCCGGGCCGGGGTTGACGTGCTCCTGCATGAGCGAGTATCCGGCGTAGACCGCAAGCACTGGCTGCATATGCAGGTCTTCGCACCACATCAGGAATTCAAGCAGGCCCATACCGTCGGAGGATTGGTAATTCCACGGGCTCCGGTGGGTGGGGCGGTCAACGAGCGGGCCGATGGTCTTCTTCCAGTCGAAGCGCTCGTTGATGTGGTCGCCCTCGAGGTAGTTGCCGCCGGGGAGGCGCAGGAATTTGGGGTGCATGGCGGCGAGCTTTTCCATGAGGTCGATGCGGAAGCCATTGGGCTGGTTCATGTAGGTGGGCGGAAAGAGCGAGACTAGGCTGAACCAGACGGTTCCGGGCTTGTCGATGGTGAGGACGAGGTGGTTGGCAGTGCTGGTGTTCGTGTTGCCTGTCTTCAGCGTGAATTCGTATTTCTTCCAGTCGGCGATAACGTCGGTCATGACGGCCTGGGCGATAGTCCTGGGTCTGAAGTCGTCGACGAGGCGGACGGTGATGTTGGCGCCGCTGTCCGATTTCGCGTAGAAGGAGCCTCTGTATTCGGTGTTCGGCGTGACGGGGATTCCCCAGTAGCCTTCGTTTTCGAGGCCGGCGGGGTTGGATGGGTCGGCCTGGGTGACGGTAAGCTTCACGCTGTAAGGCAGAGCGGCGCTGGGACTGGTGGTCTTGTCGGGAGAGATGGATGCCTGGGAGTTTCCGTGCTCGACGACGTACCAATGCAGAACTCCGCTCCAATCGGCACGCATGGTTCGATTGCGGATGAGCTCGGCGTAGAGACCTCCGTCGTAGGAGTAGTTGATCTCCTCGGTCATGAGGCCATAGAGCTCGGGGCTGACCTTGGAGACGGGTTTGGAGGTGTCGATGTGGAGGGTAGCGGTTTGGGACTGGGCGGCGGCGACGAGGAGGAGAGTGCAAGCGAGGGCGGGTTTGAGCATAGTGGGGCTGGTCTTCTGGGAAAATCAGGACAGGGCAAGTATACGTTTTCTCGAATGATGGTCAACTTTGTTGCGACGTGCTATTTCGGCAGCGGAGTCAATCTACGCGCGGTGCGATTACCGGCTCTTCAGTTGCTCTTCGCGCTCCGCGCAGAATTTCCAACGCTTCCCGTATAACGTAGAGGCCAATCGCCGCGCCGATGATGAGGTCGGCGAGGCGAAAGCCGGTAAGCAGGATTGTCAGCCCTGACGCAATGACCGCCAGATTCGCGACCACGTCGGCGCGGGTAAATATCCAGGTGGCGCGCAAATGCACCCCCTCGTCGCGGTGCTTGCCCAGAAGGTCTAAGACCGTCGCATTCACTGCGAGGGAGAGGCTGGCCACCGCCATCATGATGCGGCTCTCGGGCGCGCTTCCGGTTGCGTATCGGCGGACAACGTCACACAGTACGCCCGAACCAAGAACGAGCAGCATGAGGCCGCTCCACGTCGCCGCCCTTGCCTTGAACCGGGGGCCGCGGCGGGAAGCGATTAAGGCGATGCCGTAGGCTGTGGCGTCCGCGAACATATCCAGCGAATCGGCGATCAGTCCCGTAGATTGAGCAGCAAGGCCGGCCAGCAGACCGACAACGAACATGGTTGCGTTGAGGCCCAGAGCGATGGACAGCACTCGCCGCTGCGCAAGGGAATCGGCATTCGCCTCACACCCGCAATCCATTGATCCAGAGTATGCCCTTTCTCGCGTGCCTCGCGATTCATCAGACGAATGCCTGGGCTATCCGTGTTCAACGCGAGCTTTTATATCCGCGTACGACGTTTCGATGAGTTTGCTCAGAGCGGCACCGTTTATGGGCGTTCCGGGTCTCAGCTTTACATGGCGCATGAACTTGCCGGTGCCTTGCAGCAGGCGGGCCGGATCGGGCAGGGCTGCGCCATGGAAGAATCCCACGTTGACATGTGAAGTGAATACGTTGACGTAGCCGAAGGGCGCGTCTCCCAGACATGCTACGGGGCAGCCGTCGTGGATGAGTTCGCGGACTTCGTCGCCGCATTTTCGCATCACCTCAAACCACTGCTGCGCGATGGCGCCCAACTCGCCTGGATGGTCGTTCATCCAGCGGTCGATGGCGGGGTCCCGCTCGACAGCGCCGTTGAATCGCAGGAACTGTGCCTTTTTATCGGCCCACTCGTTTCGGATTCCGGACACTTCATTTCTCCAGCGGCACGCCCTCGAGCTTAGTCAATCGACCGACGGGGTACTCGCCGACGCGATTCGCGGCGTAGTACGGCGAGTGTTCGTAGAAGAAGGACAGCCGCGCGTAGGGGCTGGCCGCGAATTTCGGGTCGTTTTCGATCCTGCGCTGGAATTCTTCCTTGAGCTTGGGGTCCTTGTCCATCATGTCGCGGGCGAGCTTTTCGAGGACGTAGGGTTCGCCGTACTCTTTCTGCTCGAAGATGCTGTCGAAGAAGCCCCAGGCCATGGCGGAGTCGGGGCCTTCGGGCTCGAGCCACTGCAATGCGACTTTCGACAGGCGCTGGTTGAGCTGGACGACCGCGGATCCGGCTGGATATGTCACGGTCTTGGTTACGAGATCGCAGTGGCCGAATTTGCCGGGTTCGGCGGCGGCTTCTCCGGGAAAGAGGGGATGGCGGCCTTCGAAGGGAGGGCGGTTCCACTCCATGTGATTGCAGCGGTAGGTCTCGACTTGGCCGGTCCAGGGCGCGGAGGTGCGCTGCATTTCTACCTGATGCGCGGCAAGGACGTCGATGACGCGCGTCCACTGGCGCGGGATAATGTAGGCGGCGGGCGGGACAGTGGAGGCGGTGACTTTGAATCCCGTGGAAAGAGGCAGAGACACGTCCCAGGGCTCGTGGGTGTACTTGATCCACATCGTGCCGGAGACTTCGCTGAGCTGGCGGGTGTATCGGTATCCGCGGAAGAGGAATGGGGTGGTTTCCCCGCTCCATGAGAGGCGCAGCGGGAACTGCTGATTGCCGAGCGGGTGTGCGCCGAGGCGGGCGGCTTCGGCGTCGGCATCGGCATTGAACTTCAGGAGCTTGTCGGCGTCTCGGTTCACGACCTGCATGAGGGCTCGGAGGATTTCGTAGTTGCCGGTGACGCGGGTCTTGTAGTCCTTGAGCATGTGCAGTTCGACGAGCATGCCGGGGCGGTTCTCGAGGATCATGTATCCGGTGGAGAAGCGCGGCGGGTCGTCGTTGAAGCCGAGGCCTTTGGCGGGATCGGTATCGTCATTGAGTGTGATGTAGGTGGGCGATGCGAGGTGTCCGGGTACGGCATCAACCTGCTTGACGAGCGTGGGGGTGACGACATCGTCGATCCAGCGGGCCGTGGGACCATAGACGTTGGGGCCGTCATCGATGGTGAAGGTGACGTCGTACTGGAAGTCGGCGCCGTCGGTGACATGGTCGTCGACGAAGAAGTCGGGTAGCCAGCGACGGAACATCGCCATGAAGGCACGGGTTTCAGGCGTGTCGGCCTTGAGGTAGTCGCGGTTCAGGTTGAGGTTGGTTCCGTTGCCGCGCCAGCCCATTTCGGCGGGGCCGTTCTGGTTGATACGGTTGTACGGCGAGCGGCGCTCGTGTCCGTCGGCGTTGTACATGGGGATGAAGACGAAGACCGCGTTGTCGAGCAGAGCGGCCTGCGATTTGGAGATGACCATGTCGCGGAGGAGGGCCAGGCAGGAGTCCTTGCCGTCCATTTCGCCGGCGTGGATGGAGTTCTGGACGAGCACGATGGGGCGACGGGAGGCGTGGATGGCGGCGGGGTCGAAGACTGCGTCCTTCGAGGCGATGACAATGTCCAGTTCCCTGCCCTCTCCGGTCTCGCCGAAGGGCTCGATTTTGACCTGGTTGGGCGCGGCGGCGGCAACGCGGCGCAGGTAGGCCATGGTTTCGGCGTAGTCGGGGGTGGTGGTGTAGCCGGATTTTTCGGCGGGGGTTTGGAAGTTGGCGGATTGGGCGGGGGTGCAAACGGCAGTCACAGCAAAAAGAGATGTCAGGATATAGACCGGCACGAGCATTTTTTTAAACATGTGCAGAGTCCTACAAGCAGGAATGTTCACTTGTAACTGATTCGTGTGGGGAAGGAAAGCGCCACCCACGGCTCAGAACTTCGGATGTTCAGGTTCGTTTCTGCCAATGCAGTGGATCGCGGCTTCCATGAAAGCAGGCAATAACCGTCAGTGTTTCATCTGCTTCGATGACGAACATGAGAGCATACGGAAACGGCGAAGGAGAGCGCGGCGTACATTTTTGTAGATCACGGGGAATTGCCGCGGGTTGGCGCTAATGCGCTCAATTGCGACTTCAACCGCTGCGCGGAAACGTCCGCCCAGGCCGGGAACCTCGTTTTCATACCAGTCCTGCGCATCGATCATTTCTACACGCGCGGCTGAGGTGAAGATAACCGAACGCACTACGGACAGCGTTGCTCAAGTTCGGCCTTCAGAGCGGCCCAGGTGGTGCCCTCGCGGCTGTCCTGATCGAGTGTAGCAAGGCGGCGGTCGAGCTCCGCCTGCTGCGCGGCGGTCAATGGAAGTTCCTCGTCTTCCAGGCTGCCCCAAAGCTGAGCGATGAGCGCCAGGCGCTCCGGCGGTGTCAGGCGTACAAGTTCGTCATGGGTGAGTACGTCCATGCCCTTCACACTACGGAAAAATGCCGCTCTGATCAAGGATGCTGGGGCTACGCAACGGGACTCACCGTTCCGCCGCCCTAACCTAGGTAATGTCGTCGGTGTCGAAGAGCGGTTTGAGGGCGGGGCGCGGATCGATGTCGTGGGCTTGTGTCCCGATCTTCTGCAGCACCTTTTCTATCTCTTCTTCGCTTTCGATCGACGCTTCCATCACGCGGAGATCATCGGCATTTTCGATCTTCTGCAGCAGAACGACAGCGTGTGCCTGCGCGACGTGGTCGGCGTTTAGCCCTTCGGGGGTCTTGGCCTTGATGCCTACATCCGATGGTTTGATGCCGAGCAGTTCGGCAACACGATCGCGCATCTCACCGGCGATCGGGCCGATTTTCGGGGCGGCGAGGACGAGTGTCGTATCAACATTGACGATGCGATAGCCGGCGTTGCGGATTTCTTCGAGAGCGAGATTCAGAAAGATGGATGAATCGGCATCTTTCCAGCGGGCATCGCCGGGCGGAAAGAAGCTGCCGATGTCGCCAACAGAGACGGCGCCGAGAAGCGCGTCGGTGATGGCATGCAGCAGCACATCGCCGTCGGAGTGGCCGGCGAGGCCTTCGGGGTGGTCGATCGAGAGTCCGCCGATCTTGAGAGGCACGCCGGGCTTGAATGCATGTGAATCCCAGCCGTATCCAATCCTGATGTTCATGGTCTTCCTGTATGAAACAGACAACGGATCGCCGGCCCGCGTCGCGGCTTTTTGCACGTGAGGTTAGCGGTGGGCCGGCTGGCGCTGCAAATAGAACTCGGCGAGCTCGAGATCTCCGGGCTGCGTGATCTTGAAGTTGGCCGGAGAGCCGGGCACAACAGCGACCATTCCGCCGGCGCGCTCAACGAGGCTGGCTTCATCGGTGCCGACAAACTCGTCGGCCGTCGCTTCCGCAAAGGCGCGCTTGAGCAGATGGCAGCGGAAGCCCTGGGGAGTCTGCGCCTGTACGATGTATTCGCGCGGCACGGTGGCGGTGATGATGGCCCCGTCGGCGGTGCGCTCCACATGCTTGATGGTGTCCACGGCGGGCAGGCCGACGATGGCGGCGGCGTGTTTCTCGACGGCGCGGATGGTGCGCTCGATGGTGGCAGCATCGATCAACGGTCGGACGGCATCGTGGACGAGGATGATGTCCTCCGGGTCGCAGTCGATTGCGTCGAGGGCGTGCTGGACGCTTTCCTGGCGGGTGTCTCCGCCGCTGACGACGTGGACCTTACCGGCGAATCCGTAGTCGCGTATCTGGACGGAGACGCGATCCATTTCGTTAGGGCGCACAGCAACGTACATGGCGGCGACGCGGGGCACTTCGGCAAAAGCGCGGAGTGTGTGTATGAGGACGGGCACGCCGGCCAGTTCGAGGAACTGCTTGGGGGCCGTGATGGATGAATGGCCAGCCGACATCCGGGTGCCGAGGCCGGCGGCAGGGAGAATCACGAAGACCTGCATAAACAGAGGAGTATATCAGGGGTGGGCCCATCGAAGCTCAATTCTCACGTCCGAAATTCCGGACGTGGGCACCCGAAAGCCCCTCGTTTCGCGGCTGTATACTTAAACGTTCACGAGCCATCTTTATGAGCACACGAGCAGAGATTCCAGTTCAGTCCGATTTCCTGGCGGAAGTAAATGAGTGGATTGAGGCCTTCGACGATGTGGTCGTCGCAGAGGGTCCGGAGCGCAGCGCGGAGCTGCTGGAGGCGCTCCGCAAGCGCGCGAGAGAAGCGGGCATCACGGCTGCAAGCGAGCTGACCACGCCCTACGTCAATACCATTCCCAAGCATGAAGAAGTGCCCTATCCGGGAGATCGGGCCCTCGAACGTCGCGTGGAGAGCCTCATCCGCTGGAACGCGATGGCTATGGTGCATGGCCAGAACAAAAAGGACCCGGGAATCGGCGGGCACCTGGCCACCTACTCATCACTGGCCACGCTGCTCGAAGTCGGATTCAACCACTTCTTTCATGCAACCCATGGAGATCAGCCCGGCGACTTCGTTTATTTCCAGGGACACGCCTCGCCGGGTGTCTATGCGCGAGCCTATCTTCTGGGTCGATTCGACGAACAGAGGCTGCTCAACTTTCGCCATGAGCTGCGCGGCGAGCCGGGGCTGTCCTCCTATCCGCATCCCTGGCTGATGCCGGATTTCTGGCGCTTCCCGACCGTCTCCATGGGCATCGGTCCGCTGAATGCGGTCTACCAGGCGCGGTTCATGCGGTATCTCGAGAACCGAAACCTGATCGAGAAAACTCCACGCAAGATCTGGGCCTTCGTCGGCGATGGCGAGACCGATGAAGTCGACACGCTCGGCGCAATCGGCGTGGCTTCACGCGAGAAGCTCGACAACCTCATCTTTGTCGTGAACTGCAACTTGCAGCGCCTCGACGGGCCGGTCCGCGGAAACAAGCGCATCATCGATGAGCTCGAAGGGGTCTTCCGGGGCGCCGGCTGGAACGTCATCAAGGTGATCTGGGGCTCCGATTGGGACAAGCTCTTCGAGCGCGACCATACCGGACTTTTGCTGAAGCGGATGGAAGAGTGCGTCGACGGGGACTACCAGGCATTCAAAGCCAAGGGCGGCGCATTTATCCGCAAGGAGTTCTTCGGGAAGTACCCCGAGCTACTTGAGCTGGTCAGCGACATGACCGATGAGCAGATTTGGACGCTGCATCGCGGCGGACACGACCGGGCGAAGATCTACAACGCCTACAAGCGTGCTGTCGAGCATAAGGGCCGCCCGACGGTGATTCTGGCCAAGACCGTCAAAGGCTATGGTCTGGGAACGACCCAGTCGCGTAACGCCTCTCATCAGGAAAAGAAACTTACCGATGACGGGCTTACGGCTTTCGTTAAGCAATTCAATATTCCGGTTCCGGAGGAACTGGCGAGACAGGCGAAGCTTTACCGCCCGCCCCAGGACAGTCCGGAAATCATCTATATACAGGAACACCGCGCCGCTCTCGGCGGCTACATGCCAACGCGCGAGGTTCCTCAGCTCAACTTCAAGGCTCCTGAACTGGAGTATTTCGCAGAGTGGACCGCGGGCTCCAAAGGCCGCGAAGTCTCGACAACGATGGGCTTCGTGAGCATCCTGCGGCATCTGCTGAAGGACCCGGAGATCGGCAAGCTGGTCGTGCCGATTGTGCCCGATGAAGGCAGGACGTTCGGCCTGGAGTCGGCGATCAGGCAGGTGGGCATCTACACGCCTGAGGGGCAGAAGTACAAGCCTCACGACGTGGACATGCTGCTCTACTACCGCGAGGAGAAAGACGGGCAGATTCTTGAAGAAGGCATCACAGAAGCCGGGTCGATGGCCTCGTTCACAGCGGCGGGAACGGCGTACTCGAACTACCGCATCCCGACGATTCCCTTCTACATGTATTACTCGATGTTCGGGTTCCAGCGCGTCGGTGACATGATCTGGGCGTTTGCGGATTCGCGCGGCAAGGGCTTCCTGATGGGCGGCACGGCTGGGCGAACGACGATGCTCGGGGAAGGATTACAGCACCAGGACGGGCACAGCCATGTGCTGTCGAGCACGGTGCCGACCTGCGTTAGCTACGATCCGGCTTATGTTTACGAGATGGCGGTGATCCTGCAGGATGGGCTGCGGCGGATGTACCAGGAGAACGAACAGATCTTCTACTATCTCACGATGTACAACGAAGATTACGCCATGCCGGAGATGCCCGAAGGGTCGCGCGAAGGCATCGTGCGAGGCATCTACAAGTTGAAGCCAGCACCGAAGGGCAAGGCGACGGCGCAGTTGTTCGGCAGCGGACCGATTCTGCGCGAGGTGCTGCGGGCGCAGGAGATTCTGGCGCACAAGTTCGCCGTGCAGGCGGACGTGTGGAGCGTGACCAGCTACAACGAGCTGCGGCGCGAGGCGCTGGCGGTGGAACGCTGGAACCGGCTGCATCCGACCGAGCCGGCGAGGACGCCGTATATACTGACCGCGCTGAACGGCGCGAAGGGGCCAATCATCGCGGCGAGCGACTACATGAAAGTTGTGCCGGACCAGCTTGCTCCCTGGCTGCTGAACAGGCTGGTGTCGCTGGGGACGGATGGCTTCGGCAGGAGCGACAATCGCGAGCATCTGCGCAGATTCTTCGAGGTCGATGCGGAATCGATCGCCGCGGCCACGCTGTCGAAGCTGGCGCGCGACGGAAAGATCGACGCCGGCAAAGCCCAGGCAGGACTGCTCGAACTTGGGATCGATACAGAGGCCGCTGATCCGGCGAAACGGTAGGGCGAAGCGGTGGTTCGGTCCCACTCAAGCCAACATCGGGCTTGGGTGGGCACCTAAGTTATTCTTCCTTTTCTTTGCTCAGGCTCGATGGAGCCGGAACGAAGACGTTGTCAGCGGAAACCAGCTCGACGTCGGGCACTTCGGTGCTCACCTTGACGCGCTGCAATTCAGACTTTTTGCCCGGCCTGGCTTTGAATACCAGGAAATACTGGCTGTTGAGCACGGTCTGGATACGTTCCAGATAAGGCTGAAGGCTCACCGGCTGTTGAAGGCCAAGCATGAAAGCCTCCCCGCCAGTGTCATCGGATAACTTCGATATCTGGTTCTGCCCATTGGTCAGCTCGAAATAGTTGCGCCCGACCCGGCCGACTCCCGGGGCATAAATCGTATGTACGATCACCCCAGCCCGTTGACTAACTTCACCTGCGGCATTTACATCCGGGCTAATGAAGGGCACAGGTTGATTTAATGGACTTCCGAAGGCGGGATTTCCTGGTATCCTGCCCGGGCCTCTCGGCGGAGCGCCGACGTTCGAGGATGTCGGAAACTCGCGGATGCGGTTGATGCCGTCGGTCACCATGATGACTTCGCGGCGGACCTTGCTCGGAGGCCAGCGCTTGAGCAGGTCGATGAGCGACAGGTAAGGGCTGTCGCTTGCGGCGACCCTGCCAAGGGGCAGGCGTACTGCCGCGGCAACCTTGTCGTGATCGGCGCTGAAGTCCTGCACGACTCTGACAGTTGAGTTGCTCATATAGCCGAGGGCTATAACAGTCGACTGCGGCTGGGCCTTGATGAAGCTCCGGATCTCATCAAGGTGCTGCCCAAGCTGTGTGGTGCAGGTGTCATCGATGAGGATGAATAATTGCAGCGTGGCTGAGTCGCCCTGGGCCGGAATCCAGTCGACAACCTCCAGCTGATTCTTGCCCTGCTTTACGTTGACGTTGCTCTTGTCGATTCGTTGGGGGGCACTATCGTCTTTTGTCGAGTCGGCTGTAACAACAAGGTGCACGGGGACGGTAGTCGAATCCTGAGCGAAAAGGCGGCCTGTCGGCGTGACGAGCAGTACTGCGGATGCTGCGAACATCCAGGCATGCTTTCTCATGTCTTCTCCTGAACGGGATGGTTGTGGAATATAGTCGCAACCCAGAGGAGGGTAACGCCTCGCAAAACATTGTAACCACTGGCAGAACCTACAGTCTGGTGTTCGTTTGAAGGTGCAACGAAAGTTTGTGTATAAGGATTCCGTGCCGGTCTGATCACGCCTCATCAACTCCCACGAGACAGATCAAGTTTGAATTATGGCAATGGGCCTTTTTCGCGCAGAGATGGAGGAGTATCGATGATTTCCCGAAGAACATTTCTGGATGGTCTGGCGGCAGGATTGGCCCGAGCAGCATTAAGTTCCACGGCAAAGAGCTATTCGCAAATTATAGGCGCGAATGAGCGGCTGAACTTTGCGATTTTCGGATTGAACGGGCGCGGGTATGCGCATCTTTCGAGCCTGAAAAACAACGGAGACGCGGCGCATGTATCGCATGTGTGCGATGTAGACCAGCGGATTCTCGACAAGTTCTCGGCCGAAGCGCAGAAGGAGCTGGGGTATGCTCCGGCGGCTGATACGGATTTTCGCAAGGTGCTGGAATCGAAAGATGTAGACGTAATCACCATCGCTACGCCCGACCACTGGCATACTCCCCTCGCGGTCTACGGCCTCAAAGCCGGGAAGCACGTCTATGTGGAGAAGCCATCGAGCCATAATCCGCGCGAGGGCGAGCTGCTCGTCGAGGCGCAGAAGAAATACGGAAAGCTGGTGCAGGTTGGAGACCAG
>JAFAMZ010000043.1 GCA_019232935.1 Silvibacterium sp.
AGTTCATGAACTCTTGGGTATAGGACTGCACCGAGAAGGGTGTGTCCAGCAGCGGGATGTCCATTTTCATCGCGCTGGTCGTGCCCGTGTTCGTGAAGCTTCCCTGCACGACGACTTCCTGCACCTCATCCCCGACCGGCTTGCCGGGAGTGGTCTGCGCTTGTGCAGTGCAAACAAAAAAAATTGAGGCACTGAATAAAATGGTCGATGACCACAAATTTCTCTTGTGCATTTCCGCCCCCCAGATTTGTTATCTTGCCTGTTCATTGTCAGGCTTTTTTATTACGCGAACTTTGCCGCATCTGAGCAGATTTGGAACTATACTTTTCGTCCCTGAACCGTTCCTGAATGCTTCCTGAATTTTTCTGTCGCGTCTGTCAGGCAGGATGGCGACGGCTTGCCTTCAGGCTGAGTTCAGTTTGGTCGGCTAAGCTTCAGGCAACCACCGGTAAAGGGGGAACGTCATGAAACTGCCCGCTACCTTCTACGCGGCATTGATTGCCTGTTTCTGCTGCGCCACGGCTTCGGCGCAGCCTGATACCAGCTTCGAGTCCGGAATCGTTGCCGAAATCCCGCCCTATCAGCCGCAGCAATCGGTGTCGGGGGTTATCCGCGTCTGGGGGCATGGCCATGTCACCCTGCAATGGATGAAGAAGATCCTCGGCCTGTGGGAAGAGGGATTCAAACGTTTCCAACCCGGCGTCACCATTCAGTATGAGATGCATGGCACTTCGTCGGCGATCCCGGCGCTGGCGCGCGGCGTCGCCGATCTGGCGATCTTGGGCGAAGAGATCGACCCCGACGCGGTTACCGCCTTTGAAAAGATCAGGCATCATCCGCCGAGCGGCGTCGAGATCCTGACCGGCAGTCTGGACGTCCGCAATTTCGACTATGCGCAGATGTTCTATGTCCATAAGGACAACCCGATCACTCACCTGACCCTGGCGCAATTGGACGCCATTTTCGGCAGCGAGCACCGCCGCGGCACCGGCAATATCCGCTTCTGGGATCAACTCGGCCTGAGCGGCGAATGGGCGGGGCGGTCCATCAAGCCCTATGGCTGGGCGGTCGACGACAGTTTCGGCCTCTATCTGCAGCAGGCGCTGCTGGGCGGCAGCCATCGCTGGAATGGCGACCTGACCTATTACCGGCATATCTACCGGCCCGATGGCTCGATCTATGATCACGGGCAGCAGATTCTCGACAATTTAGCCAAGGACCGCTACGGCATCGCCATATCGAACAAGCGCTACGAGAACCCGGATGTGAAGGCCATCGCGATCGGACTGGCGGACGAGGGGCCCTTCTACCAGGCCAGCAAGAAAACCCTGGTACTGCGTCAATATCCGCTGACCCGGCTCATCCCCGCTTTCTACGACCGCGCACCGGGCATGCCGGTCGACCCCAAGATCAAGGAGTTCCTGCGCTTCATCCTCAGCCGCGAAGGCCAGCAGGCGGCAATAGCCGACGACCGTTATCTGCCCATCACCAAGGACGATGCCGCCCGCGAACTCAAGAAACTGGACTGAGGCCTGCCATGATGAACTCTCTGCATCGCACCCTTTGGGCTGTTTCACTGGCGGCCCTGGCCGCCGGCTCTGCCGCCTCCGCCGCCGAACCCTACCGCCCGGGCCAACAGGTCAGCGGCGCCATCCGCGTCTCAGGCGACGAATATATGTCGATGGCGGTCAAGCTGTGGGCCGAGGGCTTCCGCAAATTCCAGCCCAATGTGACCTTCGACATCGCGCTACAGGGCACGGCGAACGGCATGCCGGGCCTTTATCTGGGCACGGCCGACATCGCACTTCTGGGCCGCGAGGCCAATGTCACGGACAGCGACGGTTTCCTCCATGTGCTGCAATACAGGCCGACCGGCATCGAGCTGATGAGTGGTAGCCTCGACGTCCCGGGCAAGTCCTATGCTCTGGTGGTCTATGTCCACAAGGACAATCCGTTGGCGCGGCTGACAATGGCGCAGCTGGATGCCATTTTCGGCTGCGAGAAGGACCGAGGCGTCGCCGATATCCGTAGCTGGGGCGAACTCGGCCTAACGGGAAGCTGGGCCGGCCACCCGATCAATCTCTACAGCTTCGATGCGCAAAGCGGCACCGGGGTTTTCTTCGAGCACGCCGCCTTGCAGGATCGACGCCAGATGAATTGGGATCGCCTCAGGGAATTCAAGGATATCCATCATCCGGACGGTTCCGTCACCGCCGCCGGACAGCAGATCGTCGACGCGCTCAAGTCGGATCCCTATGGCATCGCGATCTCGGGCTTGCGCTTCGCCGACCCGTCGGTCAAGCCGCTGGCGATCGCCGCCAAGGAAGGCGGTCCCTATGTCCAGCCGACTCGTGACACTGTGGTGTCGCGCGAGTACCCGCTGGCCCGCCACACCTACGCTTTCCTCAACCGGCCGCCAAACCAGCCTATCGATCCCAAGATCCGCGAATTCCTGCGCTATGCCCTGAGCCAGGAAGGCCAGGAGGCGGTCGTTCGCGAAGGCCAATATCTTCCTCTGTCGGACCGGACAATCGCCGAGGGATTGAAGCGGCTGGATTAGAATTCGCTCAGAAGCGGCTGCAACTCGCATTGACCGCGGATCAGCTAGGGCATCACGAGCGGGCAAAGGC
>JAFAMZ010000064.1 GCA_019232935.1 Silvibacterium sp.
CGGGCTCGGAGAAGTTTGTCGTCGCCAGGGAGCAACGCTCGTGGAAGGCATTCGAACGCATTCTTACGGTCATTCGCCAGAATGCGCTCGGCTCCGATGCTGCTGACCGGGCAAATAGAGCCTGGATCGAACGATATCCCGCCGAACCCGAAGTGTATTCACGTTATTTCGACGAACTGCTCACGCAAAAGCGCTTCGACGATGCCGCGAAAATCATCGGCCTGTACAGCCACGCGTTTCCATCCGACTCTGTCTTTCCGGTTAAAGCGCAGGCCACGCTCGCGTATCGGCGGGGCTCAGCGGCGGAAGGCCTGGCAGTATACGACAAAGCTTTTCAGCCGCTGTGGCCGCCGGAACTCGTCCAGGACTACTTCAATCTTCTGAAGGAAACCCACGGACTCGCCGCATTCGTCGATCACTCTCGGGCTGCGCTCAGTGCAAATCCCGATGAGCTCAATGCTGCCGCGCGGCTCTTCTATGCTTACCAGCAGCAGGGCCGCCTGGACGCCGCAAAGCAAGTCATCGCCGGCTATCGCCAGAGCAAGGAGTCGCGAAACGCCGCGTGGCGCGCCCAGGAGCTCTACACTTTCGCGCATCTGCTCGAAGGGGTGCAGGCTTATCCTGAGTCGGCACGCTATTACTTCGCGCTCAACAACAGCAAAGGCATGCCCGAAGCGCAGCAGCGCGCCGTCGCCGGCCTTGCTGACATTCTCCTCGAGGCTCCGGAGCAGCCCCTCCGATTGGGTGCGGGCAATGTTTCCATGTACAAAGACATAGCAACCATGGATCAAGGGCCCGGCTTTCTCAATGGAATTCTTTCTCTTTTCTTCAACACGACTCAGACAGGCAGTGAGTACTCCACTGAAAATCAGCTGGCCACACCGTATTTCCACCGCGCCAAGGCTGCTGATTTGCTGGCCGAATTGGACAGGCGCTTTCCGGGCGCTCCCGAGCGTTCTGCACTGCATGCAAAGCTCATTTTTGCCTCTGGGGTCTACGGCGACGACGATTCCGTCATCGTCGCCGCGCGGGAGTTCCTGACGCAATTTCCTCATGATCCGGAGCGGATTGAGGTCGCACTCGCGCTTGCCGACGCCTATGCCCGCACAAATCGAACGCAGGACGAGTTCGCCCTATACGACCGTCTGCTGCGTGAGCTGGCGGCGAAGGCCGATGGCGTTCCGCTGGGAGATCTCAGCGTCAAATACTCAAAGCCAGCTTCCGGCCAGAGCTTACCTGCAACTCCAGCAAATCCGCAGCCTCCCGGCGACGCCCCTCCTTACCCCGCGCCAGCGCAATTCAATGTTCGTTCGCCGCAATACCAGCAGATTCTCGACCAGTACCTCGCCCGCCTGGTAGCCACCGACAGGCTGCCGCAAGCCCTTGAGGTGCTGCGCGGCGAGCTCGACCACGACCCAGACGATCCGGGTATCTATCAGAAGCTGGGCGATTTTCTTAGTCAGAATCAGCTCGGGTCCCATGAAGAAGAGGTGTATCGCCGCGCTATCCAGCAGTTTGATGACAAATCATGGTATGCGAAGCTCGCGCGCTTCTACTTGCGTTGGCAACGTAGTTCTGACTACGCGGCCCTCACCGCTCAGGTGACGAAGATATTCAGCGGAACCGAGCTCCAGGCCTACTTCGATTCCGCGCCGGCGCCTGGCGAAAGGCTTTCACTGCAAGTGAATCTGTACGCCCACAAACGCTTCCCGCACGATCTGGTGTTCACCCGGAATCTGCTGGCTCTTTACGGAACCAAGCCGACCTACGACGAGGCCGCGTGGGTAAAGCTCATATCCGAGCATTGGTTTGAAGACTCGGACCTTCGCAACCGATTCTTCGAATATTTGTCCGTCACTAATAAACTTGAACCTGCGCTAGCCGCGCTTCGTGAGAAAAACAGAGAGGTCGCAAAGGGAGACTGGTCTGGACTGAGCAAACAAAATCCTGCTGCAACCCGCTTCCTCATGGAGTCTGAGCTGTGGCAGTCGCACTTTGAACAGTGCGCGCCCATGGCGGACGCGTTGGCAGCTGAGTATCCTGCAGACCCCGTAATCGGCGGAAATGCCTCTTCACTCTATCGGTCGCTGGCCTACTTCAATGCGGCAGACACAGCCCGGGCAGTCGCGGTCGAAAAGAAGCTTCTCGAATACGATCCCGGAAATCTCGACACGCTAGCCCGCATCGGGGACATCTATGCCGATCGCGATCGGTTTGCCGACGCGTCACCTTACCGGTTGCGGATGGCTCAGATCCATCCCGGCGAGTCCAGCGGCTATCTACAATCGGCAACTGTCTTCTGGGATTACTTCGATTACGACAATGCGCTCGCCCAACTCGAAAAGGGAAGGCAAAAGCTCGGAAATCCTTCGCTTTACAGTTACGAATCCGGAGCCATATTCGAAGATGAGCGCGATTATCGCCGCGCCATTACGGAATATGTGCGCGGTGCAGTTTCAGAATCCGGGGATTCGGAAAGCCGTAACCGGCTGCTGACTCTTGCTCGCCGTCCCGCTTTTGCAAAGCTGGTGGACGATGCCACGGCGCACTTGCTGTCATCTGCAGATCCTTCGTTGCCGGAAATTGCCCTTCGCGTCGATATCCTGAAGGCGCAGCGCCGATCTGCTGATCTGGCGTCCTCCCTGACCGACCTCCTCGAACATTCGACTTCCTTCGAAGTTCTCGAATACATCGACCAGGTCGCTCGCGACGAGTCGCTCGTTCAGGTTCAGCAGCTTTCACTTCAGCGTCAGATCGCCATCACGACCGATCCAACGCGCCGGATCCAGCTTCGATACGACCTTGTAACCCTCTATGACAACAACCGTCTCCCAGACGCAGCGCAGAAGGAAATCGAGACCATCTATCGCGACAACCCAATGATCCTGGGCGTCGTACGCTCGACGGTCGATTTCGACTGGTCGCATAATCGGAAGCAGCAGGCAGTAGCGGTTCTTGACGAAGCCGCTCAGAAGGCGTATCCGGATCTTGCCCGCCAGCTCAGATTCGAAACCGCGCGCAAACTCACTGACCTAGGCCAATACAAGCAGGCGCGCGCTACGCTCGACGACCTGCTTCGCACCTCGCCAAATGATCCCACTTATCTTACGGCTGCTGCCGATACTTACGCTCGCGCGGGCGATGACGCAGGCCTTCGTGATTTCTATCGATCGACGATCGCTGAGTTGAAAGACGCGCCGCTGGACCGCGCCGCCAAAGCCACGCAGATCGGCGCTTTGCGCCGAGGGCTTATTCCTGCTCTCACTCGACTCAAGGAGCCCGGCGATGCCGTCGACCAGTATATTGAGCTGATTAACGCCTACCCTGACGATGAGGCGCTGGCAAGCGAAGCTGCCATCTATGCGGCTCGAAACCAGCAGCAGTCCAGGCTGCTTAATTTTTACAGCAAGACAGTGATCGACTCACCGCGGGATTCCCGCTGGTCCATTGTGCTGGCCCGGCTCGAAACCACGTTGGAAGATTACCCACCCGCTATCGATGCCTACTCGAAAGCGATTGTTATCCGCCCTGATCGCGTTGATCTCTACATCGCGCGGGCCGCGCTCAACCAGAAGCTGCAACGTTATGATGCTGCGATTGCCGACTACGAAAAGCTGTACAGCCTCACATACAAGGACCCCTCGTGGCTCGAGAAGGCAGCCGAGACCCGGGCCCGGCAGGGCAAGCCGGATCTTGCAGTGGCCGCATTGCAGACCGCTCTTATAGAGGGCAGGCTGCCAAAGCCGGCAAATTATTTCGAAGCAGCGCGCCTGCTCGATTCATGGAGCATGCTCGACGAAGCGCGTGTGTTCGCCGAGAAGGGAGCCGATCTCGCTGGAACCGACCTGCTCGCCAATAGCGCCAATCATTCTGGAGCAGCGCTCTACGCCCGCATTCTCACGCGCCTCCGCAAGCCCGAAAGCGCTTATGGACGCATGGAGGCCGCACTCGCGGCAGCAGGTGAACTCCCGGGACTGGCTGCAACAGCGGCTCAGGTGGAGAAACAGGGCATCGCGGCAGTTACAAATACCGAATGGCGCGAACAGCAGCGGCAGGTTCGCCTCGGCAGCGCGCGTACTGGATTCACCGCAGCACTCAAAGAAATGGCTCTAGCTGCGCAAACCTGGTACACGCCGGAAGAGACGCAGTCGTTCGCGCAGCTGCTCCAGGCTAAGGGAGCGAAGATGTCTGCCGACGATCTCGGTGCGCTGCTTCTGCCTGCTGCGGAGGCGGGGCAATTAGCCGGGCTCCAGTCGGATTGGACCTGGCAAGTCGCCACCGCGCACGACAACGACTTCTGGATGGTGTGGGGTCAACTGCAACGCCGTCGGCTTCTCCTGGATGAGCCAGCTCGCCGGATCGAAGCGTTTGCTCCGACCCGGAAGCGCGAAGATCGAAGCGCAATCTACAGCTATTCCGCATCGCTCTATCGCGATGCCGGTTCACAGGCCGGCGAACTACGCTGCCTGGCGAAGATATATGCAATAAGCGCAGGCGATGAGCAGGCGCGCCAGAGATATTACTCGCTGCTCCTCTCGGAAAATCCGCAAAAGCTGCTGGCACTCGCTCGGGAGGGCCCTCCGGAGATGCGCGATGCTGCGGCTCAGTATGCCATCCTGCATGCGCAACCCTCTATTGCTCTGGAAGCTGTAGGTGCTCGCGGCTCTGGGCTTCCTTCGGTCTGGACCGCCGGGTACACAGCGCTCACCGGCTTCTACTTGAATCAGCTAAACTCGTCCACTGCGGACGCGTTTCGCACAGTACTTGGCGATGGGAACATTGGAGACCGCATCGGTAAGCCTGTAGACCGGAATCAGCAACTCGCCGGAGACGTGTGGTTCTACTATGGGTCGCGGTATGGGGAATTCGTGAGCCTCACGAGCGGACCGGAAGCTGCGGATTATCTTCCATCGGGTCTCGAGCTTCAACCTGAAAACGCAGACGCCTACGGGCAGTTGGCTGCGTGGTACGGCGCTCACGGAAACATCACGGAAGCTCTCAACCAACATAATTCCGCGCTCCAATTGCATCCGCACGATCCGATGATCTATGACCGCATGGCCATTCTTTTATGGGGAGAGGGTAAAAAGCAGGATGCTGTCGGAGCGTGGAGAAAGGCTGTCGATCTGGTTGTGAAGCAAATCGATGAACCGAAGGTTCCTGAGAGCTTCTGGCCAAACTTTTCCACCATCATGAGACACCTGGCAGGCCGCGGCAAGTTCTCAGAAGCACGTCCGCAGGTGGACGGCATGCTCCGTACCTACATCAGACGCAATGGCTCCTACAT
>JAFAMZ010000128.1 GCA_019232935.1 Silvibacterium sp.
TCGCCAACCGCCATCACAATCACGTTCTCCGGATGAATGTAGTCGATTGCGGTCTTCTCCACCTCGTCGGGCGTGAGCTTCAGATACTCGCCCGGAAGTTTCTGGTAGTAGTCAAGCGGCAGGTTATACGTAAACAGGTCGCTCATCCGCTGCGTGGTAGCGGCGACCGTCTCGAAGTGGCCCGGTAAGGAAAGCAGCCGGTTATCGGTCGCCAGCTTGAGCTCCGCCGCAGTGGGTGGATCGGTACGGATGCGGTTCAGCTCGGAAAACAGCTCCTTGGCTGCCGGAGCCGTCACGTCTGTCCGCACCTGCGCGCCGGCGAAGAAGGGACCACCATTGCGGTAGAAGAAGAAACCCGAAAATCCGCCGTAGGTGTACCCGTTTTTCTCGCGCAGGTTCATGTTGATGCGGCTCGAGAAGAGTCCGCCGAGCACGCTGTTCATGACGTTGATCGCCGGATAGTCCTTCGAAGCGCGCGGTGGTCCCTGGCCGAACGCAACCAGCGTGGTCTGCGGAGCGCCGGGCTTATCCACGATCACTACCTTGCGCGTTGGCTGCGGAGGCGGCGCAAGCAGTTGTACATGGACCGGCTTTGCGGTCTGCGGCCACGTCCCGAAGTATCTTTCGGCCAGCTTCTGCGCCTCGGCCTTTGTAACGTCTCCGGCGATAACCAATGCTGCCGTTTGCGGCGCATACTGCGTAGACCAGAAGTCAGACAGTTCATCCCGAGTGGTTGCCTTCACGGCTTCAGTGGTTCCGATGTTCTGGTATCCATACGGATAATCCCCGTAAAGCACCTTCATGCCGACGCGGAGGGTTGCTGCGAACGGCTCATCGGCTTCCTGCAGGATCGCCGTCAGCTGCTGCTTTCGGATTCGCTCTACCTCGGAAGCCGGAAATGCGGGATGCAGCGTTACGTCGGATAGCAATGTCATCGCAGCATCCACGCTGTTGCTCAACGAGGCCACGTGAATTTCCGCGCCGTCCATCGTCGCCTCGGACGCAAGCGTCGCCCCGATGCTGGCGGTATCGTCCGCAATCTGGGTCGCTGAGCGATCGCTCGTGCCCTCGGTCAGCATCCGTGCTGTGAATGCCGCGAGACCCGCTTTCCCTCCAGGATTCGCATAGCTGCCTGCAAGGTTAGTCAGCGTAGCGCTGAAGACTGGTAGAGCATGCTCCTCAACCAGATAGACCTTCAGCTCGTTGGCCAGCGTGAAGGTATCCGGGACCGGCAGATGCAGCTCCGGCTGCGGACCCGGAGCCGGTGGTGTCCTCCGCCACTCCTGCGATGCCTCAAACTCAGCCGTGTAGGGATTCTTCACCTGCACGTTGGCGTCGGTATTCGCGGGGCTGCGCGGCACATCTTCGGTGACCTTCTTGCCCGGCACTGTGACGACCACGACCCGCTGGGAATTTGCGAAATAATCCTGGCCAACCTTCCTGATCGAAGCGGCGGTTGCATTCTGGAAGCGGGCAATATCCTGCCGCAAATAGTCCGGAGTGCCCAGGTACTGGTTGTAGCGATCCATCGTATCGGCGATGCCGCCAAAACCGCCCAGCCGTTGCAGGCCTGAGATTTTGTTCGTCAGAATTATGTTCCGCGCCTCAGCCACTTCGGCTTCTGATGGCCCCGCGCTGCGCAGGGCTTCGATCTGCTCATCGATCGCGGCCTGAAGGTCCTCTACCTTCACTCCCGGCCTCGCAATCACATCGCATTGCGTTACCGAAGCCAGCGCGAGCGAGTTGTTCTCGCATTGGACTGATTGTGCAATCTGCCGTTCGTAAACCAGCTTGCGGTATAGGCGGCTCGTTTTTCCACGTCCCAGGATTGCTACAAAAAGATCGGTCTCCGCGTTTCCCGGCTTGTAGGCCTGCGGAGTCAGCCAGGCCAGCGACACCCGGGGCAGCTGCACTGTATCCGTGATGGTGACGCGCCTTTCAGATGTGATGGACGGAGTTATCACCGTCACCGCGTCGACTGCCGGACCCGCTGGGATCGGTCCGAAATATTTCTCCAGCAAAGTTCGCAACTTCGCCGGGTCGAAATCGCCGGCAATCGCGATGCTTGCATTGTTCGGTGTGTAGTAGTGCTGGAAGAAGTCGCGAACGTCATTCAGGCGCGCCGCCTCCACATCCGCGTGAGAACCAATCACTGCCCCTCGGTAGGGGTGGCCCTTCGGGAAGAGCTGATGATAAGTCTCCTCGTCAGCCAGATCGTAGGGCTGGCCCTCGTCCTGCCTCAGCTCGTTGCGAACCACGTCACGCTGATTGGTCAGGCGGGCCCTGTCCAGTGTCTCCAGCAGAAAGCCCATCCGATCGCTCTCGAGCCACAGTGCCAGCTCAAGCTGATTGCTGGGCAAGGTCTCGAAGTAGTTGGTCCGGTCGAAGTCCGTGGTGCCGTTGATATCCGTCGCCCCGGCGCCTTCTACATAGCGGATATGCGCCTTCTCGCCTACATGTTCCGAGCCTTCGAACATCATGTGTTCGAACAGGTGCGCGAACCCTGTTCGCCCCTGCTTCTCATTCACCGGTCCCACGTGATACCACACATCCACCGCGACCAGAGGCAGCTTGTGGTCCTCGTAGGTCAGCACCTCCAATCCGTTGGACAGCTTATATTTTTCGACCTTCAGTTCCGGAACCTTGAGGGGCTTGCTCGGGGGCAGACTCGCGGAATTCGCGGCTGAGCACAAAAGTGTAAGACCTGATCCAACGCACATAAGCGGCAGCAGCCGAAAAGGCAGGGAAGTTCTCATTGATCCAATTCTCCTGAGAGCCAGCCGGGCAACATCCAGCCTGGTAGGGCGTCACGCAAATCATATACGGTACTTCGGGCCACGCTGTTCATCTCATAGCGACCTTGTCCCTCTTGCACCCGGCTTAGAGCGTCCGATAAAGTTGACGCGCAGTGCTGAATCTCAAGACGCTCAACGATATCCTGTCCGTCATCGCCGCCTCGAACCGCGAGCGCGCCGTCCTCGCGCAGGACGCATCCGGCTCATGGAATCCTATTTCCGGCGCCCAGATCTACCAGCGCGTCCGCTCGGTCGCTGAGGCCTTGATCTCCTGGGGAATCCAGAAGGGCGACCGCATCGCGATTCTCAGCGAGAACCGCTGGGAGTGGGCCGTCACCGATTTTGCCACTCTCGCCCTCGGCGCGGTTGACGTGCCCATCTACCCGACTCTGACTGCCGAGCAGACCGGGTGCCTGCTTGCCGACTCCAGGTCCCGCATTGCCGTGGTCTCCACCCGCACCCAATACGAAAAGGTTGCGCAGCGGCGCAGGCACACCGGCATTGAGCGCATCGTCCTTATGGATGAATCAGAAACGGAAGATGCCGTAAGCTTCTCATCTCTCATCCACGGCGCCGATGCGCGCGGGACTGCGCGCGACAGCGGCTTCGACCGCCTCGCCTGCGGTATCCATCCCGACGACCTCGCCACCCTGATCTATACCTCCGGCACAACGGGGGAGCCCAAGGGAGTGATGCTCACTCACGGCAACATCGCGTCAAACATCAACTATTCGACAAACGGCTTCGGGATGTCCCAATCCGACATTTGCATCTCGTTCCTGCCGCTTTCGCATATTACGGCACGCCATCTCGATTACGCCCTTTACGCGCAAAACGTGACAATCGCCTACTGCTCCGCGTTTGACAAACTCCCTGCGGCCATGACTGCCGTTCGTCCCACCGTCTTTGTTGCTGTGCCGCGGGTCTACGAGAAGGTCCGCGAAGAAGCTGAACGGCGCGCAACACCCTCGCCTGTCAAGAGCCGGATCTTCCGCTGGGCCATTGCGACCGGGACCAGGCACAGAAAAGACGTCGCGCAGGGGCGCACCCCGAGTTCTCTCAGCTGGAAGCTCGCCAGCGCGCTCGTCTACAGGAAAATCGCTCAGGCCTTCGGAGGCCGCGTCCGCTGCTTCATCTCCGGGGGAGCGCCACTTGGGCTCGACACCGCAAACTGGTACGCCGGAATAGGCCTCCGCATACTAGAAGGTTATGGACTCACTGAGACATCGCCGGTGATCGCCATCAACAGCCCGAAGCAAGGCCGAATGGGCTCCGTCGGAAGACCTTTGCCGAATGTAAGTTGCCGTATTGCCGAAGACGGCGAACTGCTGGTTTCCGGGCCAAGCATTTTCCATGGATATTGGAAGCAGCCGGCGCATGCCCCCGAATTTTTCGACGAACAGGGATACTTCCGTACAGGAGACATCGCGCACCTCGACTCTGACGGATTCCTCTACATCACTGATCGCAAGAAGGAACTGCTCAAGACCTCTGGGGGCAAACTCATCGCGCCGGCTCCGATCGAGAACAAGCTCAAGGCTGATCCGCTCATCGCGCAGGTTGCCCTGGTGGGCGACCGTCATAAGTTTGCTTCGGCACTGATCGTCCCGCAATTCGCGATCCTGGAAGCCTGGTCCTCGCAGCAGGGAATCAGCGCCCCGACTCGCCGCGAGCTTGTCGCGGACCCTCGTGTGGTTGCGCGATACCAGAGCATCATTGAGCGCGTCAACGAGTCCTTGGCCAACTTCGAAACCATAAAACGCTTCCATCTGGTTCCCGACGAGTGGACGCTCGACTCCGGCGAGCTTACTCCCAGCCTTAAGCTCAAGCGCCGCGTGATTGCCCAGAAGTATGCTCCCGAGATTGCGGCCCTCTACGCCGACGAAGCCGTGGCGCATCGATAACCCATGCGCGAACCATCATGGCAGACTGAGTGCTCCGTCGAAACCTCTGCCCCGCTGGAGTTCGCATGGAACTTCATGAGTAACGTAGCGAACTGGAACGATCCTCCCGCGCAGTTTTTTCTCAACGGGCCGTTCGCGAATGGATCGCCCGGTACGACCGAAATGCCGGGACAGCCTCTCCAACATTGGTGGCTTCGCGAGGTGCTCTCGATGGAGTCTTATACCATCGAATTTCCGCTCGACCGCGCAGTCATGTTTTCAAGTGGACCTTTGTCGCGTCTCCGAATGGTCGCGCGCGGCTTACGCAGCAGATCGTTCTTGAAGGCGAGAACGCCGCGAGCTATCTGACTCCAATACAGCAGAGTTTTGCGGTCTCACTCCGGCCCGGCATGGAAAGGATCACCGCTGCGATCGAGGCTGCATTTTCTCGCTCACTTCCATGAAATTCTTCAAACGTTAAAATTCGTTTTCCACGGGTATCCGGCCGGACGGTATACTTAAGATACGCTCGTAGTTGAGTGGGTTAAACGCCGTATGTAATGCCTCAGAGCACTGCTTGCCGCCACACCTTCCTCGAAAGACTCAAGCGAATCAAAATCAGCAAAAGGAAACACCAATCATGGAACAGGGTATTGTCAAGTGGTTCAATGACGCCAAGGGGTTTGGCTTCATCACTCGCGACAGCAACAACGAGGACGTCTTCGTTCATTTCTCGGCAATTAACACCAACGGCTTCCGCAGCCTCAAGGAAGCGCAGCGCGTTCAATTCAACGTCGTCCGCGGCCCCAAGGGTCTGCAAGCGGAGAACGTGCAGGCTATATAGCCTCGGCGCTGAATCAGGTTCCCATCGGGAGACCCTTCGCGGTCTCCCTTTCTGTCTATAGCCGGACACCTTTTCCCATATTCGGACAGCCGGCCTCGCTGGTCTTTCGCTGAAGCAATCGTAAACCATTTTGTTTCAGTTGTTTATCGCTGCTGGGACATGGCCGGGGACGTGCTTTGGTTCAGATGAGCCGTTATGCACAATATCCTGCAGGACCTCCGATTCGCCATCCGCCAACTGCGCAAGAGCCCGGGATTTGCCGTCACCGTCATATTGACTCTCGCTCTCGGAATCGGCGCGACAACAGCCATATTCAGCCTCGTTCATGCTGTTCTCTTGCGTCCCCTTCCATTCCCTGAACCCGACCGGCTGGCAGAAATGCAGCACCAGAGCCGCAGAACCGGCATAATCGCTCCGCAGAGCCTGAGCTATCCGGATTTCTTTGATTGGCGAGCGCAGAATCGCTCTTTCAGCGCAATGGCTTCGTTTCGTGACGGCATGAACACGCTGACGAACGCCGGGACGGCGCAAATCCTCGAGAGCGAGACCGTTTCCTCCGATTTCTTCCGCGTCCTCGGGGTCCATCCCGCGCTCGGACGCGATTTTCTGCCCGACGATGAAAAAGCCGGGCACAACGCTGCCATGCTCAGCTATCAGCTCTGGCAGAGCGTTTTCGGAGGCCGCCCGCAGATTGTGGGTCAGAGCATTACCCTCGACGGTTATGCATACACCGTTGCGGGAGCAATGCCGGCAGGCTTCAACTTCCCCTATAAAAATCCGGGGCCGCAACTCTGGATCAGCGCTGCGGCCGACGCCTTCGACCCGGATGGCGATACGCCTCTTACAGCGCAGCGCGGCGCTCACATGCTCGATGTAATCGGGAGGCTTAAGCCGGGCATCACACCCGACCAGGCGCGGGCCGACCTCAGTCACATTGACAGCAATCTCGCAGCACAATATCCGGACTCGAACAAATTTTTCAGCTCCGCTCAGGTCAAGCCAGAGCTCGATGCGGTCATTGGAGATTCACGCCCCGCCCTGCGCATTCTGTTCGCCGCAGTTTCTCTCGTGCTGCTGATTGCGTGCGCCAATGTCGCGGGGCTGCTTCTGGCCCGGGCATCGGGCCGCCGGGGGGAAATAGCGGTCCGCTCGGCTATGGGGGCGGGCCGCGCCGAGATTGTCCGCCAGGTGCTCGTCGAATCTTTGCTCTTGTCATTTCTTGGAGGCGCGCTCGGGCTGGCGCTCTCCACCATCTTCCTTCAGGGGATGCTGCGCTTTGTCCCGCAGAATCTTCCACGGCTCGACAGCATCTCCGTTGACTCCACCGTTCTCGGGTTCGCGGTGCTCACCTCGATCGTCACAGGCCTCGTCTTCGGTGTCGCGCCGGCAGTGCGCATGTCGCGCCAGGATCTTTCGACCAGCCTGCGTGACGGCGCACGCACGATGACCGCCGGGCGTGCCCAGCATCGCCTGCACAGTGTCCTGGTGATTTCCGAGACAGCGCTCGGCCTTGTCCTCCTGATTGCCTCGGGACTCTTCATCCGCAGCTTCGTACACATTTTGTCGGTCGATCCCGGTTTCGACCGCCGCAATGTGCTTACCGCGGACCTCAGTTATCCCTCCGGCAAGGGATACGCCAATAATGTTGCCCGGTTCTACGACCAGCTCCTTCCCAAAGTTGCAGCCCTCCCAGGAGTAAAGTCCGCCGCTGCGGGATGGCCCTTGCCCTTCTCCGGCGATAACATCGGTGTCACCTTCGATATCGAGGGCCGCCCGACCGCCAAGGGAGACGAGCCTGCCTCCGATGTGCGCATCGTCACCCCGAATTTCTTCAACACGCTGCGCATTCCTGTCCTGCGCGGACGCGACTTCGCCTCCACCGACACCGGCACATCTACCCCAGTGGTGATTGTGAGCGAGAGCTGGGCAAAGAAATTCTTTCCTGGCGAAGACCCCATCGGCAAGCACATCGAGCCGGGCTTGAGCGATGGTGTTCACCAGAAGGCGATGCGTGAGATTGTCGGAGTCGTGGGCGACATCAAGCAGCGCAGCCTTGTGAAAGATGCGCGCCCGACTTTCTACCTCCCGGTTGAACAGTGCGGCATCAGCACGCCCACGCTCGTGCTGCGCACTGCGGGCGATCCCGCTGCTCTTGCCACGCCAGTTCGGATGCTCGTGAGCTCGGTAAATCGCGAGGTTCCGGTCTACCACGTCCACACTCTGGAGGACATGCTGTCGGAGGCTGCCTCCGCCCCGCGCTTCACCACGCTGCTTCTGTCTTTCTTCGCCGCAATGGCCTTGCTGCTGTCCGCCGTAGGATTGTATGGAGTCCTGTCCTATATGGTCGCGCAACGCACCAACGAGATGGGGCTGCGCATGGCACTTGGAGCGCAGAGGCGCGATCTGCTGGCTCTGATCCTCAGGCGAGGGCTGGTCCTTGCCGGGATCGGAGGCGCGCTCGGACTCGCCGCTTCCGCGCTCTTAACTCGGCTTGTCGCGAGCCAGCTATACAGGATAGGCGCATTCGACCCCCTCACCTGGATTGGGGTCACAGCGCTGCTCGCAGGGGTGTCTGTTGTGGCGAGCCTCTCGCCGGCCTGGCGCGCTTCGCGTGTCGATCCTATGAAGACGCTCAGGGAGCAATGAAAAACGTTTTCAGGCAGTCAAAATGATTTCGCCCCCGCTATTATCCAAATCGTCAAATGGTTAGCTCCTTTGATGCCTTTCCGTGCATCAGAGTGCTCGGACGTAGTACAACATCCTGTTGCCCTGAAAGCACGTAGCTCGTTCGGGAGGCAATATGGCAGCACCCTGATCCGCTATAGGCGCCGATGCATTCTGGTCACAGTTCCTACCGGTGTATGGGACGGGGCGGCGCAACTCTCAAACATTTGAAATCCGAAAACGATGGGAGGCCGAATCGATGGCCGCCCACAAACTTTGGCACCTTTTTTGGAGGCAGTATGAAAATCAAAGCCTTGAGCCTTGTCGCAATCTGCGCGACGGCATTAGCCGTTCTGTTTCTCAGCACGCCGGCAACTGCACAATTCCGCACCTCTATTCAGGGCACCGTTACCGACCCAACTGGCGCAGTCATCGGGGGAGCCAGCCTGACGCTCAAAGATCTCCAGACGAATCAGACCACGACCCGAACGAGCGACAATTCGGGGGTCTACAATTTCAACGCGCTCCCGCCTGATCGCTTCGATCTAACGGTAGAGAAGGATGGTTTCGAGAAGAAGGTCCTGAGCGATCTGGAACTGATTCCGGACCAGGCAAACTCGGTCAACGTCGTCATGCAGCCGGGTGGATCTTCCGAGACCGTCACGGTGAATGGCTCTACAGTACCGGCCATCGATACTGAGACCGCGAACACCCAGACCAGCATTAGCAGCAACCAGATTCAGCACATGCCGATTTATCAGCGCGATGCGACCAGCCTCATTCGACTGGCGCCCGGAGTGCTCTCCGACGGCGCACAGTCAGCCGGCGGCGGCGGATTCAAGGCTCCTGGCACTCAGACCGGAGCCTCCTCGGGCGGCGGCGGTAATCTCGGCCACTCCAGCAGTATCTTCGCCACAGAGAATGGTGCTTCGGCCAATACTAACGGCAGCCAGTTCCAGAGCAACGGATACACCGTCGACGGTATCAGCACCGTTAGTGCTGTGTGGGGCGGATCAACGATCATTACGCCCAGTCAGGAGTCGATCGGCGATCTGAAGATCGTTTCCAACGCCTATGACGCCGAGAATGGCCGCTTCTCCGGTGCCATAGTCGACATGATCACCAAGAGCGGCACGAACAATCTTCACGGCAGCTTCTTCTTCCAGATCGTGCGCCCCGGACTGAACGCGTACCAGCGCTGGAACGGCCCGCAGTCCGCTCGCGCATTCGATCCGACAACCGGGATGAAGCTTACCCCTGCGCAGCGCGGCCTGCTGCGCGACGAAGACCGCTATAACCAGTGGGGCGGCAGCATCGGAGGCCCGATCTGGAAGGACAAGTTCTTTGCCTTCTTCGCCTATGAAAAACAGGCCCAGACCGTTCCCGCCACAAGCGTGCAGTGGTTCCCAACCTCCCAATTCAATGGATTGGCGCCCGCGGGCAGCATCGCTTCCACGTTCACCAGCTTTCCGGGGGCAAATGTTGCAGGAACCATCATCCCGTCCACAACCTGTACCGATGCAGGACTCATAGAGGGCGTGAATTGCCGGACAATTTCTGGACAGGGATTGAATATAGGTTCGCCCCTGACCACCGGCTTGGGCACGCAGGACCTCACCTGGGTCAGTCCTCAAAATCCTGGGATAGGAAGTGGTCTGTCGAATGTACCGGACATCGCCCAGTACACGATCAGCAATCCAACCAATACCAACTTCCAGCAGTTCAACGGGCGCGCGGATGCCAACATCGGCAGCAAGGATCACGCCGCCTTCGTCATCTACTGGGTTCCATCCACCAAGACCAGCTTGAACGGCGGTCTCGGTTATCAACTCTTCCACCACGACCAGGTCAACAACGCATTCTCGGCCATCTGGAACCACACATTTTCGGCAACTTTCTTGAACGAAGCACGTGCCAATGCCGCGGGATGGCGCTGGAATGAATTGCAAAGCAACCCTCAGGCTCCGTTCGGATTACCTCAGATCCTGTGGTTTGGCAGTCCGAACCTTGGGCAGATCAGCCTCGGATCCATAGGAGTTCCGACGCCTTCGCATCTGAACCAATGGACCTACGGCTACAAGGACGTTGCCACCAAGATTCATGGCTCACAGACGTGGAAATTCGGGTTTGACTTCACCCGGCTTTACTATCTGAATGATCCCATCGGGGCACCGAACTATAGCTTTTACAACATCTGGGATTTCCTCAACGATGCGCCTCAAGGCGAGGGCGGTCCGTTCCAGGCGAGCACCGGCTATCCCGGCGGCTTCCGCAACGATAACCGTGAAAATATCTGGGGTATTTTCTTCCAGGACGACTGGAAAGTTCGGCCTAACCTGACCGTCAGCGCGGGTCTTCGCTGGTCCTACTTCGGGCCCCTCAGCGACAAGAACAACCATATGAGTGTCCTCCGCTTCGGCAGCGGCTCCAGCTACTTGACCGGAATCACCATCCGTCAGGGAATCGACGCCTGGAATGCGCAGAAGCTCAACTTCGGACCGCAAATTGGATTCAACTGGCTTCCGAACTATCTCAACGGCAAGGTTGTATTGCGTGGCGGTTACGGCCTGAGCTACAACCAGGAGCAGATCGCGAACGCTAACGCCAACGACTTCAATCCGCCCGGAACTGTTTACGGCGTACCCGGAACCAGCACCAGTCCCACCAACATCAATCCAAATATCCTCTACGCGACTTCGAGCAACCCGCACAGTATCTACGGCTATCCGGCGAACCCGCATGTAATTACAACCTTCAACTCTGCCGGACTGCCCACTGCAGGTGGCGCAAATCTGAATGCCCTGACTAACGATCTCCCCACCGAATACATTCACCACTATTCGCTCGAAGTAGAAATGGATCTAAGTCATTCCTGGGTAGCCAATATCGGATACATGGGCAGCTCCGGCAAACATCTCCTCTTCGACTATGACGCGAACGCCTACGGAGTGATCCATGGGTACTCGCTCAATTCCCTGGTCAACAGCGTCAACACATTCGGCAATAACGGTAATTCCCATAACAACATGATGGTTGCCGAATTGAAGCATCAGTTCTCGCACGACTATTCTGTGAATGCGCAGTACACGTGGGCCCGTAGCTTCGATACCACCTCCGGACCCTACACCCGTTCGCCTTATCTGTACAACACGAGATTCGCCTACGGCAGGTCCGATTATGACGTTGGCAATACCCTCAAACTCTTTGGCATATGGCAGCCGGTCTTTTTCCACGGCACAAATGATTGGCGGGAGAAGATTGCCGGAGGCTGGTCGCTCGGCGGTGTCTTCACCTTCCATACCGGCTTCGGCTGGACTCCGGTATACACAGCCCCGCACCAAATCTACTGCAATCTCTGCAACTACGGCTTTCAACAACTTCGCCCCTATTACAACGGCAAAGCTCTTAAGAGCACCAGCAACGATGCCTTCAAGACGGGTAGCAACTTCCCCAACCCCGGGACATCCAATACCGGAACAAATAACGATCAGTTCATGAACAACTACTTCACGGTTCCAAACTATGCGAATGCCATCGCAGATAATCCCGGACAGATTGCGACCGCGTTTATCCCTCCACCGGGACTCGGCCGTAATTCTTTCCCCGGCCCCCGATACCGTGACCTCGATATGAACCTCGCCAAAGCCTTTGGCTTACCCAACATTAAGGGTATCGGCGAAGGCGCCAGGATCGAGGTCAGGGCCAGCTTCCTGAATATCTTCAATACCCTGAACATCGACCCCACTACCATTTCAAACAACATTCAGAATTCGAACCTCGGCCAGGCAACCGGTGCGCTGGGGTCAAGAATGATCGATTTCCAGGCACGTTTCAGCTTCTAATAACCTCCAACCGGGTGCGCCTCGGCGCACCCCCCTTCCTTTGCGGCGCCATCTGCTCAGTCCATACTCCATAGGCTCGCTTCAGGAGTAGTCATGAAGAAAGTGAATCGCCTTATCTCCCTCGTTTTGGGATACGCATTGCTGTCTTCAGCCACAGCAATTCCCCTCATCGCCCAGGAGCAGGCTGACATCGACTCCAACGCGCCAGCCACTCCATTCCCGCACTTCTGGGAGCAGATGTTCGGTTCCGGGCGGGCAATTCTCAGCCTGCGCGAGAGTTACCGCGACGACTTGCGGGCCGTGAAGAAGGTCGCCGATTTTCGCTATGTCCGCTTCCATGCGATTCTTCACGATGAAGTCGGCATGTACAACGAAGACGAGCACGGCAATCCCGTTTATAACTTCGCCTACGTCGACCAGATCTACGATGGTTTGCTGAAGAACGGCGTCCGGCCATTTGTGGAGATCAGCTTCATGCCGAAGAAGCTGGCGTTCAACCCCGACGCGCTGCATCCCTTCTGGTACAAGCAGAACGTCTCACCGCCGAAAAGCATCGAGCGCTGGGACGGCCTCATGACGAACTTCGCACAGCACCTCGTCCAACGCTACGGCATCGATGAGGTCTCGCAGTGGTACTTCGAAGTCTGGAACGAGCCGAACATCGACTTCTGGAACGGCATTCCGCGCCAGAAATCCTACTTCGATCTTTACGTCCACACGGCGCGCGCCCTTAAGGCGGTCAGCCCTCGGCTCCGCGTTGGCGGTCCGGCCAGCTCCGCCGCGTACTGGATCCCCGCCTTCCTCAGATACTGCGCCGCAAATCACGTCCCCGTCGACTTCGTCTCAACGCATGGATATTCCGACGACACGGTCGAGGATCTCTTCGGTCCCAACGAAGAAGTCCGTCCCGCCGATCTCCCTCCGAACTTTCCGAAAGACATTCCCATGGACGAGCGCGTCCCTCGCGCCATCGCGAAAGTTCGCAGCCAGATCGATGCTTCGCCGATGCCCAACCTGCCGCTCATGTGGACAGAGTGGAACGTGCAGGGCATGAACGAATCGCGCGATACGATTTTCGTTGGGCCGGCGCTGGCCAATACGATCCGGCAATGCAGCGGGGTGGACATGCTGTCGTTCTGGACCTTCTCCGATGTATTCGAGGAGGGCGGCCCGATCCCGCAGCCGTTCTCGGGCCAGTTTGGGCTGCGCGCGAAGGGCGGAATCAATAAACCGAGCTACTATGCCTATGGCCTGCTGCACCAGCTTGGGAACCAGCGAATTGCAAATTCGTCGAGCGACGTGATTGTTACGAAATCGGCCGACGGATCGCTGGTACTCACAGCCTGGAACCTCGTCGATCCCGACAAGCAGGGAACTGCGCACACCCTCACGCTGAATTTCCGGGGAGTTTCGCCTGATGCTGCCGTCACGCTGCAGCGTGTCGACAGCGAGCACGGGAACGTTCTGCCGCGCTATGCAGCGATGGGCAAGCCGCTCGATCCCACGCCGGAGCAGGTAGAACAGCTGAATCGCGAGACTGCTCTACCTGGGCCAGAGAAAGCATCGCTGAAGAACGGCAAGCTCGAACTGCAGCTCAATCCCAACGCTCTTGTCCTGATCAGGGTTCAGTCCCGATGACCTCTCAAACTGAAATTGCCGTCATCGGAGCGGGCATAGCCGGACTTGCAGCCGCCCGAACTCTGGCTGAAGCCGGACGGAGCGTCGTTCTCATCGAGGCACAAAATCGCATCGGCGGGCGCATCCTGACCACGCGAGATCCAGCGACCGATCTTCCCATCGAGCTCGGAGCTGAATTCGTCCACGGCCGCCCGCCCGAACTGCTCGACCTGATCCGCGAAGCAGGACTCACGGTCTATGAGCGCAAAGGCGATTTCCTCTGCTATGAGAACGGCAAACTCGGCGACTGCGGTTTCTTCGACGAAGCGTTCGGCGTCCTCGAGGACCTGCCCGAATCTCCGGATATCCCCTTCGCCGAATTTCTCACACAGAAGCGCGTGCCCGATCACATTGCGGCGCGCGCCACTGCATACGTCGAGGGCTTCAACGCCGCGGACTCAACCCGCATCGGCACCGCCGCTTTACACAAACAGCAGCAGGCGGAAAAGAGCGTCAGCGGCGACCGGTCTTTTCGAATAATCGAAGGGTACGATCGCCTGGCGCAGTTCCTCTGCGACCGCTTCACCACTTTCGGAGGTCAGCTTCACCTCGACACGCCGGTCATCCAGATCCGTTGGCAGGCAGGTGACGTTTGCATCTCCACAGCCAATCCCGCATTGCCGGAAATTCGCGCCTCTCGGGGCATCATCGCGATCCCACTCGGTGTACTCCAGTCCGGATCGCCTCGAATCATGCCAGAGCCCGCACGCCACATCGATGCGATCGGAAAGCTCGCCATGGGTCCGGCTACACGCATCACTTTGCTCTTTCGCGATCGCTTCTGGGGAGCTTCAGCGCCGAACCTGAGCTTTCTGTTCGCGGACGACAAGCCCCTGACAACCTGGTGGACCGCCGCACCGAATCCGTCACCCACCCTCACCGGCTGGACGGCCGGGCCCAGGGCCCTCCGCGCTGGAGCGGGAACTGCCCGGAAAGAAGAAGCCCTCGCCACGCTCTCTGTAATCTTCAAACGCCCCGACCTTTCCGGCCTTGTCGTCAGCGATCACGCCCACGACTGGCAAGACGACCCGTTCAGCCTTGGGGCATACAGCTACTCTCCTGCCGGGGCCGTCACCGCTTCCGACGATCTGGCCGCCCCAGTGGACCGCACGTTGTTTTTCGCTGGGGAGCACACCGACAGCACCGGCAACTGGGGAACCGTTCACGCTGCTCTCCGATCCGGACTGCGCGCCGCAAAACAAGCCCTCTCCGAGTAGTCTCCCTCTGTGTCCGTTGTGTCCTCGGTGGGCAATACTCTGCGCCGCTTTGCGTCTTCGCGGTGGAAAGGAAAACCTAAGCACCTGCACAAATCCCAAAGAATCGCTACTCTAATCGCATCGCTATGCCCGGTAGTCATCCACACTCCGTCGCCGACCCCGCCCGTATCATGCGCCGGGTCTTCTGGAGACTCATCCCTTTCCTCTTCCTCCTCTATGTCTGCGCCTATCTCGATCGCGTTAACCTCAGCTTTGCCGCGCTCTCCATGCGCCGGGATCTCGGCTTCTCCGACAGAATCTACGGCGCTGGCGCAGGCCTCTTCTTCATCAGCTACGCGCTGTTTGAGGTCCCTGCAAACCTGGTCCTTCTGCGCCTTGGTCCGCGTCGCTGGATGGCGATCATCATGGTCGCGTGGGGAATCATTTCCTCCTCCATGGCCCTTATCCGCACGCCTTTCGGCTTCTACCTGCTCCGCTTCCTGCTTGGTGTAGCCGAGGCCGGATTCTTTCCCGGCATCATTCTTTGTCTCACACGCTGGTTTCCCGCCGCGCACCGCGCCCGCGCCTTCGCATTCTTCATCACCGCCGCTCCAGCAGCGGGAATCATCGGCGCACCGCTCTCCACACTCCTCCTGCGCCTCGACGGGCTCGCCCAGGTTGCCGGATGGAAGTGGCTGTTCATCGGCGAAGGCGCGCCGTCGATCATTCTGGGTATCGCAACCTTCTTCGTCCTCACCGACAGCCCGGAGGAGGCTCACTGGCTCGCTCCGCCCGAGCGCGAGTGGCTGGTGTCTGAGGTAGCCGCGCACCATCAGCACGCCCATGCCGCCCACCTCGGACACGCCTTCCGCAGCCCCGCCGTCTGGCTGCTGGCGGCCATCTACTTTGCCATGTCGGTGGCCTTCTATGCGCTCACGCTTTGGCTGCCCATCGTCGTCAAGAACCTTACCCGCTCCGGAGACCTCAGCGTTATTGCCCTCACCACCGTGCCTTACCTACTCGCCGCAGTCTGCATGCTGCTCGTAGCGCGCAGTTCCGATCTGACCAGCGAGCGCAAGTGGCATCTCACGGTATCGCTCATCGTCGCCGCCGTTGCGTTTATCGCCAGTGCCGCGCTGACTAATCCGATCCTTTCCCTTATTGCCATCTTCCTTTCCACGGGCTTTGTCTGGGGAACAGTTGCACCCTTCTGGACCTTTCCTGCCTTCCTCCTCCGAGGAACCGCCGCCGCCGGAGGCATTGCCTTTATCAACTCCGTCGGTGCAGTCGGCGGATTCACCGGCCCATACATCATGGGCCTTGCCAGCGACCGTTTTCACAGTTTCCGCGCCGCTCTCTTGGTCACCGGAGTCTTGCTGATCATCGCGGCGATGATTGCCGCGTTTTTGAAAGCGCCGCCGCGCCAGGCTCGACCGGGCCGCTGAACGCCGGTACGTGACCTCGCCGCCTCGGGAAATCCGCTTTAATATTCAGGAGGGCCCTGGTCCAAAGGAGTTCCCCATGCCAGGCTGTGAAGTCCAGACATTCTCCGGTATTACCCAGGAGCACTTCACGTGTCTCTTGCAGAAGGCGCAATCCTCCGGAATCAATATCGCCGGAAATAGCGGTACAGCGACAGGCAGTGGTATCACCGTGGAGTGGAACTACGATCCGGCCGCGGGGAAGCTGAGCATTCAGTGCCTGGATAAGCCCATATTCCTCAGTTGCGGTGTGATCACATCGCAGATCCGGGATCTGGTAAACAACTGTACTGGAGCCTGATCGCCCGCAGAAGCCGATTGCCCGTTGCTACACTTGAATTGTGAAGATCGCGCTCGCCCAGATCAACCCCACCATCGGCGACTTCTGCGGAAACGCACAGAAAATCCTCGATTTCATCCGCCGCGCTGAGCAGGGAAATGCCGACCTCGTTCTCTTTCCGGAGCTTTGCGTGTGCGGATATCCCCCTGCCGACCTCCTCGAGAAACCCGCCTTCGTCGCTCGCGCCGGACAGGTCGTCGAGCAGCTTGCCGCATCCACCGCCCGCAGCCGCACTGCCGTCATCTGCGGCTACGTCACGCCCGCCCACCACGGCACCGGCAAGCACGTTATGAACTCCGCCGCGCTTCTCCGGAACGGGCACATTGAGTTTGTGCAATCAAAGATGCTCCTGCCCTTCTACGACGTCTTCGATGAGCAGCGCTACTTTGCGCCGGCCCATAAGCAGAGGCTCTTCTCACTCGATCGCGAGCACATTGCCCTCACCATCTGTGAAGACGCCTGGAACGACAAGAGCTTCTGGGAAAACCGCCTGTACACCATCGATCCTGTCGAAGAGCTCATCCGCGGCGGCGCCTCCATCATCCTCAACATCTCTGCCTCCCCTTACTGGCGCGACAAACGCTGCACCCGCCGGGACATGCTGGCCAATATCGCGCGGCATCATTGCAAGCCCGTGCTCATGGTCAACCAGGTAGGAGGCAACGACAGCCTTATCTTCGACGGCTCCAGCATCGCCATTGGCCCTGACGGGAATGTCATTGCGCAGGCGGCCTCATTCGAAGAAGACCTCATTTTCATCGATACTCATTCCCTCACCGGAGACATGCACAGCAACGCCGAAGAAGAGGACGAGGCGATCTTTCGCGCGCTGGTGCTCGGCACGCGCGACTACGTCCGAAAGTGCGGATTTTCACGTGCGATCGTAGCCCTCAGCGGCGGCATTGATTCTGCCCTGGTCGCGGCGATTGCGGTCGAGGCTCTAGGCAAGGAAAACGTTCTTGGAGTCGGCATGCCCAGTCCCTATTCCTCGCGAGGATCCATCGACGACAGCCGTCAACTCGCCGAAAACCTTGACATCCGCTACGAGATTATCCCCATAAGCTCTCTCTTTGCCGGATACACCAAGGCGCTCGCTCCGATTTTTGAAGGTCTTCAGCCTGACATTACCGAGGAGAACATCCAGTCGCGCGTTCGCGGCAACCTCGTCATGGCGCTATCCAACAAATTCAACTCGCTAGTTCTCACCACCGGAAACAAGAGCGAAATGGCTACCGGCTACTGCACGCTCTACGGTGACATGGTGGGAGCGCTTGCAGTCATCGGCGATGTGGTAAAGACCCAGGTCTACGCGCTCTGCCGCCATCTCAACCGCGAGCGCGAGACTATCCCGGCGTCTATCCTCGAGAAGCCTCCGTCCGCCGAACTTCGTCCCGGCCAGAAAGACACCGACTCGTTGCCGCCCTATGAAGTGCTCGACCCGATTCTCGAGGCTTACGTCGAGCGCTACGAAACGCCGGAACACATCTCTTCGGCACTGGGCAGCGACATCGAATTGGTGCGCCGCGTCGTCAAACTTGTGGAGCGCAGCGAATATAAGCGCCAGCAGGCCGCTCCAGTCCTCAAAGTCACAACGAAGGCCTTTGGCATGGGGCGCCGTTTTCCAATCGCCGTTAAGGTCCAGGTCTAAATCACTTCGAAAGGGAATGAATGCAACTTCTTTCTTCCGTCTACCGACCCATTGCTGTTTTTGTATTGCTCGCCGCCACGCTGCCGGCATTCTCGCAGCAACCGGCAAGCCAGACTGACATTCCCTCGGCTCCCAGTTCTTCATCCGGGCCGAAGTTTCCGCCCGTGGACCCGAAGAACTTCTCCACTTCCGCCCCTTCGCGTGAGACAGTAGAAGCCTTCCTCCGCGTCTCTTGGGGGTACGACACCGACCGCGTGTGGCAGGTGCAGGCCATCCAGAAAACGCCCGCTCCGGGAATCAGTAAAGTTACGGCTCTTGTCGCGCAGAAGAGTGACCCCCAGCAGCAGGTCGCCACTCTGGTCTTCTACGTCACCCCTGATGAGAAGCACCTCATCTCCAACAGCGACGTGCTGCCCTTCGGGGCGATGCCATATGCCGATACGCGCCGGATCCTCACCGAGCGCGCTGACGGTCATACCCGGGGGCCTGCTGACAAGAAATTCGAGTTAGTCGAGTTTGCCGACCTGCAGTGTCCGCATTGTAAGGCCGTTCAGCCTACTATCGAACGGCTCATCGGTGATTTTCCCCAGGCGCATTTCGTCTTCGAAAATTTACCGCTTACGGCGATCCACACAGAAGCTTACAAGGCCGCAACGTATGCCACGTGCGTAGCCCAACAGGCCGGCAACGATGCATTCTTCAAATTTATCGATGCCGTGTTCGCCGCTCAGGAGGGACTCACCCCTGAGACCTCCGACGCCACTCTCGCCGATGTCGTAACGAAAATCGGCCTCGATCCAGCCAAAGTAGGTTCCTGCTCCTACACATCTGCCGCAAAGGCGCCCGTCGACGCATCCATTAAGCTGGCGGAGGATCTCGAGATCACGGAAACCCCAATGCTGTTCATCAACGGCCGCCAGATTCCGATCGGCGAGGTCGCGAACGGCCAACTCCCCTACGACACGCTGAAGAAGATCGTCGCCTGGCAGTTCTCGCTCGACCAATAAAAACGCGGGAGGTCTGTATCTCTCCCGGCCTGGAACTGCTGTATCAGTGCCCGCTCGAGTCGCCCCGGCGGCTGGCTTCAAACAGGAACCAGGTGCGCCGCTCAGTCTCGTCGATCCACACTTCGATCAGGCTCGTAGTGGCCACATCATCGTGTTCCTCGCATACATCGTGAGCCTCACGAAGCCGCGCCGCCAGTGCTTGGTTCTCCTCGCGCAACTCGGAGAGCATGTCGGAGGGCTCCACAAACTCGGCATCGTTATCCAGAACCCGCTGCAGGCTGCGGATTTGCCCAAGCGACTTGATCGTCTGCCCGCCGATCTTTCGCACGCGTTCGGCAATTGGATCCGTCATGGCAAAGATCTGATCGGCCTGCTCGTCAAGCAGTAAATGATAGTCGCGGAAATGCGGTCCGCTCATGTGCCAATGGAAGTTCTTCGTCTTCAGGTAAAGCGCGAATACATCGGCAAGAATCGCGTTCATCGTTGCCGATATGTCTTTGGTCGCTGCCGGTTTAAGGTCGGTTGGAGTAGCGAGCGGCGCCGCCTGCCGATGTTCCAGTTCCTCAGTAGCTGTCTTCTTCATGGGATATCTCCTCCACCTGTCTAAATCTGGGACGACGAATTTCGCCCCTGGCGTTTGTCAAGCCGACAAAACCGCAGTCGCCTGCGGCAGTCGCGGATTCGGACGTTTTCAGTCACCGAAATCAGGCCCAACCCTGATTTGAAGCAAAAGACCGGAGCCGGTCGCATCATTCTCGTGAAAAATTGTGGAAAGCCGCGCAGCGGACGGGTCGAGCAAAACTATGAGGCGAGACGCTGTGCTCCGAGACGCATTTCAAACCGTGGCACCGGCATCTTCAACAGGGGAGCTGACTCTTTGCTTCGCGGCTGAAGTTGCTGTCCCGCGGGACGCCACCTCTCAACGGCGAATCGCTTGGTGCAGCTCTCGCATAGCCATACGATTTTCCGCGCCACCGACGGGCCCGCACCTTCGCTGTCGGCAACGGCATAGTCAATCGTGTAAACACTACCGCTTCGGAGATAAAGCCCTTCGGCCTTGCAGTTTGGATTCGCGCACTTCATGGCATTCGCCTTTCGGCTGAGGAGAGGATTGAAGTGGATTGCCCCTACAATCAAAATGTCGTCACCGTTAGAGTAGGTTCGCGACGGGGAAATTTCTGTGACGGCGGTCACCTTCCTGGTGCAATTTCGTTCCTGTGATGCCCATCACTGGCGCAGTCCCAACGCTGGAGTAGAGTGGACTGTTTTTGAAGAGGTACGCCGGCGACGACTGCATTTTGTTCCCGTAAGTTGCGGTCGCTTGGAGCCTGTTTTCGCGGAAACGAGGTGTGTCATGCATGAATATCGCGAATTTACAATGAAGCGGATCGTGGTTGCGACGGATTTCTCCGATGCATCATACGGAGCTGTGAATTATGCCAGGCAACTGGCCCGTTGTTTTGCGGCAAGGGTGCTGGTTGTGCATGTCATCGACATGGCCCGCACCTTGCAACTGGATGGTATGCCCACGGAGCCGCTGCCGTCTCGCGTTGATTCTGCTGAAGACGAGCTGCAACGCATCGGATCGAGTCTCTCCTTCGATGGAATCCCCTGCTCTACCGCGGTACGCGTTGGCACTATACGCGAGATGGTCTCCGAACTTATCGACGAGCGCCATGCGGACCTGCTCGTCATTGGGACAAGCGGCAAGGGATTCAGGGACGGCGAAGGCCTCGGCTCGGTTGCCGAGATGCTGCTTCGTTCCGTATCGTGCCCTGTGCTCACCGTAGGCAAAAGCGTTCGGTTGGACGCCTATGAAGCGACCCATGAACGAGTCATTCTGTTTCCCACCGACTTCTCAGAGGTTTCGCGGGCGGCGCTTGCCTATACCGCGTGTCTCGCCCGGCATCTTGCCGGAAGGCTCGTGTTGCTGCACATTGTTCGGGCCGATTCACGAGTACCGGCATCTGTCCACGAGAGGCAGTTCCAGGAATTCACCCGTGAGATAACGTACCCGGTCATCTCGGAATGCCTGGTTCGCGCCGGAAACACGGCAGATACGATCGTAAAGGTTTCGGCTGAGAAGCGGACCGACTTCATAGTCATGGGTGTGCACGGACGCCACGACGCCGAAATCGCCCTTGGCGAAAAATTTGCGTTCGATGTGATCCGTCTGGCCAGGTGCCCCGTTTTTACCTTGTCTGCGGGAGACAAGGCGCACGCGCTCGATCACGTGCTGGCTGGCACCGCCCGCGCCTGAACAAGCGCTCAGATTCGGGCAGACTGAGGACCGCTCATCCCGATCTGCCGATATGCAGGTTAAACACTCACTATGTGGTGCCTCACCGCATAGCGTACGAGTTCGGCGTTGCTCCTCGCGCCCAGCGCTTCCATCATTCGATATTTGTGAAAGGCCACTGTTCGGGGAGTCATATTCAGGATGCCGCCGATCTCCTTCATCACTTTGCCCTCGGCGAGCAACTGCAGCACTTCGCGTTGTCTTTCAGTGAGGCGCTCGTCTTCCTCGATCAGCTTCTTTTCCTTACGGCGCAGATAATCCACGTCGTCCTTGCAGATTGTCCGAGACATATAAGAACGGCCCTGCAGGACCTCTCGCACCGCAGTGAGCATCTCCTTGGCTGCGCAAGTCTTCAACAGATAACCGGAAGCCCCGCGGCGAAACGCCTCGGCCGCAAGTTCGATGTCGGTGTTCATCGTCAGGAAAATGAGCTTCACGCTCGGTAAGATCTCTTTTACCTGCTGGCCGGCATCCAGGCCATTGAGCACCGGCATCGCAATATCCACCACTATAACGTCCGGCCTGAGCTGCCCGGCAGCGCGAACCATTGCCCGACCGTTGCTCACTATTTCTGCGATTTCGTATTCACCCTCGAGCAGATTACGGCATAGGTCCGCTACGAGCGTATGGTCGTCGGCTATCAGAATGCGAGAACGGCTCGAGGACATGTCGATCTCCCTTGTTCGTGACTACCGCACTATTATCTCGGCGCTAAATGGCGCAAGATGTGTTCTACGTCACACAGGCGAAAAGGTCAACGGAAATGCCGCCGATGCCGCATAATTTTCGATGAAAGATTTTCGAAGCTGCTGGAGTTCAGCTATTTACGCTGATTTTGCTGATACAGCAAAGTAGAAGAAACGAAGAGCTTTTCTGCGATTGCTGCCTCTACCCCGGAGACTAGGTCCGCGCTCAGCCGCGATTTCACTACGTAGGCCAGTGCTCCCGACCCGATCGCCGCGTTGACGAAATCGTAATCTTCATGAACGGTGAGAAACACGATCTTGGCCCGGGATCCCGAATCCCGGAGCTCTTTCGCCAGATCGATCCCGCTGACCTCGCCCATCGAAATATCAAGGATCACTACGTCCGGCTTTAGTCGCATGCATTCACCGACTACTCTCTGGCCCTCACGTAATGTGCCGACAATCTCATACCTCTTCGCCAGCACTCTGGATACCTGATCCAGAACTGCGGAGTTATCGTCGGCGAGAAGAACACGATACATGACACGCATGCTCCTTCCCTGCATGTCGCAACGAAAGCTGAAAGTGGCTATACTGCGGGACACCTCGGCAACGAATGACAGTCAGCCTGATTGCGAGGTTAAGTGATCTCCGGCTCGCCGCCTACTGTCAAAAGTGACGGGGGTACGCGCTCCTGGTCACCTGCCGCATGGGCGCTTCGGCCCCGCTTCAGGCGGGCCGGAACTCTGCCCTCCACCTGCGTGCCATCGCCGGGGCTCGATCGGATACGGAATTCCCCACCCACGGACCGAAGACGCTCGCCCATGCTGACCAGGCCCAGGCCGAGGGGATCCAGCGGGCGGCTTGGATCGAATCCGATCCCATTGTCAGAAACACTCAACTTGACCACACCGGAGTCTTGAATCAGCTCTACTCTGACCTCCGCTGCGCCGCTATGTCGGGCAACATTGCGCAGCGCTTCCTGCACAGTGCGGAAGAGGCTGAGCGAGACGTCCTCATCCAGGTCACGTGGTAGGCCCTGAACATTGCATTCTGCGCTGATGCGATGCTGGCGCGAGAATTCATGGCAGGCGTCTCGCACCGCTGTACCCAGTCCGAGATAATGGAGCTTCGATGGGTGGAGTTGGTGTGAGAGATGCTGGATGTCTGTGGCAATTTCGTTTGTCAGTTTCCACAAATCGTCCAGCTCTCTCGTCTGTTCCGCCTTTGAGTGGTTTCCACTCGCGTGAATCACCCGTTCAATTCCGTTTGCCAGCAGTGCCATTCTCTGATTGATGTCGTCGTGCAGCTCTCTCGCTATGCGCATTCGTTCTTTTTCCTGCGCCTGGATCAGCCTGCCGCTGAACTCTGCACGCGCTGCCTTGGCTTCCTTCTCGTTCGTTACGTCGATGCAGCAACCGATGTAGCCGGCTAGTTCTCCATTCTCCAGAAATCGCGGGACCGCATGCGTCCTCATCCAGCAATACTCACCGTCGTAACGGCGCATTCGGTGCTCGGCCGCAAAACTCACTCTCGAGGCCAGCGCCTTACCGTAAGTGTGCTTGTACGATTCGAGATCGCCTGGGTAAATGCTTTCGATCCACCCTTCGTTCAACTCGTCCTGTTTGCTTCGGCCGGTAAACTTGAGCCATGCCTGGTTGACGTCCGTGAACTTGCTGTCTCCATCGGTGAGCCACATCAGAACCGGGGCGGAATCCGCAAGCAGACGAAATCGTTTCTCGCTTTCGCCGACAGCTTGTTCGGCCCTTTTGCGGTCCGTAATGTCGGCGGCAACTCCGAGCACGCATTCCTCACCCGCCAGCTCGATCAATTCAGCCGACGCCTGGGCGATCCTGATTACCCCATCTTTCCGTCGGAAGTGGAATTCAACGTCACGCAAATGCCGTTCGGCAACGAGCTTACTGATAAGCCTTGTCCTTTCGTCCCCGTCCACCCATAGCCCTATTTCCTGCACTGTCCGCCCAAGTACCTCCTCACGGCTGTACCCGGTCATTCGTTCGTAGGTCTCGTTTACATCGATATACCTTTGGGTCGCTGCCGAGGTCAGCGTAACCGTCATCGGGCCTTGCCGGAAAGCCTTCGAGAACATCTCCTCGGATTTGCGCAGCTGCTGTTCCTTGCGTTCCAGAACGGCTTGAGTGGCGTGGCTCTCGGACCGGCTGCGCAGAAGCGACACAATAATGAGGAGCTCAATTCCGGCAATCGCACCAAGAATAACTACCTTGGCCAGATACCCTGACTGCGCAGCGCTGGCGGTCTGCGCCATAGCGCAATGCGGCAGAAATAGAATTCCCAAGGTGAATAGAGCCGCACATGTGAGATTGCGCGCCATACATGCCCACGCGCCAGAGTGTTTATCTCGGCACACTGCGCGCTCCTTCTTCGTTCTTATTGGAGACCGCAAACGCTGCGGGCTAAGACGCTGCAAGATCATTACCTAGCCTGCATCAACCTTCACTGCTATCGGACCTCTCTCTGCCGAAGCGCGGGTCGCGTCCGACTTCGGGCACTCACGCGTTGAGGAAGGTTAACACAGGAACAGCACGTCCCAACAGGACAAAGATCAGCCGCAAACCTTATGGCTGTCACATATGTGGACCATCAATTCGCCGAACTGGCCGCCGCCTTCTCTGCGCGGCCGCGGGTAATCCTATTTGCCAACGCTCTGGCGCAGCTATAAGGCGCCGCAATCAGAACAGGGCCGAGGACCAGCGCCGCTCCGGGCCGCACCATGCGAAAGATCAGGTACTGCGAGATGAGATCCAGCAGAATCGCAATCGACACAATGTTGCGAAGTGACGTAAGCATCTGCTTCAGCAACTGCGGCCTGAGTTCCTTGTGGAAGACTAATCCCCACAGAAACGGAGGCGCCCCTGCGCGACCATCATTTCTGCCGTCGCGTATGCCGAGAAGGATTGCTACCGTCGGTTGAAGGATAAAGCGAAGCCGCCCCGGCCCGTGCAGGCGGGCGACTATGTCTCCAAAAAATGCATTGGTAAACAGGTATAGATCGCCTGTCTTGAACACGCGATAGAGCGCATGCGGCGTGAAGGCCAGCAAAATGGCCAGCACGCCGATCGGCAAGACCCATTCGCGGAGCTTTGGCCTCATAGTGATGCAGTCCGACTGACGGGTATCCGGGCCACGTCAATATATCTCTGGGATGAAATGCCGGTGCTTCATCGTAGCCTGGTCGTCATATCGCTTACGCTTGTCGCGTGGCGGAAGCTTCACCCTCTCGCCCGGCACCTTCTTGTAGGGAATCATTCCCAGCAGGTGGGTGATGCAGTTGAGCCGGGCCCTCTTCTTGTCGTCAGACCGAATAATATGCCAGGGAGCAGCCTTGCTGTCCGTTTTGTCCAGCATGATGTCTCTCGCGCGCGAAAATTCGTACCAGCGCCGGAATGACTCAGTATCCATCGGACTTAGCTTCCATTGCCGCAGCGGATCGTTGATCCTCGCCTTGAATCTTCGCTCCTGCTCCCCCTGGCCCACTTCCAGCCAGTCCTTGATCAGCACAATGCCGTTGTTAATTAGATACTGCTCGGCCTGCGGACACCGGTCGAGAAAGATATCGTGTTGCTCCTTGGTGCAGAAGCCCATCACGTATTCAATCCCGGCGCGGTTGTACCAGCTTCGGTCGAAGATGACGATTTCACCCGCCGCCGGAAAATGCTGGATATAGCGCTGCATGTACATCTGCGACTTCTCGCGGTCCGATGGCGTAGGCAGCGCAACAACGCGGAACACGCGCGGACTCACTCGCTCTGTAATAGCACGGATCGTTCCGCCTTTTCCCGCGGCATCGCGTCCTTCAAAGATGACAATCACTCTGAGGCCCTTGTGCTTCACCCAATACTGAAGCTTGCACAACTCGGCCTGGAGCCGGCGAAGCTCCTTCGTGTATTCCTTGTTGGTCAGTTTTTCGCCGTTCCTTGCGGCTTCCTTGTCGCCCATGAATCGTCTTCCTTCTCCCAGGAGGACAAGGCTACTAAGGCGGAAACTCTTGTGGATACTGTCAGAAACAACAGTACGGGCTATTTCGCCGCCTGCGAAGCAGGCTCTTTCGCCGGAGTGGCGCCATGGTTTCCAATCTCATTCAGATCGAGCCGGAATCCCGCGGATTTATAGTCGGTGCCCAGATATTGCCGGGGCATCGAGGTCGCGTTTCCATCGCGCAGAGCCGCATAATGTGGAGAACAAATCTCCACGCCGGCTTCGTTGAATTTGTCCTGAATGTTCCGGTGCAGGTCGGAGTAGATGTTCAGTACTTCACGCGGATGATCGGTGTAAGCATTTAACTCGTAAACCGGATAGAAGTCGTTCAACGCTCTCTGCAGCACAAACGGCGGTGGATCGTGAAGCACATGCGGAGTAGCCAGCGCCGCGCCGATCAATAGCTCGTGCACTGTTCTCCATGGCGCCTCATAGGCGATCGATACCGTGGTGTAAAAGATAACTCCCGCCTTCCTGGCCTCAGTGCTGTAGTTCTTTACCGATCCGCTCATAACGGTGGCATTCGGTATGGTGATGATTTCGGCCTTCGGAGTAAGAAGCCGAGTAATCAGCATATTTTTTTCGACTACTTCGCCCATGGTTTCGCCGATCTGCACCCAGTCGCCCAGTAGAAACGAGCGCATGTAGGTCAGAATGATGCCCGCAATGGCATTGGCAACGGCCGATGACGACCCGAGTGACAACAGCACGCCCAGGAAGATCGAAATGCCCTGGAAGGCCGGAGTCTTTGCTCCCGGCAGATAGGGGAAGGCAACAACCAGGGCCAGCGCCAGAACCATCATCCGTATTAATTTGTCCGTCGGCTCGGCCCAGTCCGGATAGAAGCCGTGAATCTTTAGGTCACCTTTGCGAATCTGGGCGAAGACCAGCTTGATCAGGCGCATCAGGTAATAGGTAACAAGTGCGACTACCCCGATGACGACCAGGTTGGGGAGATAATCCAGTGCCGACTTAGCCAGCAGTTCCAGTTGCGACAGCACCCATTTGGTGGCGGTAAGCGATATCTCGCGAGTAGATGAGTAGAAGCCCAGGGTTACGGTAAGAAATATCTCGAAGAGAGCCAGGATAAGCGTCCATCGCAGGAAAGTGCCCAGTCCGAGTAAAAAGGGCCCCACATAAGAGACCCACAGATGCCATGCCGATTTGTCCTGCCGCGCTGCGCTGATTTCGGTTCGCTTCTCAATCCTGTGCCGGACAAACAGACGCACGCGTCGGACAAGCCATAACGCGATCACCAGAAAAACCGTCGCCAGCGCGGTCTTGAGAATCGCTCGGAGGATCATCCGCCAGCTGTGATCCTGTCTGTAACTCTCGACGGTCTGACGAATCTTCTGCAGGTATGCCTCGGCAAGCTGTTGCCGCGGCTCGCCGGCACCTCTTGCGTCGGCGTCGGTCACAGCCATGATCACCAGGTTTTCGGCCACGATCTCCGTCCACGCGTCTCGCACTTCCAGATGGATGGAATTGGCCGGAATCGAAGCGTCTCTGGCGAGGGCGATGATACGGGACTTGATGGCGTCGGCCCGTCCCTGCGGCGTAAGGGTGCCTACCGGCTCATACACAGTCAGTACTGGATTGCCGTCGATGACGACTTCGCCTGCGGGTATCTCCTCGTCGGGAATACCCGCGGTGCTGGCGGCGGAAGTCGCGGCCGCCGGGGCTGGCTGTTGCTGGCCGGCTGCTCGCTGAGCGCAGGTGACGAGGCCCAGGCAAATTAAGGCTGACAGATAGAGGTTAGCGAGTGTCTTCTTCATTACGGAACTCGGCGCGGGCAGTGTGCTTACATTCGATCGGCAGAAAACTACATTCCGATATGCACCCTGATCCAGGCCTGAACTCCTCTCCTACTCTTGCCAGCCTCCCCCCAGCGCCTGATAGAGATCGACGTAATTCTGAAGCTCGGTCAGCCACGCCTGGTCAAGGCTGATCTGGGAGTCAAAGTACTGTTGCTGGGTCACCAGGACCTCGAGGAAGGCCGTATATCCACCGAGAAATCGCACATTCGCGAGATCGGCCGTCTGCTTGTAGGTGTCAGTCTGCTCCTGTATTTTCATGCGGTAAGCGCGGGATTGGCGATAGCCGACCAGGGAATTCGACACATCGCCAAACGCTTGCTGAACGGTTTGCTTGTACTGCAACTCGGCCTGATCGCGCTGTGCCCAGGCAAGACGATAGTTGCTCGTGATCCTGCCCCCCTGGAAGATCGGCTGCGCTATTTGGCCGCCGAGTGACCAGATGGTCGCCGGCCCTTGGAGGAAACTCGTCAGCGCCGTGCTCGATGCGCCGAAGGTGCCCGTCAAGGAGATTTGCGGGAAAAACGCCGCCTTGGCAACCCCTACGTTTGCGTTGAAGGCAACCAGGTTCTGTTCCGCTTCGCGAACGTCCGGCCGCCGCTCGAGGATCGTTGAAGGCAATCCTGCGGGCACTTCAGGCATGTGCGGCTGCTCCCGGAGGGTGATCCCGCGCAGTATCGGCCCCGGGTTTCTGCCCAACAGAATGCTGATCGCGTTCTCCGTCTGCTCAATGCCCTGCGTCACAGACACGATGAATGCTTCCGCCTGCTGTTGCAGAAGTTGTGCCTGCAACACATCAGTCAGAGCGCTCTCGCCGCCTTTGAACTTGATCGTGTTGATCCTCACGATCTCCTTATCAGCCTGCAGGGTCTGCTTCGATGACTCCAACTGAGAATCGAAGGTTCTCAGTTGGAAATATGCGTTTGCAACCTGCGCCACAAGCGTGGTTCGCACCACGTCCTGCGCATAACGGGTGGCGAGCAATTGCGCGCGCGCCGCTTCTGTCGCGCGACGGTACTGGCCCCAGAAGTCCACGATGTAGTTCAGCTGCAGAGTTGCTGTGTCAAACGTAGGCTCGTGGGTATTGCCGAAGAGCTGTTCGTTCCGAAGGTTGGTTATCCCGAAGCTTCCGTTGAGGGTAGGAAACTGGTTTGCGCGCACGATCCCGACATTGGCCTCGGCCTGCAGAATGCGCGTCGCGGCAACGCGAATGTCATAGTTGTTTGTCAGCGCTTCCTTGATCAGGGCTTGCAGCGTTTGGTCCTGGAAGACCCCGAACCACTTCATATCTCCAAACGATTCCTGACCGGGTTGGGTGGGCGTCTGTGCCTGTGCCGGCTGAGCGCCTTGTTGATCGGTCAGCGGCGGCGCAACCCCGCGATACTGATCCGGAACCGACAGTGTGGGGCGCTTGTAGTTCGGTCCCAACTTGCACGCACAAGGCAAGAGCAATAGCAGGCTGAGCACAAACGTTCTTGCTCGCATCAGTCGTGCCCTCCATCGGCGCTGCCCGCGACCGCAGGCTGGGGTTGCGGGGCAGGTTCCTTCTTCTTTTCGAACAGCGCCCCGAACTTCTCCACCACATCGAATGACACCGGAACAAAAAAGACGGCGATGATTGTGGAGGCGAGCATGCCGCCAATGACCGTCGTCCCAAGCACCTGGCGAGAAATAGCGCCTGCTCCGAATGCTCGCCACAACGGCACGCAGCCAAGGATGAAGGCAAATGCAGTCATCAGGATTGGCCGCAGTCTCGTCCTGGCACCGGCTAGTGTGGCGTCGATGAGCGACTTGCCGCTGTCATACTCAAGCTTGGCGAATTCCACGATGAGGATGGCATTTTTGGACGACAGCCCGATCAGCATAACCAGCCCGATCTGCGCGTACACATTATTGTCGAAGCGGCGTAAGTAGAGCGTAAAGAACGCACCGAAGACGGCTATGGGAAGTCCCAGCAATACGCTGAAGGGGAGCGTCCAGCTCTCGTATTGGGCGGCCATGATGAGGAACACCACAAACAAGGCCATGCCAAAAATGACGGCCGGCGAAACGCCTTGAGCCGCCTTTTGCTCCTGGTAAGACATACCGGAGTAATCGAAACCCATCTGGCCGGGCATGGTCTCATGAAAGACATCTTCCAACGCAGCCATGACCTGCGCAGAACTGTATCCAGGTGCAGCCGCGGCATTGATCTGCACGCAGTTGAAGAGGTTGTAGCGCATGACGAACTCGGCCCCGCTGCGCGCATCAGTGGTGGTCAGTGTACTGAGCGGGACCATGCTGCCTGATGCGTTCCTGACGTAAAACTTGCCGAGATTTTCTGCCCTGGTCCGGAAGTCGCCGTCGGCCATAACATATACCTGCCACTGCAAACCGAAGCGGTTGAAGTAGTTAATCAGCGAACCTCCCATGAACGTCTGCACCGTCTGGTACAGGTCACTCAGCTCGATCTGCTGGGTCATCGCCTTGGCGTTGTCCACCTTTACGCCAACCTGGGGAACGCCGAAAAGGGCGGTTGTGAAGAGCCCCGCCAGTTCCGGGCGTTTGCGCGCTGCGGCCATATACTCCCGGGTCTCTTTCGCGAGAAAGTCAATGCTGCCGCCCGATCTGTCTTCAAGGATGAAAGTAGCGCCTCCTGAGGTGCCTACGCCCGGGATCGCCGGCGGGGGGAACGAGAATGCAAGCCCCCCGGGGACCCTTGAAAGGGCCTTTTGAAGGTGGGCTTTGATCCCTTCGTAGCTTTCCTCCGGAGTCTTGCGTTCCTCCCAGGGCTTAAGTGAGATAAAGAAGAATGAACTGTAGGTGGCGGCGACGCCGCTCAACAAGCTGTATCCGTTGACGGTGCTGACATATTGCACGCCAGGCGTGTCCATCATGATCTTCTCGACCTGGCGCGCAGCGTCCGAGGTGAGTTGCAGAGACGAGGCATTAGGCAGTTGCAAACCGGCGTAGAGGTATCCCTGATCTTCATCGGGAAGAAAACTGCCGGGGAGTTGTTTACCGAAGTATCCCGCACCCACGGCCAGGGCTGCGAGCAGGAGAAAGGCCAGAACGGATTTGTGTATAAGGTGCCTGCAAATGTTTACGTACACGTCAGTGGCGCGCCCGAAGACCTTGTTGAAGCCGCGGAAGAAGGCGCCGAGGGGTCCTCGCGCTTCCTTCTTGGGCCGCAGCAGCATGGCGGACAGCGCAGGGCTGAGGGTGAGCGCGTTGAATGCGGAGAATAGCACCGAAATCGCAATCGTGATTGCGAACTGCTTGTAGAGCTGGCCGGTGATTCCGGGGATAAAGGCCGTGGGAACAAAGACCGCCGCTAGGATGAGCGCGATGGCAATGACAGGTGATGAGACTTCCTCCATCGCTTTGATAGTCGCGTCGTGAGGACTCAGTCCCTTTTCGATATTGTGTTCTACGGCTTCCACGACGACGATGGCGTCATCGACGACCAGTCCAATCGCAAGGACCATACCCAGGAGTGACAGGGTATTGATGGAGAAGCCAAGCGCGGGAAAGACCATGAAGGTCGCAATGAGTGAGACAGGAACGGCAAGCAGCGGAATCAGAGTTGCCCTGAAGCCCTGGAGGAAAATGTAGACGACGATGATGACCAGGAGCAGAGCCTCTCCCAGTGTCTTGTAGATTTCGTGGATGCCGGCACTCACAGCGAGTGTCGTATCGAGCGCGGTTATATAGTCCAGCCCCTGGGGGAACCTGCCTTTCGCCTCTTCCATCATTTTGAGGACAGCGGCTCGGGTTTGCAGCGCATTGCTGCCGGGAGTGAGATAAAGTGCGATGAGGGCGGCGGGCTGAGCGGGCTTATTCTCTCCCGCCGTTCCCAACCGCGCAACATAGGAATAGTATTGCGATCCCAGTTGCACTCGCGCCACGTCTTTCAGCCGCAGAATTTGCCCATCTGGCGTGGCGCGAACCACAATTTGCCCGAACTCCTCAGCCGTAGGCAACCGCCCGGGCGCTCGCACGTTGTAGGTGAATTGTTGACCGAGCGGGACGGGCTCGCCTCCAATCTGCCCCGCGGGGTTGACTTTATTTTGGGCCTTGACCGCGTTCGTGATGTCGGACACGGTCACGCCGAGGCTCGCCAGCCTGTCGGGATTCACCCAGATGCGCATGGCATAGGGACCGGCGCCGAATATCTGCACCTGCCCGACGCCCGAGATTCGGGTGAGCGCGTATTGCAAATTGATGGTGGCGTAGTTGGCCAGGAAAATGCTGTCGTAGGTGCCGTTGGGCGAGTAGAGATCAAGGAGCATGAAGGGCGCCGTCGTTCCCGGCTGAACGATCACACCCTGCTGGGTCACCTCGGATGGCAGTTGCGAGGCGGCCTGTCCCTGCCGCATCTGCGCCAGAATCTGGTCGGTGTTGATATCGGTTCCCAGCGCGAAATCAACATACAGCGTCATCTTTCCGCCGGAGCTCGCGCTCAACGAGTACATGTAGTTCATGCCGCTGACGCCCGACATCTGCTGTTCGATCGGCGTTGCAACGGACTCCGCAATCGTCTGGGCGTCCGCGCCGGGGTAAGTGGCTTGCACCTGGATCATCGGATCGGCAATATTGGGGAACTGTGCCGTAGGCAGCTCGAGCACCGCGACCCCGCCGGCCAG
>JAFAMZ010000149.1 GCA_019232935.1 Silvibacterium sp.
AAAGTGACGGGATCTGAGCCGGCGGTGCGGTGAAGACTGCCTTGTGCCGTGAAACAACGTTCAGGGCCTCGTCTCCTGGAGCACACGATCTTCTCTCCCCGTCTGTGGCTTCGCCATGCATCAGCTTTTGCGTGCTGGCGAAGCCGACTTGTTTCATGGCTGCGGCCAGAGCCATAGATTCTAGGAATTCGCGCCGTGTTGAGGACATCCAGGAACCTCTTCTGTTTTCCGAAAAGATTTGCAAATGTACTGATCGCCGACTCTCCGCAAGGAGGCAAACCGACCTAAAATGCGTCAGATATCGAAACAGTTACCGATAACGTTCGTTTAGACCAGATCCTAAGCTGACCTGTCGAGGCTGTCAATTCAGGGTAGGCAATGACGGCGAGCTAAGTTACATCTTCAATGTCTCGACATCTTGCCTTACCGTTGAGTTTTCAAATGGCTTGACGCGTCATTGAGAACTGCCCTGGGCCGTCGGAAACGAAAACCTGTACTGACCCGATTCCACGCGGAAGGCCGGCGAACCGTCCTTCATCCCCACGAACTGCACACCCTGAGCCTCCGATGCATCCACGGCTCCCTCACTCACCGACTCTTTGTCTGGAATCGGCAGCACCACCAGCGCCGAAGTGTTCGCAGGGATCGCCACATTCAGCACAGTCTGCTTCTGCGCGTGCTTCCACGCCACACGTATTTCCCCGCGCACGGAACGGTAGGCCACGCTGGCCGAATCGATGCGCTGCAGCATCGCCGGAGCAATGACAATGGGATTCACGGCATCGCGCGCGAAGTCGATGCGAATACCGCCCATGCCCACGTAGAACCACTCCTCGGCGTGACCCAGCATGAGATGATCCTGCGATGCGTTGGGCTCTGCATTCCAGGCCTCGATGAGTGACGTTGCGCCCCGGCTCAGTTGGTATCCGTAGCTCGGCGAGTCGCGGCGCAGCAGCATGTCCAGCACCACATTTGATGCGCCGTTATCCTGGAGCGCGACGACGACGTAGTGAAACCCAACTTCGCCCGCCGTGGTATGGTCGTTGTGGGCGCGAATATCGGCGATCAGATGTTGCAATACGGCATCCCGATCCTGAGGCGGCACGAGGCCAAGCGCCAAGGCCATTGCGTCGGCTGTCTGACTTCCCCGGTCGTAGTCATGCTCGCCGGGATGGTAGAAACGCTTCTGAAAAGCATCGCCTACGAATTGCCGAAGTGCGGCCATCTTGTGCTCTTCCGCCGTACCGCCCAGCAGGCGGGCTGCGGCTTCCACGGCCAGTATGTCGTCGTAATAGATCCCGGTCGAAGTCAGCGAGTGCGAGGTGAGCTGGCCGAACCCGGGCTGCTTCGGGCCCACGTCTCCCCAGTCGCCGAGGCCGTATTCGACAATACCATCCACGCTGCGGCTGGAGAGATAATCAACATAGGCACGCATCATCGGGTAATGGGCGCGCAGCTCGCCGAGATCGCCATAACGGCGGTACGCGATCCAGGGATCGAGAACCGCGGCGCTCCCCCACTCCGGCGAGTCATCCCAATCGTCCGTGCCGCCAAAGACGGTGTACTCCGGTGCCGTGGTCGGCACCAGACCGTTCGCCTTCTGCGCGTCGCCCATGTCGTCCTCGATCTTGTTGTAGAACCGCTGCAGGTCGAAGTCGTAGTTCACCGCCGATCCCATCAGATGCGTCTGCTCCAGCCAGCCCAGCTTTTCGCGGTGCGGGCAGTCCGTCTGCACACTCTCCGTGTTGTTTTCGATGGCGCGCAGAATCAGGGTGTGAATCTGGTTGAGCAGAGCGACCGAGGAATCGAATGTCCCCGTCTCGAGCGCCGAGGAGTGGACAGCGTCGCCCTCCAGCGACAGCACGCGCGCCTTTCCCGTCACTTCCACCTGCACATATCGGAATCCCCAATACGAGAAGCGCGGATGCCAGGATTCAATCCCATGACCGCTCAGCGTGTAGGTGTACCATTGCGAGAATCCAGGGCGAATATAGCCAAGCCCCTGTAAAACGGAACCATCTGCCGATAGCAGTTCGCCGCCTATGAGCTTAATTTGCGCTCCAGCCTCGCCGGTGACGGTGATCGCCGGCCATCCGGCGAAGTTCTGTCCCAGATCGAAGACCTGCGCACCCGATGGGAGCGTTTTTTCCGATACCGGCCGGTAAATGTGCATCACTTTGATCGGCGCAGTCACCTCGGGATGCAATGCGCCGTCCGGCCCTGGCACCACAATCGCGCTCTGCCAAACGCTCTGCGTTACGTCGCCGGGCAAGTCCCAGGCGGCCGGCACGGCCCGCGCATCATAATCCTCACCGCCATAAGTGGATGAAAACGTGATGGGGCCGCTCGTTCTCTGCCAGTCCGGCCCCGTAGAGATCACCTCGCTCGTACCATCCCGGAACTGGAGATGCAGCTCCAGCAGCAGCCGCGGCTGCCCGAACGAGCCGGCAAACTTCTGGTAGCGTCCCGGCGTGTGCGCCACGTTGTACATTCCGCTGCCGAGCAGAACGCCGATGACATTCTGGCCCTGGCGCAGCAGCGGCGTCACGTCGTACGTGTCGTACAGGACGCGCTTGTGGTAATCGGTCCAGCCGGGCGCAAGTTCGCTGTCGCCGGCCTTTCGCCCGTTCACGTGAACCTCATCCTGCCCCATACCGGAGACGTAAAGGAACGCGCGCAGCACCGGCTTTTCAATTGCGAATTGCTTGCGGAAGACGGGCATCGGACGTGTGACGCCCTCTGCCAGGCCCTCCGGGCTGCCATTGGGAGCGGCTGCAATCCACTTTGCCGACAGGTCAGCAGGAGCCTTGGTAAATCGTGCGGGAGCACTCCATCCTGACGCGGCGCCGCGCTCATCCCACACTTCCACCTTCCAGAAGACCTCTTCCTCCATAGGAAGCGGCTTGCCCCCATACGGAATATCGAGTGTCTCGCTCGAAACGACGCGCCCGCTATCCCAAAGGTCACCGTCATTTTGGGTCAGCTTTTCGCGCGAAGAACTCACTACGATACGCCAGGCACTTTGGCGCACCCCGCGCGCGCCGGCATATCTCGATTGCAGCATCCAGCCAAAGCGTGGATCTTCCACTTCAACTGCAAGCGGTGCAGACTGATGTTCGCAGGTCAGCTGTTCCGGAGGCGCAAGTCGAGATCGAA
>JAFAMZ010000272.1 GCA_019232935.1 Silvibacterium sp.
GCTAAACGGGACGGTGTTCCTTCGGTATTCAGCACAGTCATCGCTCAGCCGCAGAGCGTTCTAAGTGCTCTTCCATTTGCGCCTCGTGCTGCCGAGGCCCTGGCGATCTTCAACGGACGCGTCCAATCTGTCTTCCTCATCCGTAAAGGAGCGCTCCACCGTAAATTGCAATCTCTCTTGCCAGTTCAAAGCTGGGAGCGTTGTCGGCATTTTCGGGGAGAGCCGCATCGAGCCGCAACACATCCATACAAAACGCCAGCCTTGATGCACGCGTGTCACCGGAGGGCACTCAGGCGAGTAATATCAACCTCACGGTACCGGCTATTGGTGTGATCACAGGAGCAGGGACCGTCAGTCCGTCAGGAGCGCTGGCTTTCAAGATGGTCGCCAATCTGCATGGTGGCATGGCGGGTGGACTGACAAAAGTAGCGGGAGTGAGCGGGGGACAGAACGGGATTCCATTCGGGATTGAAGGGACCACTTCAAATCCGAATTCGTCCCGGACGTGGGTGGCATCGCCGCAGGCGTGGCAAGGGGAGAACTCAGCAATGTTGCCAAGGGGCAAGTTGTTCCTGGCGGTCCGGTCAGCAAGGGCGTTGGCGGGCTCCTGGGACGAAAACGGTAGGTACCGGGCAATCAAAGCGACCGGTCGAGTGGCGGTGGATCTGCATTCGGCCTACTTAAACCAGGTCGTCGCCGCCGCTGAAATCGGAGCCGAAGTCGTCTGTCTGTGAGGTGTCCTGCGAATCGTCGAAGGAGCGCGAGTCGTCGTCATCCCCGGGCTGATAGCTTGCTTCTTTGAGATCCGAGTGGCCTTCGGGGCGATCGTCGAACGAGGCCTCGTGCTCGTGGTGTTCGGCGAAATCACTGCCGCGTTGGGGATCGTCGTAGTAGTTATTGATGACGGTCTCGTCCACTACGGGCGCCGCAGAGCCGAAGCCTCCTCCTCCCCACCCTCCGCCGCCCCACATTCCTCCGCCGTGCATGAGTGATTCAATTCCTTCAAAGGCGAGGGCTCCGGCGGCGACTCCAGCTGCGGTGGTTGCGGCGCTGCGCAGGAAGCTTCCGGCGGCGCTGGGCGGCTGGGCATAAGGCGGTGCGGGCGCGTATTGCGGCGGCACTGGCTGGTAAGGAACCGGTTGATACTGCGGCTCGGGCGACGGCGGAGCGGGATCGCGATGCCCGAGCAGGCCTCCGAGGAAACTCGTGGCCCGCGCAGGTTGCGGCTGCTGCTGCGCCTGCTGGAGTTGCTGGATCTGCGCGCGAGCCTGGTCGAGTGCAAAGTTCTGGATGAGGACTGTCTGGCAAAGCTTGTAGATAGCGTCGGAATCGCCGGCGAGCCCCTGCTTCAGAAGCTGTTCGGCCTCGGGATCTTTCGCGGTGAGTTGAGTTTCGCGGACCTTGCGAATCAGGTCTTCCAGCATCGACTGCTCTTGAGGTGTCATGAGAGAGGCTCCCGTTTCAGGCTGCTCCGCGGAGGGGCTGTTCAATGGTAAGACGCTTGTGCGGAGATAGCGTAGCGGAACTGTCGAATTTCTTGAGAAAGCCGGAGGAATTTCTGAGGGTTTGGCGAGATGCCGGCGGGCAGCCTTCCAGGCTCATCGCCTTTCAGAGCGTCGTCGCTCCGGCTGGCGTTATTTCGCGCCATATTACAGAAAAGACTCAGCTACCGCGGCGGATTGCTGATTTATCATGAGTGCTTAACGTAACTTGTTTGTAAAGGCTATATACTTGATCGTACGCATGAGACGTCTCTGTTGTACGCGGCAGGCCGTCCTGTAGCCACGCTAAACCTTTTACTCACCCCAGAATCTTTGCCAACGCTCCAATAATACCCACGCGAGACTCTACCCACGCTCGTGCAGTAACTGCCTTTTCTGAAAGGGAGTTCGGATGTGCGGAATAGCAGGCACGCTCGCCACTTGCGAGGCGAGGCCGGTTGACTTTGAGACCACGCTGGAAGCGATCACCTTGCGCATGGAGACCCGCGGGCCGGACGCCGGCGGGATTTGGATAGCACCGGACAGGACTGTTGCATTCGGTCACAGGCGGTTGTCCATCATCGATCCGCGCGCGCGATCGGACCAGCCCATGCACTCGGCCGACGGGCGATACACCATTGTTTTCAATGGCGAAATCTACAACTTTCGAGAGCTGAAATCCGAACTGGAGCAGAAGGGAAGGAGCTTCCGGACAACCGGCGACACGGAAGTGCTTCTGGCGATGTTTGCCGAGTACGGCGAGGAGATGCTGCCGCGGCTGCGAGGCATGTACGCCTTCGGAATCTGGGACTCCCTGCATCGGAAGCTCTTTGTGGCGCGTGACCCGTTCGGCATCAAGCCGCTGTATTACACGCTGACGGACGGGCGGTTCTATTTTGCCTCCCAGGTGAAGGCTCTGCTGGCCGTACCGGGGGTGGATATACGGGAGGAGCCGGCCGGCCATGTAGGTTTCTTTGTCTGGGGATCTGTGCCTGAGCCGTACACGCTTTTCCGGGGAATCCATTGTCTGCCGAGCGGAAGCTCGATAACGGTCAGCCGTGGCGGCTACACGACGCCGCGACGCTTCGCGTCTCCTGTGGAGGAGTTTTCCCGATACGAACCGGGAGACCTGCCCCGCTCGCGGGAGGAGTGCTTCGAGCGAGTTCATGCGGCACTGGAAGAAAGTGTCCGGATGCACGAGATCGCGGACGTGCCTGTCGCAATCTTTCTTTCGGCGGGAATCGATTCGGCGATGATCACGTCACTGGCGGCTGAGCGAACCCGCAACATCGAAACGATGACGCTGGGGTTTGACGTGCTGCGCGGTACCGAGCATGACGAGACGAGGCTGGCCGCGCTCCTTGCCGACGATCTGGGGCTGCCGCATTTCACGGAATTCGTTGATCGAGGGATGTTTGCGACGCACCGCGAACGCGTGCGGGAGCAGATGGACCAGCCCACAATCGACGGGGTGAACGTCTATTTCGTGAGCTGGTTGGCGGGCCAGCGCGGGCTCAAGGTGGCGCTCAGCGGGCTGGGAGGGGACGAGTTGTTCGGAGGTTATCCCAGCTTCCGGCAGCTTCCGAAGACTGTGCGCGCCCTGGAAACGATCGGCGCAATTCCAGCCGCCGGGCGCGGGTGGCGCGTGTTGACAGCGCCGGTGATGACGCGATTCACCTCTCCGAAGTACGCGAGCCTGCTCGAATACGGAGGGACATGGGGGGGCGCGTACCTGCTGCGCCGCGGGCTGTTCATGCCCTGGGAACTGCCGGAGTTTCTCGACGGCGATCTGGTGCGCGAGGGATGGCGCGATCTGGGCTCCATCGAGCAGATGAACGCCCTGGTAAAGCCCCTCAAGCGGCCACACGGCGCCGGGAAGAAGGAGCAGGATTTTCTTCGGGTATCCGCGCTGGAGATGACCTATTACATGCGGACACAGCTTCTGCGGGATGCCGATTGGGCCGGCATGGCGCACTCAGTTGAGATCCGCGTGCCGTTCGTGGATATGGCGCTGATGCGGCAGATGGCGCCTCTGCGGGCGAGTGTCTACTTTCCGGGGAAGCCGAAGGTGGCGGAGACCCTGCCCAGACCGCTTCCGTCGGAGCTGCTGCAAAGACCGAAGACTGGGTTCCATGTCCCGGTGCGCGAATGGATGGAGTCGACTCCCGATCGCGGCTTGCGCATGTGGGCGCGGTATATATACGAGACGCTCAACCCCGCACGGGCCGTCGCCTCAGACGTCCATCAATTGGTTCGTTCCGCCTAGCGGGCAGCAGATCGCCACGACCGGGTCCCCGGATTCGGCATCGAGTTGCGAACTTGGTTGTAGAGCCTCTGCTGTCCTGACGGGAAGCATGAATGGTGAGCTCGCTGGGATTCGAACCCAGGACCAGCGCCTTAAAAGGGCGATGCTCTACCAGCTGAGCTACGAGCTCTCTCCAATCTCAAAGTTAACATAGTTTGCGCCGCTCGCCGCGCGCATCGCGGCGAGTGTAGGCGCGGTCCACGTGCCGGGCGCGAAGAATTGTGAGAAGCGTTGAACTTCTTGTCGTTGATGATGATATCCGGGTTGTTCTCAAGTGAGTCAGCCAGTCCGGTACGTTCGCAGGAGCTCATCCGCCTCGTCGTATCCCGTCGGAATCTCGATTCCGTCCGGCTTGGCTCCCGCCTCCAGCAGCGGCTCGATCCATTCCGGTGAGCGCCGCCGTTTCCAGTAGGAGTCTACACAGGCTTTGACCGCGAGTTGCAGGGCAGTGCGGCCCTTGCCGTCGCGCGCATTCACGTTGGCGCCACATGCGATCAGCTCCTTCACGGCTGCCGGCCACCCGCGCCAGGCCGCAACATGCAGGGCCGTGCTGTTCTTCGCGATGTCAAAGTACATATCGCCCTCGACATAGAGCGCATTCACATCGACGCCCAGTTCGAGAAGGCAGCGCATTCCCTCCACGTTGGCATTTCCGGCAAATTCGGCCAGCAATGTGCCACCATTTGCGAGCAGATCGGCGACTAGATCAGGCTTCTCAGAAGCAAGCGCCTGCACCTGCTTGCGATCTCCCAAAGCACATGCGGCAATCAGCCAGTCTGCCTCGGCAAACTTTGCCAATGAAACCCCATGCTGCTCGAACAGCCTCAACGCATCGCCTCGTCCTCGACGCGCTGCAATTTGCATCGCAGTTCTGCCGTCCTTTGTATTCCTGAGTGTAGGATCTCCACCGAACTTCAGCAGAGGTTCGATCAAGGGCGTCCCGTTGTCGCGCCGGAGGGATTGTTGCAGAGCTGTATATCCCCAGATGGTAGCCGCGTTGGGATCGCCGCCGTGCTCCAGCACCATCCGCAACCCGGCATCATCATGCCAGTCACATTTGCGCAACAGCATCGTGGTCAGCGAAGCGGGAGTCAGGCGCCCGCTTTCCAGCACAACCTGCATCACTGTGTTGTCGTACCCCTCGGGCAGGTGATACGGGGTCTCCTGGTCGTTCGGGTTCGCACCACGCTCCAGCAGCAGCCTGGTCAGCTCAGGATGCCGGGCGATTCCGGCAGCTCCGTAAATTGCGCTCTCAAATAGCGGCCTCGGCGCCGGATGATCGATCATCTCAATCCATCCTGTTTTCGCGCTCGCACCTGCATCCAGCAAGGCGCGAGCGGTGCGCACAAAGGCATCCGAACGCGATTTGTCAATCCGCAGGTAGCGTGAGAAGCAGAGATACGTCAGTGCATCCCATCTGTGCGGTCCGCCGATTGTTGTCGCGCATTTCGGCTCTTGCCGCAGGAAATCGGACACCGTTGCTTCATCCGCCAGAATGGCGGCCGTATAGATGTTGCTTCCGGCAAGCTGAGGGTATCGAGCCAGGATCAACTCTGCATGATCCAGTGTGCCTGATGCGTGCCATGTGTGCCGCGGTACGGAAGCAACTTCGATGAATGCTGCGACGGGATCAGACAACGACTCAAGCGATTCGATCATTCGGATCATCTCGATATGCTTCGCGAATTTAGGCCAGCTCGTAAAACCGTGTTCGCGGGCAATCACGAGTTGCGAATCGGTCAGACTGACGGGTGCCTTCGCGGCATCGGCCATCGGGAGCGCGTGAAAGCGCGGATGATTTCGCCGCATTCGTGCGAGGGCATCCGGGGAGCGCTGCTCGCACTGGCGCGCGAGGTCCCGGGCTTGTTTTTTGTATTGTTCGAGGCTGGGACGGGAGGGTAATTCTCTGTCAGACATACGAAGCTCCTTTCGTTGCATGCCTGGGAGTCCGCATGAGTCAGGCTGAAAGAAGATTCGTTCAGATTGTCGCAGTGAAGGTGGGCACGGCCCTTTCCGCGGACTGGATGCGCCCTTCGCGCTCGCATCCACGGTAAGGAATTTTGGTCATCGAGTCAATCTCGGCGAGTGAGAGCGAAATTGGCGGGTGCCGCACCCCAGGATCAATCGAGCGACAAATACCGTTTCGCGATTCTTGGCGGTTAATGGGCAGCGTACAAGCTTTACCTGTATACATAGCTATGACCTTCATGCGCGCTTCAGCCCGGCTCTACCGTGCCTTTGTGGCGAATCAAGTGTCCGTGGTTCTTCTGGTATTTTTGGCTTTCGCGCGCCCTTCGGAAGTGTCAGCGGCAGGAGCCGCGCCGGCGAATCCTGAGCTGGAGAATGTGCTGACTGTCTCGCGCCAGCGCATTGAGAAACTGGACTACCGCATAACCGGGCGGATCACACAGCTTGGGGCTGATGGCAAGCAAACCAGCTACAAGTTTCTCGCCAAGGCCCATTGGTTTCCCGATGGCCTGCGTGTCCTGTCGGTGTTCTCCGGGCCAGGCTCGGACAAGACAAGCATTTTGCTCCATATGAGCGCGAATGGCCGTTTAACCATCGAGGCGATGCGGCCCGGCGAGAAGACCGCCACCCCCTTGGCGCCCGAACATTGGAACGATCCTCTACTGGGAACCGACTTCTCCTACGATGACATGGTGGAGAGCCAATTCTTCTGGAAGGGCCAGGAAATGCAGGCCCCGGAAAAATATGGCGCTCGCGATTGCTTCGTCCTCAAAAGCGTGCCCGGTACCCAGGATCGGAGCCCCTACGACTCAGTGACATCGTGGATCGATCGCAAGATTCTCTTTCCTGTGTACGTCGTGAAGACAATCCACGGCACGGGACAGCGGAAAGAATTCGTTTCCTACGACCTGCGGCAGGTGGATGGCGTCTGGTCCGCGTCGCAGGTGCAGGCAAAGCTGGAGGGCAAGTCCGGCTCTTCGAGGATGATCATCGAGAACGGCACTGGAAAAGCCAGGCTTAGTCTCAAGGACTTCACCATCGGCCAGCCTCAGGAAAAGAAATGATACATAGAGCAGCCTGAAAGGCCTTTGGTGAGGGGCGCAGCTCTCCACACCTATCGCTTCTCAGGGCACAAGCTGCTTCTCGGATGCCACCGGAGCGCCGTATAGGCCGAAAGGCCACCAGTTCCAATCGCCAGCCAGCTGCAGGAGCGCCGGCCCGACGATCATCCGCACGACGGTGGCATCGATGAAGACAGCTACGGCGAGCGTGAAGCCTAGCATCTGGACCACAAGAAAGCTTCCCACTGTGAACGCGATGAAAACGGCAATCATGATTGCCGCGGCGCTGGTGATGAGCCCGCATGTCCGCGCCACGCCCTCGATCACGGCCGACCGTTCGCACAACCCGCGCCGCCGCTCTTCGAGCACCCGGGCCACGAGAAAAACCTCATAGTCCATGCTCAATCCGAAGACGATGGCGAAGGAGAGAATCGGCACGATCGGAAATACAGCACCGGTCGGTCCTTCAAGACCAAACAATTTGCTGCCGTGGCCTTGCTGAAAAACAAGGACCAGCGCTCCAAAGGAGGCCCCGACGGAGAGCAGGTTCAGCAGGATTGCTTTGACGGCTGCAAATAAAGAGCGCAGTCCTATCAG
>JAFAMZ010000359.1 GCA_019232935.1 Silvibacterium sp.
GACGGCAGTCTGCTTATCTACGGAGTGCGTCAGGGCGGCGCCGATGAAGTATCCATCCACGCTCTCAAGGTTGCGGATCGCCAGGAGCTACCGGACATACTTCCATCCGGCCGGTATTTCAGCGTAAGCGTGAGTCCGGGAAATAAAGGCATTTACTACTCGCTCCTGGTGCTGCATGAAGGCACGACCGTATGGCTGCATACAATGGGAACTCCGATTAACCGAGACCTAAAGGTTTTCGGCGGCGAATATCGCGGAGTAAAGCTTGGCGAACTGGATTTTATCGACGCTCATGTCACACAAAACGAGGATTATCTGCTGGTCCAGATCAGCCATGGAGTTCCATCGACACGTGATGACTTCCTTGTGCGGGACCTGCGGAAAACAGCGGGTGATTTTGCGCCTCTGGTTTACGGGGTCGAGGCGCACAATGAGGCCATGAACTTCGGTGATCGCTTCTTTTTGATGAGCGATTACCAGGCTCCGAATGGACGGATCGTCGAAACTGCTCCAGGGTCCGGTCCGGCGCAATGGAAGGCGGTGGTCTCAGAAGGAAACGACGTCATCAACGACTTCAGCATCGTTGGCGGCAAATTGTTCGTGTCGCGCCTCAAGGATGTGAAAACTGAAACGACCATCTATTCGCTCGATGGCCATGAGACGGGGAGCGTAAGTTACCCGGATATTGGCTCAGGCTCAATTGTCCATGGGCGTGTCGATCAGCCAGCGGGTTTCTATACCTTCCAGTCATTTATTAAGCCATCGACGATCTATCGCTACGACACAACGACAGGCCGCTCCGAAGTCTTTGCTGAACCCAGGGTGCCGTTTGATTCCTCGAAGTACGAAATCAAGCAGGTCTTTTTTACTTCGAAAGACGGAACGCGAGTTCCAATGTTCATCGCTGGAAGAAGGGGACTTCCGCGCGATGGCAGGTCGCGCCTGCTGATGACCGGCTACGGCGGGTTTGATTTGGGCCTGACACCCGTCTGGTCCTCGTTATTTGCCTGGTGGATCGCTGCGGGCGGATTTTTCGCGATGCCGAACCTTCGCGGTGGCAATGAGTATGGCGAAGGATGGCACAAGGCGGCGATGTTCGAAAAGAAACAGAACGTTTTCGATGACTTTTTTGCCGCCGCCGAATATCTGATCAAGAATAGTTACACTTCGAGCGAGCATCTGGCGATCGCCGGCGCCTCGAACGGCGGCTTGCTGATGGGCGCTGCGATGACGCAGCGGCCGGATTTGTTTGCCGTGATCTGGTGCGGGTATCCACTGCTCGACATGCTGCGATATCAGAACTTTGAGTTCGGGCGGGCCTGGACAACCGAATACGGCAACGCCGAAAATCCCAAAGACTTCTCCTATCTCGTCAAGTATTCGCCCTATCAGAACGCCAAGCCGGGCGTGAAATACCCAGCGATCATGTTTTCCACAGGGGACAGCGACACGCGTGTCGATCCGCTCCACGCACGCAAGATGACGGCGCTTATGCAGGCGCTGAATGGTGGAGACCATCCGATCTTGCTGCAATATTCGCTTAAGGCGGGACACAGCGCCGGTGAATCGCTCTCGCAGCGTATGGAACATCAGGCAGATGCGCTGGTTTTTCTATGGAATGAGTCGGGAGGGCAGGGCACTTCGCCTATCTCAAAATGAGCCAGAGGTCGCTTCAGGTTAAACGTCGGCCCCTTACAGTCCGATAAACCGCATACCTGCATAGACGGGCTTAGCTCCATTGCGCCCGCTTGCGAGAGGATGCGGCAGATGCCTACCCAACCCGATCAGTTAATGTGCGAACAGCGATTCCAGCTGGCGGTAGAGGCGTCTCTGGACGGTTTCTGGCAGTTCGAGCCGGCTGCCAATCTTGCCCATTTCTCACAGCGATGGCAGGCGATTGCGGGTTTCGAGCCGCGTGATCATACGTCTACCCTGGAGCATTGGCTGGACCGCGTTCACCCCGAAGATCGGCCTCGCCTAGAGACAGAGTTGAAGGCGTTGTGCGCAGGAAAATCTCGCAAGATGCGCAGCGAGCACCGGCTCCGGGATCGAGAGGGTTTCTGGCGCTGGGTGTCAGTTCGCGGACTGGCCGAGCGTGCGGGCTGCGATGGGCGAAGTGAGATTGTGCGGATTGCCGGTTCGATGACGGATCAGACTGAGCGTCGCATGACCGATCCGTTGACTGGATTACCGAACCGCGAATACTTTATCGAACATCTCGAGCGTCGTATGGAGCAGGCGCGAACAGATTGTAAGTGGGATTTTGCTGTGCTGTCTGTGGCTCTCGAACGTTTCAAGATGGTCAATGAGAGCCTCGGGTATCAGGGGGGAGATGCTTTGCTGCTTGAAACAGCCTCACGGCTGACCGAGGCCGCAAGCGAGCGGCAAACGTCTGAATCGGTGATTGCGAGGCTCAATGGAGCGGAGTTCCTGGTCTGTCTGGAAGGAGTGGACGGCGAGCAGCAGGCGCTTGCTGTTGCCAGCGAGATCTACGCCTCGGTGCGCCGGCCTTTCCGGTGGCGGCGCGAACGCGTGGCGCCGTCTGCCGCGATGGGCATTGCCAAAGCAGATGAAAGCTACTCGCATCCGGAACAACTGATGCGGGATGCCGACTCCGCTATGACGGAAGCGAAGACGATTGGGCGCGGCCGGCTGGTCTGCTATTCGAACGGGATGCGCGAGCGTGCCATGGCCCGGCTCAAGATGGAGGCCGATCTCGAGCAGGCGATCCGCTCCGGCGAACTTGTATTGCATTACCAGCCAGAGATCGATCTTGCCACCAGGGCCATTGCGGGATTCGAAGCGCTGGTTCGCTGGCGTCATCCCGATCGGGGGATGATCGCTCCAGGTGAGTTCATTCCTGTAGCGGAGGAGACGGGACTGATTCTGCCGCTGGGAGACTGGGGATTGACCGAAGCCTGCCGGCAGATCGCTGCATGGCGCACGTTGTTCCCCGCGGGAGAGCAGCCCCTGCGGGTGAGCGTAAATCTGTCTGCGAGGCAATTCGGCCAGCCCCGCCTCGCCGAGCATATCGCGAAAGTTCTGGCGAACACGTGTCTTACTGCAGATAACCTGCGGCTCGAGGTCACAGAAAGCAGTTTGATGAGCAATCCTGAGGCGGCGCTAGAAACCATGGAGGACCTGAAGGCACTGGGCGTCGGATTGCATATGGATGATTTCGGTACAGGCTACAGCTCCCTTAACCACCTGCACCGTTATCCCTTCGATACCCTGAAGATCGACCGCTCATTCATTCAGAGCATAGCCGACGAGCAGGGCAGTATCGAAATCGTCGGCACGATTCTCGATCTTGCTCGCTCACTCGATATGGATGTCGTGGCGGAGGGCATCGAAACCGCTGAGCAGGCCGAGCGGCTCAGGGCGCTCGGCTGCCGTCTCGGCCAGGGCTACTACTTCTCCAGGCCGATGGAGGCCACTGCGATTGGAGCCATGTTGGCCGAATCGGGTGGCGCCGGATTCCGCTTGCCGGCAACCGCGTCGGTCAGCTAAAAGCCTTCTTCTCGCAGCAGCTCACGACTTTGCGATCGGAGTAATGCCAAAAATCATTAGTGAGCACATGACTTAGCGTTCTCCAATCAGCGAAGCTGCGAGCGTTAGTGCGAGCGTGACTGGCATGATCAAAATCCCAACCCTGAGAAACTGCCATCCGCTCACATCCATGCCCTCCCGGCGAATCGCGATAAGCCACAGGATGGTCGCGAGCGAACCGTTGATCGAGAGGTTTGGCCCCAGGTCGATGGCGATCAGAACCACCTTCGACAATAGCTGCTGAAAGGACGCTGTCTGCAGCGTCGCGCCCGCAAGTAAACCTAACGGCAGGTTATTCACCAGGTTTGTTCCGAATCCAACGATCCCTCCGACGGCAAATGCGGACGCGGCCGCAGGCCGGTTCAGCACATCGAGAAGCCCTTGGTGGAAGATTGCCAGCGCGCCAGCGCTTTGGACAGCCTCAACGATGACGAACAGCGCGGCGACCAGAGGTAAGACTCCCCAGCTGATGTCACGAACGATGCGCCACGGGTTCGATCGTTCGCGAATGAGCACGATGGCTGCCACGATCAGAGCCGAAAGACAGGTTGGAAGCCCGAGATCGATTTTGTGCGCCGAGGCGAGCAGAAGAACTACCGCGACCGCGAGGGTGCCGAACAGGCTGATTCGTCCTGTTGATGTAAGCTGCACTTCCCTTTGTATCCCATTGGTTCTGGCGGCGAGATCTTTGCGGCAGTACCAGAGCAGCATTAGATAAGTAATGATTATGGATACAAAAGATGGGAGCGCAAACATGACGATCCATTTCATCAGCGACGGCATGGCATCGTGAAATACGACAAGGTTTGCCGGGTTTGATATCGGCAGAACAAAGCTGGCGGCGTTAGCAATCATCGCGCAGCTGAGCAGGTAAGGCATGGGCCTTGCTTCGGCCTGCCTGATGGCGCTCAGGACTGCGGGAGTGAGTACGACGGCCGTTGCGTCATTGGACATGAGTACTGTCACGGCAATGCCCACCGCATAGATCAGCACGAAAAGCCGGCCCGCCGATCCGCGAGCCTGCCGGACGGCAGCATTGGCCAGCCATTCGAAAACCCCATAAGTCTTGGCCAATTCCGAGAGCACCATCATCCCGATGAGGAACAGGTAGACGTCGAGACCTTCCGCGACGGCATGACCCGCCGCGGACAGCGGGATCAGCCGCAGAACGCACAGCATCATGGCTCCGGCACAGGTCCATACCACTTCAGCCAGGCCAAAGGGCCGAAACAGCATCAGCGCGATGCTCGCGGCGGCAATGATCCAGATCAAGATATTCAGAGTCAATGCTGCCTTCCGTTTTCCAGGAGAAGGTGAACAGTCGAGAAGGCAAATGTCGCGACGAGGGACACGGAGAGAGGTGCATTTCTTCCGTTGGAGGTATGGACTTTGCTCCACACTGAGATGCCGCGAGATGTAGATTGGCTGGGCCGGAGACAGCGGTGCGGCCGTACTTTTTATCGCACCAAAATTCCCGCTGAGCGGTACACCTCATCCTTTATCACGGTTTCAATCACAGGCAGGCTTGGTGTATCGGTGAGAATTTCGACTTCTTTTGCGGTGACGAGCGCAGTGTCTTCTATCTTAGCTCCGCGCAGGCTTGGGTTGTAGGCGAAGGCCTGGGGCAAAACCACTCTGTCTGCTCCGCCAGGTTTGATCAGCCAGTCGCGCTCGCAGTACCCACAAGGACCTCCCTGATGGTGGAGCTCAATTTCGTCAGCTGCGCCGGCTAAAGAGTAGGCGTTTTTGGCGACTTCGAAAAGCTGCGCCGAACTCGTGCCGGATCGCGTTGCGTGGAGCAACTCGGAATGAATCCTCGCCGCCGTAATGAATGATTCGTTAACTTCACTGGGGACCGCCCCGAAGTGAACGAAACGAGTGATCGAGGCGACCAATCCCCATTTCCGAGCACAGAGATTCACCATTCCGTAGCGCTCCAACCGGCCCGAACGTGGAACCGCATGTTTGTACTTGCGGATGCGCTCGTCGACGCCCATCAACAGCACGGTTGGCGCGATTCCGCGTTCAAGCATGGCGGAAGCGGTTCTCGCGGCCATCTCCTGCTCCGATACTCCGGGCGTGAGAGATTCGAGCACCGAAGCCGTTGCGTCGGCAGTTTGGCGGCCCAAAGTAGCAAAACGCTCAATCTCCTGTGCAACCAGGGGCGCGCGCAGTCCCGCAAGGTTCACTTGTACCGCATCGGGAAGTGGGACATCGGAAGCGAGAACGGCATCTCCGGCCAGCTCGCGCAGCAGCGTGGTTGGGGTTTGGTGCCATGGGTAGATCACAGGCTCGTATCCGAGGCCGCCGAATTCCTCCGATGCGAGCCGAGGAGCCTCATTGTTCGGAGCCAGATAATATCGGAGTCCGCCGCGGGTAATGAGGAGCGACATTACAGCGGTTTCTGCCCCTAAGGCGACGCGCGCCTCGACCTGACCGGCGGTAATCCATGCGATGTTTTCATGGCGGCTGAACAGAATAGCCGAAAAATTATTGCGCTCAAAAAAAGACGCGAGCCGCGCGTATTTCTCGTTCAGTTCGGCGGAGCGGAGAGAGAGCCCCTGGGCAGGCATTTCAGAAACCGGGTTCACGCGCTTCTCCTGAATGCAAGAGCTTTAGTAAATCGATTTTATTGGGCCGGCAATATCGAGCACTTTACGCGTTCGATGCAAAAACCGGCAAGCGTTATCTTTCCCCGGAAGCTAGCTTCTCGAGCAGAGTCCACCCGTGCACCCAATAGGGGGCAGGCAAAGCCGAGCGAGCAGAACGACAACAGCGACCCAGAGCAGGTCCGCACCCAACAGGTGCAGTAACTGCATGGTCGTCGGCGTTAGCAGAACGATGTCGCCGATCCCAAGCGCGATCTGTCCGAGTAACAGCGCACCAACCGTCAGGGACAGACTGCGGTGCATATTGATCCGAGCGCCCCTGAAGGCGAGCCAGAGCAGGAAGGCGCCTGCGACGAGGCTCAATGCAGGGTGTATCCAGCGCAGCCGGATAATCCATGAGGATTGAGACGAGAAATCCTGCAGGAAAGCCGCACGCAGGCTGGTGGCAGGAAACAATGTGTCCGCGAGCGCAGCAAGCGACCCACTCACGCCCACGATGAGCATGGCAAGAAGGCCGGTGAAGGCGATTCCCGGCCGACGAAGTTCAACGCTTCCATGCATGAAGCCCTGCTGCCGCGAAATGAAATGTGCGGTGAGGGCCAGAGCTGCCAGCAGCAGCAAAGTGTTGGTTAAATGCAGCCCGAGGTACAGGGCACGTGAGGCCGACTGGTCGTTCGCAACCTTGCCTAGGAGGACGAGCAGCGCTCCGAGCAGAGCCTCGTTCAGTGTCAGAACGAGCGCGGCGACGGAGGCTGAGCGGGCCAAATGACGCTGCGGCGTGACGCGAAACGTCCAGACAAGGAGCCCGATAACCGCGAGAAGGGCGACGCCGCTAGAGGCGCGGTGGGCGAATTCGATCAGCCGCCCCAGGGTTGGGGATCCACCGCATAGCGGCCAGTGGTTTCCGCAGCCTGCGCCGGAGCGGGTGGCGCGCACGGCGGCGCCCCATACAATGACAGCAATGTTATAGGCAAGTACGCCCCAGGCGAAGCGGTTCAGAGCCAGGAAACTCACGCTGGGGCGAGCCGGGATGGTTGAAGATACAGCACTGGCGGCGTTCATAACTGCCCGCAAATTATTTTACCGGTTTGCCCGCACAACTAGTGACGGGCGAAGGGAATCCCATGTTCGATATGAAGAATTTACGATTTTTCGCGCTAATGCTGGCCTTTGGTATAGTACCGGCTACCGGCACGACTTGTCTTGCGCAGGACACGACGCCGAAGCAGGATATGAAGAACGCCGGAACCGACACCAAGGATGCGGCCAAGGATACGGGCCATGCCGTAAGCTCGGGCACCAAGAAGGCCTATCACGGTGCAAAGAAGGGCACGACCACGGCCGCGGATAAGACGAAGGAAGGCTCGACAAAGGCTTACGACCGGACTAAAGAAACTGGCCAAAAGGGTTTCGACAGGACCAAAGAAGGCACTCAAAAGGTTTTCGATCCCGACAAGGAATCCTCGACCAAGGCCAAGGACCGGACGCGCGAGGCTTCTACCAAGGCCAAGGATCGAACCCGCGAAGCCGATCAGAAGGTGAACGACTCCTCAAAGCCCCAGTAGATGGGAGAGCTTCGTAGGCGATGATTCTGCAGCCGAGCCGGCGAGGGTTCTTCCCTAGAAGTCGATGTGAGCTCGCAGGCCGGGTACGATGATCGGGCCGCGGTCCCGGTTGAATCCCGGGTTATTGATGAAAGAAATCTGCGCCGCCACGTACAGGCCCGCGAAGAGGTGGGCGGTGTAGTAGGTCTCGCTGGCGCTCTCGCGTCCATAATTGAGTTTCCCATCGCCGAGCACTAATCCTATGCCACCCAGGGCGAGGTATTCGCGGTGGTAGTACGCGAGCCCGCTATTCACGAAAGCGCTCCCGACGCGGTCGTATTTGCGGTGCCAAGCCTCTCCCGAGAGATCTAAGCCAAAGGAGACGGTGTCATTCATTTCGGTGAAAACGAAGGACTCGTACAAGCCGTGGTTCCAGCCGTAGCGGAAATAGGCGCGGAAACCGCTGGGCAGATCCTGTTGGAGGTTGATGTCGAAACCTGGCTTGACGCTGCCGGGATGGCGGTGCAGGGCAATGTCGGGGGTGGAATCGGTGCCGGAAAGATAGGCGTTATCGGCTTCCCGGTAGTTGCCAAGCTCGACGTGGCTGATGAACACCAGGGTGCGAATTTGGGTGATGTGTCCGGGGATGGGATAAACGGCGAGGTCGGCTTCGATGTTTTCCTGGCGGGTGTTCCGCAGGTCGTAGTCAAGCTCGTTGCTGTTCGCGAATTTGGGAAGGAGCGCCTCAGCGAACCGCAGTCCGAACCTTGGGCCCTGATAGTTGAGCATGGCGGCCAGGGTGTAGCCATGTCCGTCCTGTGCGTATTCATAAGTCCCGGCGTTGCCGATGGCCAGATTCGTAAATTGCAGATATGTGTCGCTTCCGACTCCATTTACGTCGAAGTAGTCCGGCAAGCCAAGCTTTCCGAATATGAGCTCAACCCTCTGACGGGGCATGGATGATTGCAGATAAAAGGGAATCGGTTCCTCATCGATTCGGTCGGCAGTGAGCGGGATGGTCTGGTGGAAGAAGAAGCGTGAGAGGTAGACGACATGCGTGATGTCGGGGTCGACGACGTCGGCGTTGACGTAGGCGGCGATGCCGAGAGCGTCGCTGAGCCCGCGGCCGTTTTCCATGTCGGCGCTGGCGATCAACTCACTAAGGCGGAGCAGGCGTGCGCCGGCAAACAGGGTGTTCGTGGAGGAAGTGGCGGATTCTCCGTGGCCCTGGAAGCTGTTGGGTCCGGAATAAGGCGAGTGGAAGGGGGTGTGTGCCTGGAAGATCAAGTTGGACTGCCCGGAGAGCCAGAAGCGACCGGCGATGAGATGGTGGTGGAAGAACGCAGGATTCCCCTGGTCGTCGGACTGGTCTTCGATCGTCTGCCGGAGTTGAGGCACTGCAACTGAGATTTCAGGAGCGCCGTTCGGAGCCAGTGGAGGATGGTTAGGCTGGAAGGGTTCCTCTGGCAGGAATTGAGCGTGATCCTTGCAGATGGCGGGAGTGGAGTCTTGCTGTGCCGAGGCACCGAGTGCAAGCAAAACGATGGCGAACCAAATAGTAGTGAGCCGAGAGGAGCGCTGTCCGCGATGAAAGCCCCCCATTCCCGACAAAATACATTGTCTACGAGAGGTTCCATGTAACGGTCAGATTAAATCGGGTGGACGGCGTGGATTGCGAGAATCCGAGGTGTGGTACCCTATCGTGGTTAACGACTTATCTTCAGCTCCGAAAGCAAACGGCGGTCTTCTTTGCTCAGGGATCGCTCGAAACAGACTTCCCTTTTGCGCCCCGATTCGAGGATCGTATTGCCCTGTTTGTCAGTGATTCGCACACCGAACTGCTCGACGATCATTCGGCGGGCGTTGGGGAGCCGGAAGACTTGGTTGGGAAAAGCAAGTCCCATAGCAAAAGTATAAGCCGAGGAGATGCGGAGAATATCCCCGCTCTCGCCGCAGCATCACACCTACTGCGAATTGCATGGATGCGGACGGTCCTTTCTTAGAGGGCCTGGATGACCGCAACCTAATTTGATTGTGCTATACGTTCATTTGGTCCCACCCCCGGAGGATTGAATCGGCAGACCCATGACTGCTTTTCGTTTTGGACATTTGTTTCGGGGGGTCGTTGTGTATTCGCTGTGCGCGCTGGGCGCGTGGCGCGGGAGCTATGGACTCTCCGCTCCGGAACCAGTTCCCCCGATAGTGGATTCTGAATCTGAGGCTTCGGACGGTACGGATAAGAACCTGCCGGAGGCTCCGGTCGCTCAGGGTGCAGTAACTGTCAAGGGCCTGCCGCTGGCGATTTTGAAGGACCAGGTTCCGATCTGGACCAGTCCCGTTCGGGTTCGTGTGAACGACCTGGTATGGTTGCTGCCGCTGGGTGCGGCGACAGGCGTGACGCTCTCGACAGATACGGACACGATGCGGAGGGTTCCGGTCGATCACACCTACAACAAGGACAACGTGAATGTGTCGAATGCGGTGCTGGCGGGGGAGATTGCGATTCCCGTGGTTCTGTTCGGCACGGGGGTACTGAGCGAAAACGATCACGCGCACGAGACCGGGGTGCTTTCCGGTGAGGCCTTGGCGGATGCGGTGATTGTCGAGGAGGTCTTCAAAGTCGCCTTTCGGCGGCAGCGGCCTCTTTACAACAACGCGGCAGGGAATTTCTTCTCTTCCGGTCCTGCCAATAATTCATTTCCTTCATCGCACAGCACGATTGCCTGGGCGACGGCGGCGGTGATTGCGGGCGAATATCCGTCGATCTGGAAAGAAGCCGGCATATACACAGCGGCGACCGCAGTAAGTCTGACGCGCGTGCTTGGGCAGGAGCATTTCCCGACGGACGTGCTGGTTGGCGGCGCGGTGGGATGGCTGGTGGGGCACTACGTTTTGAAACGACACAGCCAGTATCGGACTGCCTATGGGCTGCACCCGCGTAAGTGAGGCGCTTATGAAGGCGTGATGTGGACTGCAGGTCCCTCGACTTCGGTTAGCGAAAAGTGCGCCAACCTTCGCTAGGGATGACAATCTTTGGAGTAATGGATCAGGGCTGACGGTTTCGGCGTTCGGCGAGGAAAAGATGGAAGTCGGTGGGCGCGGGCTCGGCGTGGAGCTGGCGCATCATGAGCGAGACCTGGCCGCGATGATAAGTGGAGTGGTTTGCCATGTGCTGCATGAGATGAGCGAGTTTCGTTTCGCCGCCGCGCGACTGGACCATTCTTTCGAGGTCGGAATCGGTCAGGCTGCTGACAAAGGCAGCCTGGTCCTCCTCGATTTCAGCCCACTTTGATTTGACTCCGGCGAGGTCGGGGAAGGCGGTGGCGGTGAAGAGAGCCTCGCGGCGCTTGCGGAGTTCAGCCATAAATTCGGGGGTGGGGGAGTGCTGCCTCCAGAGGGCCAGCCAGACCCATTCGCCGGCGAGGATGTGCACAAGGGTGTCGCGGAGAGAAGCGAAGGCTCCGCCCAGGTCGCTGTGAACTGTTCGGGCGCAAGTGCGGAGGCTGCATCCAAAACGCGGTTGTTTGCCCAGCGGTCATATTCGTACAGGAGCGCGATGTCGTCGAGGGTCATTCAGCCATCTTAAATCCGGACGCCCTCGAAAATAGGACAGCCCATCCCGCTGCAGGGTGTCAACCAAAGACAGGAGATGGACTGCCTTCAGGGCCGATGGTCAGTTCTGGTTGCAGGGGTTCTCGTCATCGTCATCATCGTCCTCATGAGTCTTTACGAAGCCCTCTCCGTGAGGACTTTTCAGTCCGGTCACAACGGGAACGAGTTCACCGAAATTCAGGTCGAGGACTCCGACGAAGCCCACGGTTGCGCCCGAGGTATCCGGAGCACCGACTGCGGCAGTGTAAGCAGTCCCGGGAACGAACTGTTCCTTGCGGATTTTGTAGACGGTGTCCGCCGGCGTGTCGCTCACCAGGACAAAGCCGTCATCCGACGGGATGAAGAGCGTGTCATCAGCCTGCGGAGTTCCAAATGGCGAACTCAGGGGGATTTGGAGCACGCTCTGCTTTTTGCCAGGCTTGTGGACGAGGATCAATTCGGAATCTCCCTGGCTGTCGAGGAGAATATCCTTCCCGGGGGTCAGGGTCATGGAATCCGGATCCTGAAGGTTCAGGGTGACCTTGTCTCCAGTTACGACGTCGGTTGCCTTGGCATTCCCATCGAGAACAGGAATAACCTCTACCGTATCGCCCACGATTTTGGCTTCCACGATCGCCGGGAACGTGTTGGGATTATTGGCGGGGTTCGAGGCGCTGAAATAGGCATGGCCGTTTCGGAACGCGATATCGTCGTATCCACCGCCCGCGGCCGGCGGCGCGGCGAACTTGTACAGTTTTTGTTCCTGCGTGTCCGGGTCGATGATCACGAGACTCGGATTCGCGTCTTCGTTTTGCATAGCCCAGAGCTTGCCGGTGTAGGGATCCACTTTGAGTCCGTCGTTGTGACCCTTCACCGTGTAAATGTGAACCACCTGGCCTTCCTTGTTGTACTCCACGATCTGATTGGATTTGTCGTCGGCGCCGGTGGGATCGTTGCCGTCTCCGTAGCCGATGAAGATGTGGTTATGAAGGACGGCTATTGAGTCGGGCGCGGTGTATTTGCCTTTTACTCCTTTGGCAAAAACGCTGATCGAATAGCCCTTTTCGGCTTTTGGAGTCTCTCCTGAGGCCGGAGCAACAGAAGCTACGAGCAAAAGCGCCATTGAAAGAGCAGCATGCTTGTTCATGGGACCTCCCGATGTGGTGAAGGTTGAACCTGGGTAGGGTCGTGGGAACGGAGGAACTGGCTACGCTCGTAGATGCGCTTGAAAGTTATGAATGTGTGAATTTACCGCTTGTTTGAGACCTATGCCTGCGAAGCGAGACGACTCGAACCACGGGCTGGACGTTTCGGCAGGTCTATTGTGACGCAGGCGGGACTAAGCCGTTCATGCGTAGGTAGACGACCATCTGTCCATAGTGATCCCAGCAATGGGAGATGCCGAAGCCGGCGAGAGTGGCGCGGGTCTGGAAGCCGGGCTCGGGTGACTTGATCACCTCGAAGGCATTGGCGGCGGTAAGTGTCGCGACGGCCTTGTGGGCAAAGGTAAAGGATCCGGCGAGGGCGGCGACGACATCGTCCTTGCTGGTGAGCTTTTCAATACTGTGGACGTCGACCTCGGGCTTGAGTCCGCTGATGATGTTATAGAAGAAGTAGTTGGCTTCGGCGACGTGTGTGGCCTGCTGCGCGAAGGTGCGCACTTTGGCGAAGTCGGTCTTCTGTGCGGGAACGAAGATGGATTGATTCGGTGCGAAGGAGAATTTGTCAGCGGGCATGGCGTTGACAACGCCCATCATGGATTTTTCTATAAGGGTGAGTTGCGAATCGAAGGCGGCCGCTGGAGTGGCAATGGA
>JAFAMZ010000404.1 GCA_019232935.1 Silvibacterium sp.
TGCCGTTCCATGCGTTCCGCCACCTGCGCCAGTACTGTCACGACCGGAACATCCTCTTCCTCTCTACGCCCTTCGACTCCGAAAGCGCCGACTTTCTCGCAGAACTATTCGTCCCCGCCCTCAAGGTCCCCTCCGGCGAGATCACCAACCTCCCCTTCCTCGAAGACCTCGCCCGAAAGGCCCTGCCCCTCATCGTTTCCACCGGTATGTCCACCATGGACGAAGTCGCGGCCGCCATCGAAATCATCCGCCACGCCGGAGACCCGCCCCTCGCGCTTTTGCACTGCGTAAGCAACTACCCCGCCGCTCCTTCCACCATGAACCTGCGCGCTATGCACACTCTCGAAGGCGCCTTCGGCGTCCCGACCGGCCTCTCCGACCATACCGCCGGCATCGAAATCCCGCTCGCCGCAGTCGCCTTGGGAGCCTGCATCATCGAAAAGCACTTCACCCTCAGCCACGATCTCCCCGGCCCCGACCATCGTGCCTCACTTGAACCTCACGAGCTTGCCTCTCTGGTAAAAGGCATCCGCAACATCGAATCTGCCATGGGAGACGGCATCAAGCGCCCGGCTCCAGGAGAACTCGACACTGCTGCCGCCGCCCGCCGCTCCCTCGTCGCAGCCTGCTTTATTCCCGCCGGCGCTGCCCTCACTCCCGAAACGATTGACATCCTTCGCCCCGGCACGGGACTCCCACCCGCCATGCGCTCTCAGATCCTCAATCGACGCGCCCGCCGGGACATCCCAGCCGGTACGCTCCTCAGCCTTGATATGCTTGCCTGATACCCAAGGCGCGAGCATGGCTGATCTGCCCCAGAACCTAGCCGCCCCAAACGACGAACCCGCTCCTCACCCCGTCCTCCGCGCTCTCGCCACATCCTTCGCTGTCTACGGTGCCGCCAACTTCGGCATCCGCGCACTCAATTTCCTTCTCATTCTCCTCTACTCCCGTTACCTGCGCCCATCCGACTATGGCATCGTTTATCTCGCCGAGATCGTTGCTTCCTTTCTCGCGATCTTCGCCGGACTCTCCATCGACAGCGCCCTTCAGCGTCTTTATTTCCAGCACAACCAGACTTCAGAAGAACTCGGCAGCTACATCGGCAGCGCCACCCGCTTTGGCTTCTGCTGGATGGCTGCATTCGTTGGGTTTGTTCTCATCACCGGCAGAAGCCTCCAATCGCATCTCCCCGCCCACGCCTCCATCCCGTTCTACCCCTATATCGCATTGGCAATCGCAACCGCTGTCGTCATCCAGGGAGTCCAGTTCCGCCTCGCCATTTACCAGGCGGCGCGCCGTCCCCGTTCTTATTCGCTCTTATCGCTTCTTCTCGCCGTTCTGACTGCAGCCGGCTGTATCTACGAAGTAGTCCTTTTGCGCGCCGGTGCCCTCGGCATGCTCCGCGGAAAACTCTTTGCCGCCGTAATCACGCTGCTCATCGCCGCATGGACCATGCGCCCGTTCGTCACCGCCCGCTTCCGCTGGTCTTACGTCCGCGAATCCCTCTCTTTTGGCGTCCCGCTGGTCCCGCATCTCGTCATGGCCAGCGCTCTGGTCGTTGCCGATCGCTTTATCCTCGAGCATTACCGCAACCTTACCGAGGTAGGTATCTACTCGCTCGCCTACACCTTTGGAATGGTCATGTTTCTCGTTACGCAGTCGCTCTCTCAGGCGTGGCTGCCCATCTTTTTCGATCTCGCCGGATCAGACTCGCAGGCAAACCGTATTCTCCTCGGCCGTATCTGCTCCGGCCTCACTGCACTACTGTCTGCCCTTGCCTGCATGGGAATTCTGCTTTCGCCAATCTTCATTAACTTCTGCCTCGATCCACGCTATCGCTCCGCCGCTGCCATAGTGCCTCTCGTCGTCATGGGATACCTCTTCCACGGACTCTTCTCTCTCTTCGACCTCTGCATCCTTCACGCCAAACGCACAGCCTCCGTCTTTGCGATCAGCCTCATCGCCTTCGCCGTCAATCTGGCTCTCAATTTCGCCATGATTCCCCGCTGGGGCATGTACGGAGCAGCATGGGCCACCACCCTGGCCTACGCCGTTGAAGCCCTCGGCGCATTCCTTCTTGCGCAGCGCTTCTTCCCGCTGTCCTGGCGGATTCCCGAGATCCTCGCTGCAATTGCCATCTGCGGCGCGGCCCTGTGGCTCACCCAATCGTCACCGATGCTTCAATACCACGGCATGCCACTTGTTCCTTCTGCGATTCTCGTGCTCGTCTTGCTCGCGCTGATCTCCCGCAATGACCTTCGGATCGCCATGTCCGCCATGCGCCGGCGCGCGAGACCCTGACTCCTCGCATTCGCCGCATTTGGGAAACCGGCCCGATTCCGGACGCCCTCGGGAAAACCGGACGCCAGCGCCTCAACCAAATCCTTCTGCCGTCGATAACTTCACCATCCGCGGTCAATCCGCGGATGGAGGAAGAGGTGAAAGCATTTCTATGGTTGGCGCTGGCAATCGTAGCCGGCACATCGTCTTGCAAAGCGCAGCAGACCTTTGGCCCATTATCCGCGACTCCCGGCTTGCGTCTCACCAGCTACAGCAACGCTGGCCTGCTTCCCTCCGGCCTTCACTTCAAGACCGCATCCCCGACAACCATCGTCGCTGTACCACCTGCCATACCTGGCCCCTCACGCACCGCCGATTCCAGATACTTTCTGGTGAACGGCAGTTTCCTCGGCATGGCTGTCTTCGACGTGGAGATGACCCAGCACTGTATCGCCGATCGCCACTGCCGCGAGCAGAACCCTCTCATGCCCTCCTCTCACGCCGGGCAGTTGGGTCTTAACCTTGGCTTGGTTGCCGGAGTCTCAGGTGCAAGCTACTGGCTGAAAAAGCACCGTTCCAGCTTGTGGTGGCTCCCGTCTGCAACAGGAATCGCTGCCCACTCGGCAGGCGTAGCATCAGGCTTTGAACACCAGTGAAATCCCGTCCGCGGTACTTACCGTCGCCGAACCACGCACAGTCGTTCCGGAACCCATTTATCGCCCGCTACCTGTGGAAAAAATTGTGGAAGTTTACGCTTCGGCTGCCTGAAATCTGCTGCATGCGACCCCACTCTGAGCCCGTTTCCATTTATACGGCTCGCAACAGATTCATTTAATGATATTTAGAACCCAGAACGAGAATTCGCACGGGATATTGACCTTCGTAACTTTCGAAATTGCAGGAAAA
>JAFAMZ010000024.1 GCA_019232935.1 Silvibacterium sp.
GCGGACGATGTCGCGCGGGCAATTGCGTTTCTTGCCGATGAGCGTGAGAGCGGCTTCGTCAACGGCCATGCGCTATCAGTTGACGGGGGATGGTCGAGCGACGGAAGCTGGGAGTCGCTGCGGCTGAGCCATCGCTAAAGCGGCTGCTGTGTTCAGCCGGTGCGCAGCAGGATCTTACCGATGTGGCGGCTGGATTCCATGAGCCGGTGCGCTTCGGCGGCCTCGGACAGAGGGAGCACGGAATACACAATGGGACGGATCTTTCCGGCCGCGAGCAGAGGCCACACGTTTCGCTCGATGGAATCTCGCAGGCCGGTCTTCTCGGCGACGGAGCGCGAGCGGAGCGTCGACCCTGTGATGAGGAGGCGCTTCATCATGACGGCTCGCAGATCCAGCTCAACTTTGGCTCCCCGCTGCGTGGCGATGTGGATGAGTCGGCCGCCCAGCGCGAGAAGCTGCAGGTGTTTCGAAAAATAGTCGCCGGCGACCATGTCCAGGATCACGTCAACGCCGCGTGGCTGCGACCACTCGCGCGCAGCGGCGAACCAGTGGTCATCACGATAGTTGAAAGCGCGCTCGCAGCCGAGGTTCAGGCAGAACTGGAGTTTTTCCGGGGAGCCGGCGGTGGCTGCGACGCGAGCTCCGAAGGCCAGAGCGATCTGAATGGCAGTGGATCCCACGCCGCTGCTGCCTCCCTGTACGAGCAGAGTTTCGCCGGCGGCGAGCCGAGGCGGTTCGAAGAGATTTGCCCAGACGGTGAAGACCGCCTCGGGTAAGGCTGTCGCGTCAATGAGCTGAATGTTTTCCGGAACGGGAAGGCACTGGCCCGCCGCGGCGGCGCAATACTCGGCATATCCACCGCCGGCCAGCAGCGCGCAGACGCGATCCCCGACTTTCCAGCGCGAATCGCAGCCTTGGCCAAGTTCCGCTATGGTGCCTGAAATTTCCATGCCGAGGATCGGGGACGCTCCGGGCGGTGGCGGGTATTTCCCCTCCCGCTGGTAGAGGTCAGCATGATTCAGGCCGCAAGCTGCAACCTCGATGAGCAATTCGCCATCTCCGGGCCTGGGAACCGGAGCATCGGCCACGACGAGCTGTTCCGGTCCGCCGGGAGCTCTTATTTCGATGACTCGCATCCGTCCAGTCTAAGATGCCGGAGAGTTCGGCTGACGCGCACTAATTACCAGACGCGACAGCTATTTACCGGCATCATAGGCTGTCCGGGCTTGCAGCCGAAGGCTTCGCCGAACTCTCCCATGTTCTGCACGACACCATTCACACGGAACTGGCGCGGTGAATGCGGGTCCGTCTGTACCTGCAGACGGAGCTGTTCAGGGCGAGTTTCGCCGCACCAGTTCTGTCCGTAAGCTACGAAGAACTCCTGAATCGGTGTATAACCGGTGGCGTTCTTTTGGCTCAGGTCGATGTTCTTTCGCCTGGCATCGGCCAGGAAGGCCATATAGGCGAGGCGCAGGCCGCCGTTGTCGGCTGTATTTTCGCCGAGAGTAAGCTTGCCGTTAACCTTGACATCGTCGACGGCCGTGAAGCCGCCGTATTCCTTCACCTCGCATTCGGCTTTTTGGTCGAACTGTTTGCCGTCTTCCGGAGTCCACCAGTCGGCGAGATTGCCATTGCCATCGAACTGGCGTCCCTGATCGTCGAATCCGTGAGTGAGCTCGTGTCCAACGATTGCTCCTATGTGCCCATAGTTCTCGGCGTCCGTCGCGTTGGGATCGAAGAACGGGGCCTGCAGGATGCCGGCGGGGAAGTTGATGTCGTTCATGTTGGGACTGTAATAGGCATTGATGGTGGGCGGCGACATTCCGAATTGGCCGCGGTCGACCGGCTTGCCGACCTTCGCCAATTCGCGGTGGTTCTCAAACTCCGTGGCGCGAACGGCGTTGCCATATGCATCACCGCGGATGATTTTGAGCCCGGAATAGTCGCGCCAGTGGTCGGGATAGCCGATCTTGTCGGCGATCATGTGAAGTTTCTCTTTCGCTTTGACCCTGGTTTCCGGGCTCATCCAGGTAAGCGTGTCGATGTCCTTGTCCATGGCAGCCTCGATATCGTGGACCATCTGCACGGTGGCGGCCTTGCTGGCAGGAGGAAAGTTATCCTTCACGTAGACTTCGCCGAGGGCCTCGCCGAGAGCACCGTCAGTGGCTTGCACGCACCGCTTCCAGCGGACACGCTGCTCGGGCTGGCCGCTGAGCTTGCGTCCGAAGAAGTCGAACTGCTCTTTGTCCATCGCCTCCGGGAGGACATAGCTCGGTGTTCCGTTGATGAGCTGCCAGCGCAGGTAAGTCTTGATGGTGTAGAGATCTGTCGAGGCCAGGATGCTGTTGAGACCCTTATAGAAGTCGGGGTTAGCGACGTTCAGTTCGGTGATATGCGGCACGCCAGTGTGGTCGAAGAACGCGGTCCAGTCGATCTCGGGTGTAAGGCCCGCCAGCTGGGAAACCGG
>JAFAMZ010000281.1 GCA_019232935.1 Silvibacterium sp.
TCTCCGTCGCCCGCCACTACGGATTGCTCGCCGGAGTGCGCTACGCCGAACCTTTCGTCCAGAAAGAGGTCGGGCTTGTTGAGGACCTGACGATGGTTCCCGTTCAGTCGATGTAATACGGGCTGCTCACGCTACATGCTGCGCGGCGCGCGGCTCCGCCTTCGTTCTTGCCGGCAGATAGAAGCTGACGCAAGCCCCTCGGAGGTCCCCATCCATGCTGTTTGCGATGCGGATGTAGCCGCCGTGCTTTTGCACGATGCCGTTGCTCACCCAGAGGCCCAGGCCGGTGCCCTCCTGGCCTTTCGTGGTGAAGAACGGCTCGAAAAGCTTGGCGCGGGCGCTGTCGGAGATGCCTGGGCCACTGTCCCAGACCTGAACGACTACACCGGAGCCGCGGAGCTCCTGCGCTGCCACCGGCTCGATGCGAATGCGGATGCGGCCCCCGTTTCCGGCTGCGTCGATCGCATTGAGCACGACATTGGTAAACACCTGCCGCAGCTCCGCCGGGTAACCCTCGACGATCACAGGGTCTTTGAACTGACGTTCGACATCGATGCCTTGTTGCAAAAGCCGACGCTCAAGCAACAGAAGAACGCCTTCTGCTAGTTCCTTGAGGTCGACGGACACTGGCGCCTTGGGCTCGCGGTAGAGACTCAGCAGAGTGCGGGTGATCTGCATCGTGCGGCTCAGCTCCTGCTGCGCGGTCTGCAGGTACTCGGCGCGTTTCGCCCGGTCGGATTCGCCTTCGAGCAGGAACATCAGGTTGGCGATGGCATCCAGGGGATTGTGAATCTCGTGAGCGATCGATGCGGCCAGGCGTCCGGCCACGGCAAGCTTTTCGGTGGCCATCAGCGCGGCTGCCGTTCGCCGCGTCTCCGTCACATCCCGAAAGACGAGGACAACACCGCGCATTTCGCCGTCTTCGCCACGAATGGGAGCGGCGCTGTCGTCGATCACAAACTCCGAGCCGGTGCGCGAAAGGAGCACGGTGTGATTCGCAAGGCCGGTAACGGAGTTCAGGCGGCGGACCTTGTCGACGGGATTTTCGGCAGGCTGCCGGGTCTCTTCGTTGACGATCTGAAAAACCTTCACCAGCTCCAGCCCGAGTGCGTCCTGCATCGGCCAGCCGGTTAGCTCCTGCGCGACAGTGTTCATGAACTGCACCTTGCCTTCGCTGTCGCATGCGATTACCGCATCGCCGATCGAAGCCAGGGTGGTTTCAAACCATTGTCGCCGCTCGGATATCTCCTCGGCCTGGCGGTGCAGTTCTTCGAGGGTCTCATCGTAGGCGCGTGAAACCTTGCGAAGCCGGCTGATGATGAATAATCCCAGCAGGAGACCGACGATCAGCGCCGCGGCAATCAGGGTTGTGAGCGCCCGCCTCTCGACCGCCAACGCCGAAACCGAGCGCGCGTTGCGGACGCGGGTCTCGGACTTTAACAACTCGTCGATCGCAGCCCGGACATTGTCCATCAACTCCTTGCCATGCTGGTTGAGGCGCGGATCGTTCAGAACCGCGGGCTCCTTGTTGAGAACGCCCATCGCGAATCCAAGCCAAAGCTGGTAGCGGTCTCGTGCCGTCGCCAGCCGCTGCAGCTCAACGGCGCGCTGCGAAAGGTCGCGGCGCGCGTCCAGCAATTTGTGGAGGTGGTCGAAATGCGTGTTCACGGGCTGAGCAGCCGCCCGGAAAGGCGCCAGCATTACCGGATCGCCGGTAAGCTGGAAGCCACGCAAACCGGTCTCCTGGTCGACGATAAGCTTCTGCAGTTCGTTGATCTCTGCTGTCAGCGCATCGCTGGCGTCGATGCCTTTGAGGGCTGAGGCAGAGTGCTCAATCTGCCATGCGGCGAAAATTGCAAGAGCCAGGAGCAAAATGACGGGGAGAAGCAGGGTTTCCCTGAGCACGCGGTTGAAGTCGCGCAGGTTCACGAAGCTCCCTCGCTGCCAGTCTCACACTGCGGGCCGGCAAGCATCCGTCGGAGTTTCATGAGAAGCTCATTCGGGCCTTCACCTTTTAATACCGTGAAATCGACCAGTGCCACAACCTCCGAGGGTAGGTTGATATAAGCGGAAAGCAGCAGAATGGGCACTTCAGGTCTTTGCTTCCGCATCGCGCCCGCCACCTGGCCGCCGTCCATCCCGGGCATGTAGTAGTCGAGAATAACGCCCTCGACAGGCTGGTTTATGAACAGGCTCAGGCCCGTTGATCCGTCCGCGGCGGTCAACACGCGATAGCCTTCCTTTTCGAGGACGGCCTTACGAATCTTCAGGCCGAGCGCCTCATCGTCAATGCAGAGAATAAGCGGGCTTGGGGTCACTGGCGGGATATCTCGACTGTTTCCAGGATCAGGCACAAGGCCGGCCCTCTTTCAATTGTGTGTCTTGCTTTCGATGCCGGGGGAGGGTCGTGCGCGCGAAGCTTGGCCGGTCAATTTCGGGTTCCAAAAATCAAACCCGGAGCGATCCCTCCGGTTGCGGGAATCTACCGAGTATAGCATTTCGGGATCAGCTAAAGGATTGACACCATTGCGGAATTGCTATTCCGGGGCGCTATCTGGCGGCTTTTAAAATTCACATAACGTTTGCATTCTCTTTGCCCGAGTGGGATACGCTGATGGCGGTCATGCCAGCCCTGCCCCCCACCCGCAGGCTGGCTGTCCGCAAGGAGCATTCGCCTTTGACCCAATCAGTTTTCGTGCTTGAAGACGACACCGACATCTCACGCCTGGTTCAGCATCACCTCGAAGCCTCCGGGTTTGCCGTCCGCGTTTTTGGAACCCCTGCCAATCTCATTCCCGACGCCGAGCGCCAGCCTCCGGCACTGTTTTTGCTCGACATCATGGTTCCCGGCGGCGACGGCCTCGATGTATGCCGCCGCCTGCGCAACCATCCCGCGCTGAGCACCATTCCGATCATCTTTCTCACCGCCCGCGCCGGCGAAAACGAGCGCGTGCTCGGCCTTGAACTCGGTGCAGACGACTACATCACCAAGCCCTTTGCGCCGCGCGAGCTGATCGCCCGCGTCAAGGCAGTATTGCGCCGTTTCGAGCGACCAACCACGCCTTCGACCATCACCTTCGAGGACGTCTCCATCGACGCAAGCGCCATGCAGCTTCGAGTGCGGGGCGAGCTGACCACGACCACTGCCACGGAATTCCGGCTGCTGGATTACCTGGCCCGCCATCCCGGCCGCGTCTTCAGCCGCGATCACCTGCTCGACGCCGTATGGGGAGACGCCCGCTTCGTTACTCCACGCTCGGTCGACGTCTATGTCAGGCGTATTCGCGAGAAAATCGAGACCGATCCCGAGAATCCGCGGTATCTGAAGACGGTTCGCGGGGCAGGCTATCGTTTCGAGGTGCCGAGGCCGGCGTGAAAAGCAGCTACTAGCTTCTAGCTACTAGCTTCTAGCCTTTCCATCCTGGATTCTTTGATTGCCTTCGGAATGTCCGGGGCGGTCATCACCGCTGGAGCAACAACTCCCGGGAAAAAGTTGGAGGCACCTAGTGGCATTT
>JAFAMZ010000260.1 GCA_019232935.1 Silvibacterium sp.
GGAATCGGCTCGAGCGCATGACCGGCAAACATCTCCTCAAATAGTTCGATCAACTCGTCCCGCAGCAACCCGTTCGTCGCCAGCACTTCTTTGCTGTCGAGCCGAAACGCACTGCCGTCAAAGGTTGTTATGCTTCCGCCGGCCTCCGCCACCAGAAGCGCCCCGGCCGAGGTGTCCCAGGGATTCAGGTTGAACTCCCAGAATCCATCGAGACGCCCACATGCGGTGTACGCAAGGTCAAGAGCTGCCGCGCCCGCCCGCCGCACGCCATGCGAGCGCAGCGTGAACTCCTGGTAAAAATGGATATTCGGATTATCGTGGCGTTTGCGACTGGGAAATCCCGTAGCGAGCAGCGCTTCAGCCAGTTCACCCACTCGCGAGACATGGATCGGGACGCCGTTCAGGTAAGCCCCCTTGCCCTTTTCCGCCGTATAAAGCTCATCGCGCAGCGGATCATAGATAACGCCGGCAACAATTTCTCCGTCCTGCTTCGCTGAAAGGGAAGAGGCTCGCCGCTCCAGCCCCATCGAAACGCAGAACACCGGAAACCCATGCGCGAAGTTCGTCGTACCATCGAGCGGATCGATGTACCACCGGTATTCGCCATCCATGTTCGAGCGCGTGCCCTCTTCGCCGTAGACACCATGCTCCGGAAAGGCCCTGTGCAGGCGTTCGACGATCAATTTCTCTGACGCGCGATCCGCTTCCGTAACCAGATCAACGTCTCCTTTGTATTCCGTCGCGACACCGCGACGGTAATAGTCGCGCAGCAGCGCCCCCGCCTCGCGCGCAATCGCCGAAGCGGCTCCGGCAATTTCCAGTTCCGGCGCTGCATTCATTGGCTATCCCCATTTGCGCCGTTCCCGGTGCCCGAAGCGGCAGCGGTTCGGGCCTGGCTCTCGCCTGCCTTCCGCGCATTGCGTCGGCGCGATTCATCTCCGCGTCGCGCAACCTCCGTAATCGTGCGTATCTGATTCTTGTAAATAAACAGGTTCGGCTTGCCCTCGCGTGTAAGCCGGATCATGCGGTCGTCGAAATACTCAATCCATCCGGACACCACTTCGCCGTCGCGCAACTTCACCGCCACGCGCACCTGCTTTTCGCTCAGAAAGCGCAGATACAGTGCCTCTTGCCCGGTTTCTCCGGGAGGCGGCGACTTCTGGCGCCGGCGCGACGCGTGGCTGGGTGGCATGAAGCTATTGTATCGGACCCCCGCAGCTCGAAATGGCAACAACCGTGGGTACCCACTCAAGCGAGGGTGCCCCATTCAAGCCTTCAGTTGGCTTGAGTGGGTAAATGGCTGGCACTCCGGACACCAGAATGTCGATCTCGCCCCAGGACCCTGCTTCCTCATCTGAATGATGGCGCCGCAGCGTCTGCACTCTTCACCTTTGCGGCGATACACCCACACCCGCGCCGCAGAATCAGCCCTTCCGGTTGTACGCCGTAACCCCGTATAGGTCACAATCCCATCCCCCGAGGTATCCGTCACGTTGGCAGACATCAGCCGCCGCGCCGCGTCGACAAGGCAATCAATCTCGCGCTCTGAAAGTGACGACACCAGCCGGAACGGATTAACGCCGCAGACAAAACAGATCTCAGACTTGTACACGTTTCCGATCCCCGCCATCACTTTCTGATCGAGAAGCATGTTGCCTGTTTCCTCATCGCCGCGCGCCCGCATCCGGGCCTTGGCTTCCTCCTCGTAGAAGTCCCCCTTGAGCAGGTCAGGGCCAAGCTTCGGAATGGCAGTCTTGCGTTCGAGCGAACGCGCCGTGTGAAATTCCGCGACAGGAACCGCGAACGCAACCGCCTCATACTGCGCCGTGCGGATCACCACTCGCATCTGGTTCCGGGGCCGCATCCATCGCTCGCCAGTGCGATAAATGTGCCAGTTCCCGCTCATCAGCATGTGCGTGACAAGAATCAAATCGCCCGAGAAATGAATCAGCAGCCATTTTCCCCGCGCTGCCACCTTTTCGATCACGCGACCTGCCACGGTTGCTTCATCGTTCGCGCTCGCCAGCCGCGCCAGGCCGGTTTCAAAGCCCGTGACCGTGGAGCCCGCCAGCGCCTTGTTGAGTACGCGCGCGGCTCGAAAAATCGTGTCGCCTTCCGGCACCTCTTATTGCACCTCGTTTGTCGGGGCCGCTGGACCAGGCACAATCCGCCGTACATTAAAGCCCATCGGCGCCGGCTGGAACCCGGCGTCCAGCAGAAACCGCGCCATCCAGTGCTCGTGAATTGATGTTCCGTTGATCGTCGAGAGCAGCAGGCCGCCATGTCGTCGGCTCTCGTCCTGGCGCATGCTTTCCTGCGCATTCGTCGCAAGGAATACAGCCAGATCCCGCGCCGCGTTCGACCTGTCCGGCTCGTCCGCCGGCAAAAACAGCTGCAGGTTGGGATTGTTGCGCCGCATGTACGCGATCAATTCGCCGTTTCGCAGAATTACCGAGGCCCCGACGCTGCGCGTCAGCGAGCGGGACGCGCCGTCGCCGGAATCCTCCAGTACCTGCGGCCAGCGCAGAACAGCCCCATATGCATTCGCCGGATCAGTTGCAGCCAACATGACGATTTCCGCCTTCTCCGGTTGCTGACTCGTTCGCAGCGACCGCAGCAGATCGACCGCCGAAGGCAGCGCAAACTGCGCCGCACCTAGGCCGGCCACGAAATAGCCGCGCCGCACGCGTCCGCTTTCCTCGAGTGCCTTCAGAACTTCATAAACTGCGCCGAAGCCCCCCGGAATGTTCTCCTGCGCCACCGTCTCGCGCGTCACGATGCCGTAGCGATTCAACAATTGCAGAGCCATCGCATGACTCCACTCCGTCTGCGCAGCCGCCGTGCTGCGGTCAGGACGCGCCACCAGCGCCCACCGCCCCTGAGCGCTCGGCGGCGTGGTCCGTCGCGACCGGAATGCCGGGAGATTGTGCTCGCGCTTCGCCGGACGCGCCGCTACCGGCCTCGCCACATAGGCTCGCAGCGCATGAAACGTATCGTTTGTCACCAATCCGCGCCATACCAGGTTCCAAAGCGCATCGATCGTTTCCCCCGGATACCCTCCACCTAGGGCCTCATGAAGCTGTGCGAAGAACATCGCGCCGCTATCAGCCAGCTGATCCAGAATCGCCTGCTCCTTCTCGTTCAGCGGTCCCTGATCCTGGGCGCTCGCCGGCAGCAGCAGAGGCATCTTTTCCGCCAGATGAAGTCCAATCCGGCCATCACGCTCGCCCAGCGGATCGAGCCCGCACCAGGCCACTTCGCCCGCCGCAATCAACGTGTCGAGGTCCGCAGGCGAATGCTTCTGCAGGCGCGCAGGCAGAATGGCCGACTCGACCAGTGACGCCGGCAGCGGTGCACCCTGCAGATTCTCAATCGTATCCAGCAGCGCGTCTAACCCGCGACGCTTCTGCAGAACGCCCTGCCAATGAGTCTCCAGCCGCGCAAGCATTTGCTGCTCGGCCGGCTCGATCTCCTTGCGCAGCTTCGCCAGCGATTTTCGTCGTATCTGCCGCAGCACCTCCGCATCGCACCACTCGCGATGCACCCCGGCAGGACGGAATCCGCCCTCTACAACGCGCCCGTCGAGCACCAGCTTGTGCAGAGCCGACTCGATCACCTGCACATACAGCCCGAACCGCTGTCCTGCCTCCTGCGCCGTGAACGGGCCATGCGTGCGCGCATATCTTCTCACCAGTTCGAGCACCGGAGCTTTCACCGGCTCAAGCAGCGACGCCGCGATACCCGGTGGTAGGGGAATCCCAAGCCCATCGCGATATCGAGCTGCATCTTCCACTGCAATCAGCCGCTTCTCACGCGCAATCTTCACTTCCAGCACGCGCTGGACCCGCACCAGGCGCTCCAATCCATGCATCAGCTCCGGAGAAGCTAACCGCCGTTCCAACTCCGCACGGGACAAATCCCCCAGCCGCAGCAACACATCATGGATTCCATCGATTGACCGCACCCGCTGTGTCTCGCCCAACGCCTGCAACTGCTCCTCGACCTCGGCGATCGCATCGGCATCGAGTAGCTCTCTCAAATCGGCATCGCCAAGCAGGTCCTGTAACTGCTCCTGATCGATCGAGAGCGCCTGCGCTCTGCGCTCCGCAAGCGGAGCATCGCCGTCGTAAATGTAATTCGCCACATAGCTGAACAGCAGCGACGACGCAAACGGCGACGGCGTGCGCGAGTCCACCATATGTACCCGCAGCTGCCGCTTTTCGACCGAGCGGAGAATTTCCAGGAATGCCGGTATATCGAACACATCGCGCAAACACTCGCGATAAGCCTCGAGAAGCACCGGAAACGACGGATACCGCGCCGCTACCGACAGCAGGTCGTAGGCCCGCTTCCGCTGCTGCCATAGCGGAGCTCGGCCCGCACCTCGCCTGCGCGGTAAGAGCAGCGCCCTGGCCGCCGACTCCCGAAATTTCGCCGCGAATAGCGCCGTTCCGCCAAGCTGCCGCAGCACAAGGTCGGTCGCCTCATTTGCCGGGGGCAGCAGCAGTTCCGGATCGGGCGCAGCATCCGTATCGGGAAAGCGCAGCACGAACCCGTCATCGGCCCACATGGTTTCGACATCCGGCCCTCCGGCAGCCCGAATCCTGCCCGTGACCGCCATCGCCCACGGAGCATGCACACGGCTCCCGAATGGCGTCAGGACGCACACGCGCCAGTCGCCCAGTTCATCGCGCGTGCGCTCGATCACGATGTTGCGGTCATCTGGAACCGTCACTGTTGCAATTTCCTGATCGGCCAGGAATCGGATCAGGTTTTCCGCCGCCTGCGGCTCCAGATCGTGTTCACGCACCAGCCGACTCATCGCTGCATTGCGCGGCATCTCGCGGATTTCCCTGACCAGCGCCCCGATCCTCCGCCCGAACTCCAGCGGCCGCCCAGCCTGATCGCCATGCCAGAACGGCATTTTGCCCGGTTCCCCCGGCGCAGGAGATACCAGCACGCGGTCGTGTGTAATCTCAATGATGCGCCATGTCGAAGCGCCCAGCACGAAGGTGTCTCCCGTCCGGCTCTCGAAGACCATCTCTTCGTCCAGCTCTCCCACCCGCACCGGCTTCTCCGACCCATACAGAAACACACCATAAAGTCCGCGATCCGGAATCGTTCCGCCGTTCAGGATCGCCAGGCTCTTCGCACCTTCGCGCGGCATCAGCATGTTCGTTACGCGGTCCCATGTGATCCGCGGCCTGAGCTCGGCAAATTCCTCCGAGGGATACCGCCCCGCAAGAAGATCCAGAATCCCCTCGAACGCAGATCGCGTCAGCGCCGCAAACGGCGCAGCGCTGCGGACCATTGTGTACAGTGCCTCCACATCCAATTCGGCAGCCGCCGGAGCCTGCCCCTTCTCGCGCGGTCGCGCAAGTGCAGGCGGTTGCCCGACCGTCGCCACAATCTGCTGCGCGAGCACATCCAGCGGATTCCGCAGGTATCGCGTCGACTCCACAAGCCCCTCATGCATGGCCCGCGTCACAGCCGCGCACGCAACCAGATCGGCGCGGTACTTCGGAAAGATGATCCCGTCGCTCGCCGCTCCCACCCGGTGTCCGGCGCGCCCGATCCTCTGCATGCCGCTCGCCACCGAGGGCGGAGCCTCGATCTGGATCACCAGATCGATCGCTCCCATATCGATGCCCAGCTCGAGCGACGACGTCGCGACCAGCGCTTTTATCGATCCCGCCTTGAGCTGCTCCTCGATCTCCGCGCGCTGCTGAGCTGCCAGCGACCCATGATGCGCCCGCGCCAGCGGCCCGGGAATCTGCTGCTCAGCCGCAAGCTCATTCAGAGCGCCCGCAAGCCTCTCCGCCGTGCGCCGGTTGTTGACGAAGATTAGCGTGGATTGCCGGTCGAGAATAATCTCAAGCAGCCGCGGATGAATCGCACTCCAGATCGACGTCCGCTTCGGCCCCTGTGACGCAGCGCCGCTCGGCAGCTCCTCCACCTGCCCGATCCGCGCCATGTCCTCAACCGGCACCTCGACCTTCAATTCCAATCGCTTCGGCTCGCTCGCGTTGACGATTGTCACCGGTCGAAACCGCTGCACCGGCTCCTCGTCGCTGGTCCACTGCTGCTCGATTTCCGCGAGCGTCTCACCCCGGGGCTCTCGCTTCGATTGCTTCGACGGCTCAACCCCGGCGAGAAAATGCGCTACTTCCTCAAGCGGCCGCTGCGTCGCCGAAAGTCCAATGCGCTGCAACCTGTGCCCCGTCACTGCTTCCAGCCTTTCGAGACTCAGCGCCAGATGCGCCCCGCGCTTCGTCGGAACCAGCGCATGAATCTCGTCCACGATCACCGTCTCCACGCTACGCAGCGAGGCCGCCGCCTCCGAAGTCAGCAGCAGATACAGCGACTCAGGTGTGGTGATCAGGATTTCCGCCGGATGCCGCCGGAACCGCGCCCGCTCTCGCTGCGGAGTATCGCCCGTTCGCACGCCAATCTCCGGCGTGTGAAACACGACTCCACGCTGCCGCGCCATATTGGCGATGCCCGCAAGCGGCGACCGCAGGTTCCGCTCCACGTCCACGGCCAGCGCCTTCAGCGGGCTGATATAGACAACGCGACAGCCTTCTGTTTCGGGAACACCATGCAGCATCAGCCGATCGAGACACCACAGAAATGCCGTCAGCGTCTTTCCCGTTCCCGTCGGAGCAAGAATCAGTGTGCTCTCGCCACGCGAAATCGCCGGCCACCCCAACCGCTGCGGCGCCGTCGGATGGTCAAACACCGCCCGGAACCACTCCGCCGTAACTGGATGAAACAGTGTCAGCGCTCGATCGCCCTCAGAGCGGACACTCTCCTTCTCGTTTGTGTCCCTTTCGCCCCCGCCCACGTCTTGAGAATATCCCTCCGGGCGATAGGATGCGTCCGCGATGTGACCGGATCGATTCAGGCGGCCTGGAGCGGCCGATAGTAGCAGGCATTTTCGGCGAGCTCTGCCTGAAAGTGCTCCGGCAGGCCCGGCTGCTCGCTCGCTCCCAGCAACAAAAAGCCATCCGCGGGGAGCACGCGATAGAGATCAAGCAGCAGTCTGGTGCGTATTTGCGCCGGAAAATAAAGCATCACGTTGCGCAGCAGAATGCCGTCGTATTTCTCGAGCGGCAACAGTCCCTCACACAGATTACGCTCGTGAAACCGGCACATATTTCTGATCTCCGGCACGACCTCCCATTCATCTTCTGATCGGCGCAGGTACTTCTCACGATAAAGCGCCGGCAAACCCCGATTCACTTCGCTTCTCTGGTAACGGCCTGCCCTCGCCCTGCGAATCATATCGCGTGAGATATCGGTCCCCAGGATTTCCACCTCCCACGAATTGAGCCGCGGAAAATGCTCCCTCACCAGCATCGCCAGCGAGTAGGTCTCCTGACCGCTGGCGCACGCCGCACTCCACAGCCGCAGCCGGCAAACGGATTCGCGCGCCCAAATCAGGCGCGGCAGCAATTCCTTCTCCAGCAGCTCAAACGCTGCTGCGTCCCGGAAAAAGCTCGTTTCATTTACGGTCATGGCCTCGGCCAGCCAGCGCTTTAACCTCGCCTGCTTCTGCTCCCGTAGAGCGGCAACTAGCCTGGGAATTGTCTTCAGCCCCGTCTCGTGCAGAAGACCCTGCAGCCGCGATTCAAAAAGATAATCTCGTGAAGAATCGAGAACGTTTCCTGACTCCTCAAGGACAACTTCACGCAAATACGCGAAATCCGCGTCTGAGCCCGGCATCGAAGGGCAGCTCCTCAGACCAGTTAACGGGCAATCTCTCCTCTGCCCACGTTCATCACAAGCCGCGTTACCTCCGCGGCAATCGACTCTAGCGGAAGCACCTGATCGGCCAGCCCCGCTCTCGCCACCACTCCCGGCATACCCCATACCGCACTCGTATCGCGGTTCTGCGCCAGGATCTTGCCCCCGGCGGCGCGTACGGCCCGGCACCCGTCCAGCCCGTCCGAGCCCATCCCTGTCAGAATCAGGGCCAGCACCCCGGCGCCATAAGCCGAGGCGGCAGAGCGAAACAGCAGATCCACCGAAGGCCGGCAATGCTCGTCCGCAACGCCCTGATGAAGCCTGACCGCGCACTCACCCGATACTCCCGCGATCTCCATATGCCAATCGCCACGGCCGATATATACCACTCCACCCTCCAGCCGCGCCGCCGGCTGCGCTTCGCGAACCCGCACCCGGCATGCTCCATCGAGCCGTTCTGCCAGCACCCCGGTAAACAGCCGCGGCATGTGCTGCGCAATCAGAATTGGAACCGGAAACTCCGCCGGTAATTCCGGAAGAATTTGCCCCAGCGCCGCCGGGCCTCCGGTCGAAACCCCAATCACCAGCACACTTGCCGATCCGGCACCCCCGGCCTGCGCCCCTACCGGCGCAGCAGGCAGATGCTGCGGAAACTGAACCGGACAGTACGAGCCCTCCCTCGGAAACAACGCCAGCACCTTGGGCACCAGCTCCCGGACCAGCTCGTTCACGCCCTCGCTTAAGTTGCTCGCCACCGGCTTCGGAACATAATCGGCCGCCCCACCCGCCAGGGCCTCCAGTGTGATCCCCGCCCCCCGCCGAGTCAGCGTGCTGCATACAATCACCTTCGCTCTCATGCGGCGCGCCCTCATCTCGGCCAGCACCTCAAGGCCGTTCAATCGCGGCATCTCGAGGTCCAGCAGCACCAGGTCCGGATCCGTGGCCCCGGCTGCCTGCAATGCGTCCCGGCCGTCCTGCGCCATCCCAACGACCTCGATCTGCGGAGACGTCCCAAGCGCCGTGCGCAACAAACTCCGCATGACCGCAGAATCCTCCGCCACCAACACGCGAATAGGACTCGCCCGCCCCGTCCCGGCCACGCACGCCGCACTCCCGCTCATCGCCATCCTGGAAGTCAGTCGATCCACACGGCCCGTCCCCCCACTTATCGGGATAGCTGCCCCTGGGCTAGCTGCACCGGATCGAACCTCGCCGGATCCAGCATCACCAGAAGTCTGTCTGCAAGCTTGTAGGCGCCCGCAAAAAGCGCCTTGCGGCTGTCCTCGAGCGTCGAAGGATTTGGCTCAAACTCCTGAGGTGAAACCGTACGCACCTCGCCCACCGCATCGACGAGCAACCCGAAGTATCCATCTTTTCCCTCGAATACCAGCAGGTCTTGAGGCTCGGCATGTGCCGCCATCCCCAGCAGAGTCCGCAAAGATACAGCGGTGAGAATCTCGCCGCGATAATGCACCAGCCCGCCGATATACGCCGGAGCCAGCGGCACAGGCCGGGTGACCGGCGCGTCCAGAATTTCCAGGATCCGCATGATCGGCACGCCGAAGAGTGTCTCGCCCACCCGCACCGAACACATTTCGATACCCCCTTCGGCAGGGGTGAATGACAGCTCCGCCGGGCGCGCCGCGCTCATTGCGCAATCTCCACGGCCTCGATCAGCTCCGGAACCCGCTCCACCTCGATCACGCCCGTAATCCGCGCCTTGAGCAGGGTCACCCCGGGAGCGAAGTCGCCCCTTCCCGCATACCTCAGCGGCGAGCCTTTTGCCACATCGAGCACCTGCCGCACCGTCACGCCTACATGTCGGGAGCCATGCCGCCAAACCACAACAGTGATCTCCGCTTCCGCGCCTTCCCCATCGGCCAGTATCCCCGCCCGGTCTTCGAGCGGCAGCAGTGAACCGCCAAATTGCAGTACCGGACTGTGGCCGATGCGCTCCACCCGTGCCCGCGGAAGGCGCTCGATGCGCAGAACATCCTCAAGCGGCAGCGCCGCCTCTTCGTCTCCGGCCTCGACCAGCAGAAACTCCGATCCGCTGCTGCTCGAAATCCGCTCGGCGTGCGCCTCTTCCTGCTCCTCCGCGTTCAGCCCAATCCCCCCCCGAGCCGCAATGGCTCCCGGATCGAGAATCAGTGCCATCTCGCCGTTGCCCATCACCGTCGCGCCGGAAAACAGCCCGATGCGTTTCAACACCGAAGAGAGCGGCTTGACAACGATCTCCTCCGGATCGGCCAGGCCGTCAACTACCAGGCCGTAGCGGCGTCCGTCGGCATACAGCACGGCAATGTAGCAGGCGTCCCTGTTCCCGGCGTCTTGTCCTGCAAGCAGCCGGTCGAGAAACACGAGCGGCAACAGCCGCCCGCGCAACCGGTACAGCGGAGCGTTCTCGATCCACTCCACCTGCTCCCGCGCCTGCTCCGACGTGAGGTGAACCAATTCAAACAGCGCGCCCTGCGGCAAAGCGAAACTCTGGCCCCGGCTGCGCACAATCAGCGCCGGAATAATCGCCAGCGTCAGCGGAATGCTCAGCCGCAGCGTCGTCCCCCGGCCGGGCCGGCTGTCGAGTTCCACCTTCCCGCCGATCCGCTCTACATTGGTCCGCACCACATCCATCCCCACGCCGCGGCCGGACACATTTGTCACCTTGTCCGCCGTCGAAAACCCGGGCAGAAAGATCAACTGCAGCAGCTCGCGGTCGGATAATTGCGCTGCCTTCTGCGGAGTAATCAATCCACGCTCAATCGCCTTGTCGCGAATGCGCTCGACCCGGATCCCACCTCCATCGTCGGTCACCTCCACAATTACGTAGCTGCCCTGCTGCCGCGCGCTCAGTCGAAGCAGCCCTTCAGGATCCTTTCCCGCCGCCTGCCGTACCTCCGCAGCCTCAATCCCGTGGTCGATGGCATTGCGCACCGAGTGCGTCAGCGGATCTTTGATCGCCTCCAGAAGGCTTTTGTCGAGCTCCGTCTCCTGGCCATCGAGCTCCAGCCGCACCGGCTTGCTCAGCTGCTGCGAAAGATCGCGCACCAGCCGTGGAAACTTCGAGAACACGTGGCTCACCGGCTGCATGCGCGCCTTCATCACCGCCTCGCGCAGATCGGCCGTGACCATGTCCAGACGGCGCGCAAGCGGCGCAAACCCGCCTTCGGCGCTGTGCGCCTGCAGGATCTGGTTGCGGGTCAGCACCAGCTCGCCCACCAGGTTCATTATGCGGTTCAGCAGGCCGATGTCCACCCGCAGCGTCGACTCCGCGGCGCCGGAATGCACGATCCGCGGCTCCTCGGCGAAGCTAGCCAGCTTCTGCTTCGCCGCAGCCGGCTTTGCCTCCGGCAGCCCCCGTTCCCGGCTCTCAGCAGCCGCCTCTCGCTTCTTAACCTGCCGCTTCCGCTGGCGCTTTTTCTGCGGAATCTCGGAAGCTGCCATCGCCAGCGACCTCTCCGCCATTGCCTGCAGCCGCGCAATCATCTCAGCGTCTTCGCCGGCATTACCTTCTGATTCCGTTACCTCAATCGATTGCAGAATCGCCCGCAGCCCATCCAGTAGCTCGAGCAGCGCCGTAATCATCTCGCCGCTCGCCTGTACCTTGCCGTCCCTTAACAGCCCCAGCAGGTTTTCACCTGCATGCGACAACTTCTCCAGCCGGGAGAATCCAAGAAATCCGGTCGTTCCCTTGATCGTGTGAACAGAACGAAAAATCTCCGCCAGCAGTTCGGCGTCCTGGGCACGGTCTTCAAGCTCCGTCAGACACTGTTCCATCCGATCGAGCCCGTCCTGGCTTTCGATCAGGAACTCGCGTATCAGATCGTCCACCCAGCGTTTATCGGGAGAAGGGGAGAGGAACTTGAGGAATGGGCAGGATAAGGTTTACCCCACGCGCCCTCATCCCTTAACCTCTAGACACATGCAAGATTCTCCTCTCCTCGCCGGAAATATCGTCGAAAAACTCCAGTCCGCCGCCCGTAAAGCCGCCGAAAACGCCTACGCGCCCTACTCACGCTTCCGCGTCGGCGCGGCCCTCCTCTTCGAGGACGGATTCATCGCCACCGGCTGCAACGTCGAAAACATGTCTTACGGCCTGACCATCTGCGCCGAGCGCACCGCTCTATTCAGCGCCATCGCCCAGCGCGGCAGCGGCCGCAAGATCGTCGCCATCGCGGTTACAAATGTGAATAACAGCCCCAGCCCGCCCTGCGGAGCCTGCCGCCAAGTCCTCTCCGAATTTGTTGCTCCCGATGCCCTCATCTCCTTTCTCGGAGCAGACGGTCTCGTACAACGCCCCTTTGCCGAAATCTTCCCCTTCGCCTTCCATCTCGAACCCCAATGAACGACCATCCCTTCCACCCAGTCGACCTCATCCTTAAAAAGCGCTCCGGCCTCGAGCACACACCCGAAGAGCTCCGCTTTCTCGCCAACGGCGCCGCAAAACAATCCATCCCGCCTGAACAGCTTTCCGCCTGGCTCATGGCCGCCTTCCAGCATGGACTCACCCTGAACGAAGTCCACGCCCTCACCACCGCCATGCGCTACTCCGGAGAGGTCTTCGACCACACTGGCCTCTGCCGCCCCACAGTAGACAAACACTCCACCGGCGGCGTCGGCGACAGCACCTCCTTTCTGCTCGCGCCCCTCGCTGCATCTGCTGGACTCGCCGTGCCCATGATCAGCGGCCGCGCTCTCGGACACACCGGCGGAACCCTCGACAAGCTCGAAACCATCCCCGGCTACAACACCCAGCTCTCGCTCGCCGAAGCCCGCCGCGTCCTGGATCTCTGCGGAGCCACCATGATCGGCCAAACGAAAGAGCTCGTCCCAGCCGACCACGTCCTCTACGACCTCCGCGACCGCACCGGGTCGGTCGAAAGCCCATGGCTCATCAGCGCGTCCATCATGAGCAAAAAGCTTGCCGAAGGACTCGATGGCCTCGTCCTTGACATCAAAACCGGCTCCGGCGCCTTCCTCACCGATCCCGCCGCATCCCGCCTGCTCGCCTCCATCATGGTCGACATCGGCGAGCGCTCCGGCACCCGCACCGTCGCGCTGCTCACCTCGATGGACCAGCCCCTCGGCCGCTTTGCCGGCAACTGGCTCGAAATCTGGGAGGCCGTCGACCTGCTCGCCAACCGCTGGCACCCTATGGATGAAGACCTCCGCCAGCTCTCGCTGATCCTTGCCGGATGGATGATCTACCTCGGCGGAAAAGCGAGCACACCCGCTGAGGGCCGCGACATCGCCGAAACCAATCTCATCGACGGCAAAGCACTCGACATCTTTCTCCGCATGGTCGAAGCCCAGGGAGGCGACACCCGCGTCTTCGACAATCCTGAAAAATTCCACCGTCCCAAGTTCCGCCGCGAGTTCTGCGCTTCACACAGCGGCTATCTCGCCCGCATGGATTGCACAAAGATCGGCTGGGCCGTGCAACGCCTCGGAGCAGGCCGGGAGCGCGCCGGTGAGCCCGTAAATCCCCACGCCGGCCTTGAAATGCGAGCCAAACTGGGCACGCATGTCCGCGCCGGACAGCCTCTGTTCACACTTTTTGCCGACGATGAACGGCTCTTCGCCGAGCCCGAGCGGCTCCTGACTGAGGCAGTCGAAATTGCCGATGAACCGGCTCCAGTCCCTCCGCTCATCAGCCAGATCATCACGGCGGAGAACAAAGATCAGTACCTCGAACCAGCCGCGCGGCCGTTAGGATAGTTTCACGACGAAGCCCACAAAGGAGATAGATTGGCACGATTTACGGGGGTGCTTGGCCTCTTCACCATGCTCCTGCTGGCATGGTGTTTCTCGACGAACCGGCGGGCCATCCGCTGGCGCACCGTCATCTGGGGTCTCGGTCTCCAGATCGTCTTCGCCTTCATGGTCCTTGAGTGGACCGTAGGGCAGCGCCTCCTCGCCGGCGCAGGCGCGGCCATCACTCACATGCTCAACTACTCCTTCGCCGGATCGCAGATGGTCTTCGGCGACCTCGGCAAACAGCATTCCTCCTACGGCATGATCTTCGCCTTCCAGGTGCTGCCCACCATTATCTTCATCTCGGCGCTCTTCGCTGTGCTCTATCACATCGGAGTCATGCAGCTTGTCATCCGCCTCTTCGCGCGCCTCATGCTCTGGACCATGAAAGTCTCCGGCGCCGAAAGCCTCAACGTCGCCGCCAGCATATTCATGGGACAGACGGAGGCCCCGCTGACCATCCGCCCCTTCCTGCCCGGCGCTACCCGCTCCGAGCTCATGACCATCATGACCAGCGGCATGGCCCACGTCTCCGGCGGCATCATGGCCGCCTACATCCTTTACGGAATCGAAGCCCAGCACCTGCTCGCGGCCGTTATCATGACCGCCCCCGGCACCATCCTCATCTCTAAAATGCTGGTGCCCGAAACCGAAGTCCCCGCGACCGAAGGCGTCGTCCACATGCCTAAAGAAATGGAGCACAAGGAGGAAAACCTACTCGGAGCCATTGCCCGCGGCACCATCGACGGCGGACGCCTCGCCTTCAATGTGGCCATCATGCTCATCTCCTTCCTTGCCCTCATCGCCCTGCTCAACGGCCTCCTCGGCGGCATGCACAACTGGTTCCTCAAGGAACACTTCCCCTGGTTCCCCTCCAGCCTCGACGCCATCCTGGGCTTTTTCTTCTCCCCCATCGCCTGGCTCATCGGAATTCCCTGGAGAGATGCCCGCATCGTGGGTGACCTCCTCGGCACGCGTATGGTCATCAATGAAGTCGTCGCCTACGCGCAGCTAGGCGGGCAAAAAGCTGCCCTCGCCGCCCGCTCCTTCACCATTGCCACCTTCGCCCTCTGCGGATTCGCCAACCTCAGCTCCATCGGCATTCAGATCGGCGGCATCGGAGCGCTCGCCCCGAACCGCCGCAACGACCTCGCCCGCCTTGGCCTCCGCGCCATGTTCGCCGGAACCATGGCGAATCTCATGTCCGCCTCCATCGTCAGCATCCTGATCAGATAAGAACTATGCCCAACCCGATCCAGATCGAAGCGTCCCTCTACGAACGCGCCTGCGAAGCCGCAGCATTCATCGCCAGCCGCACCCCGCTCCAGCCGACTATCGCCGTCGTCCTGGGTTCCGGCCTTGGAGGATTCGCCTCCGAGCTCGACAACGCCATTGCGATCCCCTTCACCGAAATCCCCCACTTCGTCCAGCCAACCGCCATCGGACACAGCGGCCGTCTCGTCATCGGCACTGTCGGCTATGGCGAAACGGTTGGCGTCCCCATCGCCGTCATGCAGGGCCGCATCCACGCTTACGAGGGATACACCTCCGAAGAAGTCACCTTCCCCATACGCGCCCTCGGCCGCTTCGGCATACGCACCCTCATCCTCACCAATGCCGCCGGCGGCATCCGCGAGACCTTCGAGCAGGGACAGCTCGTCCTCATCTCCGACCACATCAACCTCACCGGCCGTAACCCTGTCCTGGGACCCAACGACGACCGCTTCGGCCTGCGCTTCTTCGATATGTCTGAGGCCTACTCGCCCGCCGTGCGCCGCCTCGCCCGGGCCGCCGCTCTCGAAGAGGGTTACGTGCTCGACGAAGGGGTCTACATGGGCCTGCTCGGCCCCAGCTTCGAAACCCCCGCCGAAATCCGCGCCTTCCGCATCCTCGGCGCCGACCTCGTCGGCATGTCCACCGTGCAGGAGACCATCGTCGCCCGCCACATGGGGATTGAAGTCCTCGGCATCTCATGCGTCACAAACATGGCCGCCGGCATTCAGACGGAACCGCTCAGCCACACCGAAGTCCTCGAAACCGGCAAGCGCGTGGAAGCCACTCTCGCCCGCCTGCTCACGCGCATCATCCCCGCGATCGCTAAAGCCGAAAGCTAAGCTCCGGACCCCAACTCAGCCCACGGAGCCTCGCCACTCTCCGCCAGCCTTTCCATCTCCTGCTGATCCTTGCTTGTGTCCATCGACTTCCAGAAGCCGTGGTGCAGATAGGTGTAAAGCTCGCCCCGCGCGCCCAGCCCCGGCAGGACCTCGGACTCGAGACTGTGCCCCTCCCAGTGCTCCGCCGCCTTCCTCTCGAACACGAAAAAACCCGCATTGATCCATGAATCCCGGATCACGGGCTTCTCGGTGAACCTGTCGACCTTGCCCGCCTCGTCAAAATGCAGCGTGCCATACTGCGATCTCAGAGGCACCGCCGTCACCGTCGCCAGCCCGCCGCTCTGGTTGTGAAAGGCGAGCAGCCCGCCCAGATCGACATTGCCCAGCCCGTCACCATACGTCGCAAAAAACTGCTCGCCCACATGCTCCATGCACGCCAGAATGCGGTCCCCTGTATCGGCCTCCGCGCCCGTGTCCAGAATCTCAATCTCCCAATCCGGAAACCGCCCCTCGAAATAATCGAACAGCATCTCCTTCCGATGCCCCGCCGCCAGCACGAACCTCCGCACCCCCTGCCGCGCATAAATCTGCATCAGATGCACCAGGATCGGCCGCCCCCGAATCGGCATCATCGGCTTCGGAAAGTACTCCGAAAAGGGATAAATCCTCGATCCCTTGCCCCCGCACAGAATCACTACCGCCAGATCGCCCCGCACTCTTATCTCGTCAGCCACCTTGGCTCCCAATCCACGAATGTACCCTAACCGTAAGGGGCACCGTTGACACATTCGGTGCGACGGCACCGTTCGCGGCCATGTGGCTCGCCAAACCTGGCCACCCGGGGAGCCTCTATGGGTATGACAGGCACTTGGGATGCTGGATCTAGTGCTGGCTGTGACATTGGGCCCGTCGGCAGGGTTGATCCAGCCGCAGGGGACCTCGACGGCTCCGATGGCCGCGCTTCCATGAGCCTGATTCCCACGTTCGCTGTGCCGCTTCTACCGATCCTGCATATGATCTGTATCGCGCAGGCACGGGGCTGGCCTGCGCCGGAGCGATCGGGTTTTCCGAAGCAGGTTCCGTCCGGAGCGGTCCAGGATTGGCCGGTCTCCTTCAAGGGGATCGGCCTTCAGGTAATCTGCGCTCGAACTCCGCGACGACGTTGGCTGACTGCCGCGGCATAAGCTGAAGCAGAATGTGTGCGCCGTTGAGAGTCACAACTTCAATTTCGGGCTTTACTCGGCGCATTTCGTCCAAACATGCCGGATTCACAAGGCCGTCGTAAGCAGCCTGCATGCAGAGGACCGGAACCCCGATGCGGCGCAGGTCGTCAAGAACATCGCAGAAGAGAACAGCGCGGACGCGATCAACAAGAACGGCGGGCTGGACAGAATTAATGGCGCTGCGAAGACGGGCAACGATTGAGTCCGGAGCGTGCGAACCGGGAACCATTATGGCTCCGGCGATCCCTGCGGGTACAAGGGGAAGGATTGGAGCCAGAAAACGGCCGAGGATCCGCAAGACTCCACGCACGGGTGAATTTGCGAAGCCGGCACACAGAATGAGACCTTTCAGATTTGGCGGATTGGTCGCAGCGAACTGGATCGAAAGTGGTGTCGAGAATGATTCGGCGAGAAGGATAAAGGGCTCCGATGGGGGAACGAAGGACCGGATCAGAGCGAGAAGCTCGGAGTTTGAGCGAAGGACATCGTTCGGGTAGCTGAACATGCGGGTCTCAAACGACGTGGGCAGCGCTGAAACAAAGTCATCAAAGAGTTCGCTGCTGCCATGCATTCCCGGGAGAAGGACGAGATTAATGAGCGGACTCCGGCACAGGTATTACTTGCGCTTCCACCGCACGCCATCCTTCCAATCCTCGATCACGATGCCTTTTTCGGCGAGTTCGTTGCGGATCTGGTCGGCAAGGGCGAAATTTCGGGTGCGCTTGGCCTGGGTGCGCTTGTCGAGCAGAGCCTGGATTTTCTCGTCGCTGAGGTCGCGCTGGGCGAGGAGCTCAGGAGCAACCTGATCGAGGCGGCCTTCGCGCTCTGCCCAGTCGAGGGCGAAGCGCGTCCACTCGACGTCGTGGTCTTCGAGGACGGCGAAGACGCGGTCGAAGCGGCTCAGGACTTCGAGAATTTGCGGGACGTTTTCGGCGCCGAGGGTTCCAGCATCCATGGCGGCGTTGCCGGCTCGTACGAGGTCGAAGACGGCAGCGCGGGCCTCGGCTGTGTTGAGGTCGTTGGCGAGGGCCTCGCAGAAGACCTCGCCTGCACGGGCGGTCTCGGAGGCGAGCTCGGCGTTCAGGGCTGAGACAGTCGGCGCGGTGCGGACGCGCTGGTGGAAGGTGCGAAGGCGATCGATGGCTCCGGTTTCCGCGGCGAGCCCCTCAAAAGTGAAGTTGAGCTGCTGGCGGTAAGGCACGGAGATGAGCAGCATGCGGATCGCGGAGGCCTTGTAGCCCTTGAGGAGCAGGTCGCGGAGGGTATAGAAGTTGCCCTCGGACTTCGACATCTTGCGGCCTTCGACGAGCAGGAAGCGGACGTGAAACCAGTGGCGCGCGAAGGTGGTATGCGAGGCCGACTCGGACTGGGCGATTTCGTTTTCGTGGTGGGGGAACATCAGGTCTTCTCCACCGGCGTGGAGGTCGAAGTCATCTCCGAGGTATTCGGTGGCCATGGCGGAGCACTCTATGTGCCATCCTGGCCGGCCAGGGCCGAGCTCGGTCTGCCAGTGATATTCGCCGTCTTTCGGGGATTTCCAGAGAGCGAAATCGCGGGCCGAGTCCTTGTCGTACTCGTCGACGTCGACGCGCGCGCCGTCGGCGATGCCGGAGAAGTCTTTCTTCGAGAGCTTCCCGTAAGCAGGGAACGACGCGATGCGGAAGTACCAGGAGCCGTCTTCTGTCCGGTAGGCGGAGTCCTGAGCGGCGAGGCGCTCGATGAGGGCGACCATCGAAGGGATGTGCTCGGTGGCGCGGGCAACGATCTCGGGCTTCTCGACCTCGAGGGCGTCGAGGTCTTCGAAGAAGGCCTGCTCATAACGGGGCGTGTACTCGCCGATGGGGACGCCGGCCCCGGCGGCGTTGCGGATGATCTTGTCGTCGACATCGGTGATGTTCATGACGTGGCGGGTTTCGAGTCCCTCGAGGCGGAGGAAGCGGCGGAGGACGTCCACTTGAAGAAACGTGCGGAAGTTCCCGATGTGGCCGTAGTCGTAAACCGTGGGTCCGCAGGCGTACATGCGGATCGTCCGGCCGTCGGCGGGGGAAAGTTCTTCGACGCGTCCGGAGAGGGTATTGAAGAGTCGGATGGTCATTCTTTCGGCGGTTTCCCTGCCGATTCTATCCGGTTCGCGTTTTTAGCGTCACTTGTGGATGGGAGGCCGGGCTGCGGCCAGCAGTTGCGGTCGTCGGGGCCGAGTAAAGTATCAGGTGTTATGAGAATGCGGGCGGTTCTGATTCTGATTTTCGCGCTTTTGTGCCCAGGAACGTCGTCCGGCCAGGACTGGAAGACGAAGCTGTCAGAGGACATGACAAGGTTCGGGCACCGCAACTGGATCGTGGTGGCCGACTCGGCCTATCCGCTGCAGACATCGCCGGGGATCGAGACGATGGTGGTGGACGCGGACCAGCTAGCGGTGGTCGGTCAGGTTCTCGACGATCTCAGAAAAGCAAAGCATGTGAGGGCGATCGTCTACACGGATTCCGAGCTGAGTTTCGTTCCGGAGCAGGATGCGAAGGGAGTCGGCGCCTATCGCGAGGCGCTAGCGAAACTGCTTTCATCGCAGGGCGATCGCAAGACGCTGCCCCACGAGCAGATTCTGCAGAAGCTCGATGAGGCGGGGAAGAGCTTCAAGGTGCTGATCATCAAAACGCCGCTTACGATTCCGTATACCTCGGTGTTCTTTCAGTTGGATTGCGGGTATTGGAGCAGCGAGGCGGAGGAGCGGCTAAGGGCGGCGATGGGAACATCGGCCAGGTAGGCTGCGGGCGGTTTTAGAACGCATAACGCAAAAAGGCCGGGACGGATCCCGGCCTTCGTATTTCTGAAGATGAACTTAGACGGACTTCTTGCTGGCCAGGGCCTTGACGCGGGCGTTCAGGCGGCTCTTGTAGCGGGAGGCGGTGTTGGCGTGGAGGACACCCTTCTGCACGCTCTTGTCGAGGGCGGAGGCGGTCGCCTCGTACTGTTCCGTGGCGGCCTTGAGGTCGCCCTTCTGGATGGCCTCGCGCAGGGCGCGGAGGCTGCCGCGGACGCGGCTCTTGTTCGAGCGATTGACGGTGGTGCGGCGCTCGGTCTGACGGACGCGCTTGAGCGCGGAGACATGGTTTGCCATGGTGGTTCTGAACTCTTTTCTGGAAGTTGGGATGCCGGCAATGCTACATCCCCGGCAATAGTTAAGTTTACGGGATTGCGGGGGATGAGGCAAGCGTTCCGGGTGGTCGCCGTCTATAATCCGGCGCATGCTGAAGATCATTGCTCTTTGCGAGCTCTTCGCCTGCTGGCTGGCGTGGGTGCTGGCGTTTGTGAAGCCGCGCAGGCAAGCCGCCGAGCAGAAGGAAGTGGCGCGGGCTCCGACCTCGAAGTGGGGCATCGGGCTGGTGATGCTGAGCTTTGCGCTGACATGGGCCTATGTGCGGCCCGTGGGATATGAGAAGTCGGCGGCGTCACTGATCGCGTCGATGGTTCTCGGGCCGCCTTCGGTTGCGCTGGCATGGGCGGCGACCCGGCATCTGGGCAAGCAGTGGAGGTACCAAGCGGCGGTGAGCGAGGGTCATGAGCTTGTGCAGACGGGGCCGTACAGGTGGGTCCGGCATCCGATCTATGCCTCGATGCTGGGGATGCTGCTGACGACGGGATTCTGCTGGACGTGGTGGCCGATGTTTGTCGCAGCGGTCGTGGTGTTCCTTATCGGGACGGAGATTCGCACGCGGACAGAAGACCGGCTGCTTGCCGAGCACTTCGGGCAATCTTTTACGGCTTACCGTTCGCGGGTGCGCGCGTATATTCCCTTCGTACGCTAGCGGCGTGAGGTGGACCTCGGGATTTTATACTGCGTGCCGCAATTATCCACAAACGGGCACCGGCGCGGTGAGAGGACCGCTAGTATTAGCGGCTGCGGATCAGCACGGCGGTTGCGTCATCGGCGCGGTCCGATCCTGCGCCGAAGCGCTGAACTTCATCGATCAACCCGTCGACGCAGGCTTCGGGATCAAGAAAGTGCTCGAGCAGCCGGGCCGGCCCATATTCTTCCTCGTTGTGATTCATGGCCTCTGTGATGCCGTCGGTGTAGAGGAGCAACTTCGTGCTCGGGGCGAGCGTGACGGTGCTCTGTGGATAGGAGGACGCTCCGAGGCCAAGCGGCATGCCCGTGTCTAATTCGAGGAAGGAGCAGTGGTGGTTGATGAGCAGGGGACGGGGGTGTCCTGCGCTGGCCAGCGTGAGCTGGCGAGAGCCGGCGTCGAGGACTCCGTAAAGCATGGTGACAAACTTGCCGGCGGGGAAGTCTTCGGTGAGCGCCCGATTGAGGTGTTGCAGCGTCTCAGCGGGGGAGGAGTAAAGGGGCGCGATGGAGCGCAGGAGGGCGCGGGTGGAGGACATGAGCAGGGCGGCGGACAGGCCTTTACCGGAGACGTCAGCCAGTGCGATGCCATAGCGCTGCCGGCCCAGATCGATGAAGTCGAACCAGTCGCCCGCGACGGCTCCCGCGGGATGCCATGCTGTTTCAAAGGCGAAGCCGGGGACGAGCGGGATCGGCTTGAGGAAAATCGCCCGCTGCAGGGCACGAGCTTCGGCCCACTCGCGTTCCATTCGCTCGCGCTCATAGCGCTCGTTGCGGAAGAGGCGGGCGTTCTCGACGGCGATTGCGATGTGTCCGGCGAGCGCCTCAAGGACATGGAGTTGCTCCTCGGAGAAGGCGTCGATCTGGTGGTCGTCGATGGAAAGCACTCCGATGACCGTCCCGCCTGCCTTGAGGGGAATGCAGACTTCGGAGCGAGTCTCCAGCTCGCAGGCGATATAGTAAGGGTCCCGCTGGACGTCAGGGGCATAGCGCGTCCTGCCGGTGGAAGCCACGTAGCCGACCATGCCCTGGCGGCCGATCTGCAGCCGCGAACCCTTTTTGTAAATCGTGCAGCCACGCACGCCGTGGAGGATCATTTCGTCTGAATTGCCGTCGCGGAGCCACACCGCAACCTCAACATTGCCAATCGAGGTAGCGATGTCATTTACGACGCGATCGAGCAGGTCTTCGAGGTCGAGAGTGGATGCGATCAGATAAGTCGCACGCTGCAGCTTCATCAGGATCTGAACAAATTCACAGGAGGTGTGCATGCGCGGGGGCCGGGCGCCGGGGGGCTCAAACGTTACGGGGTGGGCGGCCATGGGGTCCTCCCTTTCAACCCAGGATGGGTGGGTTATGCATTGGATGTGAAACGACGGGGGGCGATGCAATGTCTTGAGCGAACTGGGCTGGCGGTTCTTGACCAGGACCGTCAAACCCAGTGACTTCGCGCGTGCAGGTTTCCGGATTTGATACAGATTGAACGAATATTTCATGAAACGGGCATTGACGCCCGAATATACCGGCGCTACTCTGTGCGCATCGAACACGTTTGAGGCGCTCTCGGGCTGATATTTGGTGTCCATTCCAAAGACGGGTGTTACGGCGAGTCGGGTATCCACTCCGACGCCTGGACAAATGCCCGGCCCTGCGCTCCGTCGAACAATCCAGACCATCAACGAAGCCGTACCGGTCAGCGGGCGGCCATGGGAGGTAGTTTCACAGCTTGACTAAGAGAGAGCTCGACATCACGCCGAATCTGGAGTCTCTGTTTGGGACCCGCGACGAAAACCTCAGGCTCATGGAAGACATGCTCCATGTGCGCATCGATTTGAGATCGGACGCCGTTGTGGTGGAGGGCTCGGGAGAGAGCATTGCCCGCGTGGAGCGGATGTTCTCCGATTATGAGGCCCTGCGCAAAGCGGGAGTGAGTCTGCAAAACGGCGAGCTGCACGGGATGCTGCGGCTGGTGGTGGCCGACCCGAATGTGTCGCTGCGAAGCCTTGCGGAGACGGGCAAGCAGCGCTCGGC
>JAFAMZ010000315.1 GCA_019232935.1 Silvibacterium sp.
GACTAGAAGAATCTCTTATATCCTTCCAGGCGTGCTCTTGCCAACCCTAAAATTCGCCACCCGGGCGGCAGAATTGGGCAGGGCTCCCTGCCTCGCCCGCCCCATACTGGCCGCCATCCTGGCAGTGCTTGTGAGCCTGACCTGCCAGGCACAGAACCGGGAATCGCTCGGTGCATTGCACGACGCTTTCAGGCACCCGCCGGACGATAGCCGTATCATGATGCGCTGGTGGTGGTTCGGGCCCGCAGTTACGAAGCCTGAGCTTCAGCGCGAACTCGAACAGATGAAAGCCGCCGGAATCGGAGGCGTCGAGATCGCCACCCTCTACCCTCTGGCCCTCGACGATCCGCAGACCGGCTTCCACAACGCCCCATTTCTCTCGGACGAACATATCGAGGCGCTGCGTTTTGCCGTGGAGGAAGCCAGGAAGCTCGGCCTCCGCGTGGACATTACGTTGGGCAGTGGCTGGCCCTTCGGTGGTCCCCACATTCCCGTCACCGAAGCGGCCGGAGAACTCCGCACCGAGATTGTGACGATACCGCTGAACTCGTCCTCAGCCGCGATGCCCAATATCGCAACCGGAGAGCGCTTCATCGCGGCCTTTCTCACTTCGGGCGGCGGTCCGGACCTGGACCTGTCTCATGCCGTCGAGGCCACTAGCACCCATGACGGCAGGCTGATCGTCAAATCCTCTTCGCAACCTCGCTCCGCAATCTTTTTCATTTCCAGCCGCACCGGTATGACGGTCAAACGCGCCGCGGTGGGATCCGCGGGATTCGTCCTCGACCACTATGACTCCCGTGCCATCGAAACGCATCTGCGCGCCGTGGGAGATCGCCTGCTCGAAGCCTTCGGAGATGAGCCTCCTTACGCTGTTTTCAGCGACAGCCTTGAAGATTACGGCTCGGACTGGACGCCGAACCTGCTCGACGAATTTCGGCGGCGGCGCGGCTACGATCTCACGCCGTATTTGCCCGCCCTGGTCGGCGATATCGGCCCGGAAACTGCTGCGATTCGCCACGACTGGGGCCGGACATTAACGGAACTGGCGAACGAAAATTTCCTTCAACCCATGCACGCCTGGGCGCAGCGGCACCACACTCTGCTGCGCTCTCAAACTTACGGATATCCTCCGGTCAGCCTCGCCAGCAATCAATACGAGGACCTTCCTGAAGGCGAGGGCAAAGCGACGTTTCTGATGTGGCGCGAGTTCTCCGATACACGCTGGGCTGCTTCCGCAGGCCATCTCTTCCATCGTCCCGTCATCTCCTCGGAAACCTGGACCTGGCTGCACTCGCCCGCCTTCCGCGCCACACCTCTCGATCTGAAGGCCGAGGCGGACCTGCACTTCCTTCAGGGCATCAACCAGCTTGTCGGGCATGGCTGGCCGTACTCTCCCGAGGACGAGAGCGAGCCGGGGTGGCGCATGTATGCTGCGGCCGCGCTCAATGCCCACAATCCTTGGTTCGCCGTCATGCCCGAACTGGCGCTGTATCTCGAAAGAACCAGCTTCGCCTTGCGCCAGGGAGAGCCCGCGAATGACGTAGCCGTCCTGCTACCCGACGACGACGCCTGGGCAACCTTCCGGGCACGCCTGAGCAAGCCTGATCACGTTCTTTCTGCCGGCGGCTTCGACGAGACCGGATCGAACGTGACGCTCGACGAGTCGATCGGCAAACTCCTCGGCAAGGAACTGATCGGCTCGATTCTCGATGCCGGGTTTAACTTCGACTTCATCGATGCAGACGCCATCGATAAAATCGGAATTCCCCATAAGGCTATCGTGCTGCCTGGGGTGGACCGCATTCCAGCCGCCACCTACGCTCGGATTCTGGCGTTCGCTAACAACGGAGGCGTGGTCATTGCTTCGCGCCACCTGCCCGCGACTACTCCAGGTTTCCAATATGTCGAACGGGACGGTGCGCAGATCCGGCAAATTTCGCATTCCCTGTTCCAGGAAGAACTGAAGTCGACGCGTTTTGTTCAGAAGGACGAGCAAGTAGGCAGCACTTTAGCAGCGGCGTTGAAACCAGATTTCACCGTCACACCAGCGAACTCTGAGATCGGATTCATCCATCGCAAGCTTCCCTCAGGCGACCTCTACTTCCTCGCCAATACCGGCAACCGATCCCAAACCGTTACTGCCACCTTCCGCGATATTGCGAAGCACGCCGAGTTCTGGGATGCATTCACCGGAGAAGTCACCGGCATTCCCGATCCCTCAAACGTGCACCTCTCGCTTGCCCCTTACGAATCCCGTCTGATCTTCTTCTCTGATAAAGCCGCCCCTCCACAACCGGAAAAGACTTCCCGCCATTCAACCCGCATCGACCTTTCCCGTAGCTGGAAGGTCAGGTTCGGGGACAGCGAGCAGCCCATCGAGATGGCCCAACTTCACTCCTGGACCGAGGACCCCCGCTTCCTCTACTACTCCGGACTGGCGAGCTACGAGAAGTCCTTCGATCTCCCTGCGACTCACTCAGCGCAAGGGGCGAGCATCGTCCTGGACTTCGGCCCCGGAACGCCAGTCGAAAAGCCGTCGCCCCCGGGCGAACACAACATGCGCGCCTACATCGATGGCCCCGTACGTGAGGCTGCCCAGGTGTATGTGAACGGGCAGTACGCGGGAAATATCTGGAAGCCGCCGTATCAACTGGATATCACCGCATACGTGAAAGCCGGAGAGAACTCCTTGCGCCTGCTCGTGGCGAACACCGCTATCAACCAGATGGCCGGCAAGGCACAACCCGACTACCGCCTGCTCTGGGCGCGCTATGGCGTGCTGTTCATACCGCAGGACATGCAAAACCTGCAGCCCCTCCCGTCGGGGATCATGGGACCTGTCACCCTGGTCGGGACACTTCCCGGCGGTCCATCCAATTAACTCACCCGAAAAAGGACGAACCTCATGCAGCGAGTGGCTTTCCTTTTACGACTCAAGAATGGCGCCGGACCCGCATACGATAAGGCGCACAAAAGCGTCTGGCCCGAAATGCTCGACCTCCTGAAGCGTGCGGGCATTTCGGAGTATTCCATCTTTCGCCGTGATGACCTGCTCGTGCTCACCATGCGCGTAGAAGACTTCGAAGCAACCTGGTCGCGGATCGAGAACGATCCGGTAAACGTGCGCTGGCAAAGGGCGATGTCGGAATTTTTCGCTCCGCTCGAAGATCTGCGGCTCGGAGAGCGCTTTCCGATGATGGAAGAGGTCTTCTACCTCGCCTGACTTCGAAGTTCCGACATGTCAATAGGAAATCTGTGTATGATTCGGATGCGTGGCAGATCGCACGACAAGACCGCGCACAAGGGGTCAGACATGAACCTCCGCGTTGGCCTGGCTGGAGCAGCGGCACTTATCATCGCCATCTCTGCGGCCGCCCAGACCGCGCCGGAAAAGCCGAATACCCTCTCGGTTGATTGGAACAAGACAGTAATCGTTTCAAAATCCACTCCAACATTGCAGGTCGTAGTCAATCCCATGCTTCGTCAGGGCTCGCCGATCCACAATGGATCGTTCGAGGCGCTCAAGCAGCTGGGCGCGGATTACGTGCGTTATGTTCCCTGGGAGCCCTATCCGAAGCTCGCCGTCGCCGAGTTGGAGCCGCCGACCCAAAGCGGCACGTCATGGGACTTCTCCCTAATCGACCCAATGACCAAAGATTTCCTTGATGCCACCGCGGGCCACTCCACTGTGATGAACTTCAGCACGATCCCGGCCTGGATGTTCAAGACGGACAAACCCGTGAAGTACCCCGACGACCCGAACCAGGTGTTCTGGACCTACACGCAGGGCACGCAGCTTGCCGATCCTTCGGGTAAACAGCTCGGCGACTACTTTGCGGGCATCGTGAGCTGGTACACGAATGGCGGCTTCACCGATGAGAACGGGAAACAGCATTCGTCGGGTTATCACTATAAGTTTCCTGTCTGGGAGGTTCTGAACGAAGTCGACTTCGAGCACGAGACTACGCCCGAGCAATACACCGAGCGGTACGATGCGATCGTCAGTGCGATCCAGAAGGTGAGCCCGAATACAAAATTCATGGGCCTTGCTCTGGCGCTGCCGCAGAATGATCCGAGGTGGTTCGAGTACTTCCTCGATCACTCGCACCACAAGCCGGGAATACCCCTGGACTACATCTCGTATCACTTCTACGCGAGCCCCACGCTCGACCAGAATCTCGATGACTGGCAATACACATTCTTCGACCAGGCCGATCGCTTGATCACTAACGTGCGCTATGTCGAGTCGATCCGGAAGCGCCTCTCTCCCGAAACAAAGACCGATACAGACGAGCTTGGGGTCATTCTGCCCACGGATGAGCTCGAGATCCGCGATTCTGCCGCTCATCCTGACCGCATCCCTGCGCTCTACTGGAACGCTGCTGGCGCGCTGTACGCGTATCTCTATATCGAGTTATCCAAAATGGGCGTCGACATCATCGGTGAGTCTCAGCTCGTCGGCTATCCATCGCAGTTCCCGAGCGTGTCGATGATGAACTGGAACACCGGAAAGCCGAATGCCCGTTATTGGGTTCTCAAGCTCATCAAGGACAATTTCCATCCCGGCGACAAGCTCGTGGACTCAAAGTTCAGTCCTTATAGCGAGGCCGAAGGGCAGGCTTTCGCCACCACGTCTGGCCGGAAGCTGCTGCTTTTGAATCGACGCAACCGTAGCATCGAGATCACACTGCCCGAAAGTACCCCCCCGCACACCGTCTCTGTGGTTGACCGCGACAGCGGCGACAACCCGCCGCGAGTCACACAGGAGAACGGCAATACTCTGAACCTGGCCCCTTTTGCCGTCGCTGTGGTCAGCTGGCAATAGCATGAACGGCGTGACTCACCTCCGGGCTGGACTCTGCGGCATCGGACTGGACGCCTACTGGGAACAGTTCCCTGCCCTGAAACAGCAGCTTGAGAGCTATCTCAAACGACTCGCGGCCAGACTCGGGCGCCCTGGGGTAGATGTAATCCGGCTCGGCCTGATCGACACCCCGCAGCGCGCGCGTGAAGCCGGCCACGAATGCCGTCGCGCCGATATCGACGTTCTATTTCTGTACGTAACCACGTACGCGCTTTCGAATACCGTGCTGCCGATCGTGCAGCGGGCCGGGGTTCCAGTGATCGTTTTGAACCTCCAGCCTTCGGCTGCGATCGACTATGCGGCGTTCAACCAGCTTCCGGATCGGCGCTCAATGACGGGATATTGGCTGGCATACTGCAACGCCTGCCCTGTCCCTGAAATCGCGAATGTACTCAAACGCGCCGGCATCGCCTTGCACCAGGTCACCGGATACCTCGAGGACGAGCCCACCTGGCGCGAAATAGACGAGTGGCTCGCTGCAGCGCAGGTGCGCAAGGTCATGGCCGAAAACCGCCTCGGCCTCTTGGGCCACTACTACAGCGGCATGCTCGATGTGACTACGGACATCACCCAGGTCTCCATCACCTTTGGCAGCCACATTGAAATGCTCGAAGTCGACGAACTGAGCGCAATTCGCTCACAGCTCAGTGACTCTGAAATAGACCGGCGTGTCATTGCCTTTCACAAAGAGTTCGACATCCGCTCTGACTGCAGCCATGACGAGCTTCGCCGCGCCGCCCGTACCTCTCTCGCTCTGGACGCCTACGTCGAACGGCATCAACTCAACTCTCTCGCGTACTACTACAAAGGTTCAGGAGTTCTTGAAAACGAAGACACAATGAGTTCCATCATCCTTGGCGCCTCGCTGCTCACTGCCCGACATATCCCCGTGGTCGGAGAGTACGAAGTCAAGAACGCCATCGCCATGAAAGTCATGGACGCTCTCGGAGCCGGCGGTTCCTTCACCGAGCACTATGCCATCGACTTCGCAGACGACATAGTCCTGATGGGCCACGACGGTCCCGGACACATCGCCATAGCGGAAGGCAAGACCAAGGTCCGGCCGCTCGAGGTCTATCACGGCAAAGTAGGCCGCGGCCTGTCAGTCGAGATGTCCGTGAAGCACGGCCCCGTCACTCTGCTCTCTGTAATCGAGGACAAGCAGCACGGCTTTGCTCTGCTTGCTGCAGAAGGCGCGTCCGAGCCAGGTCCGATCCTCGAGATCGGAAACACCAACAGCCGCTATCGATTTCCCATCGGCGCGCGCACATTCGTAGAACGATGGAACGAGTATGGCCCGGCCCACCACTGTGCCGTGGGAATGGGGCACGTCGCTTCAGTACTTGAAAAACTAGCCCGGCTGCTCAGAATTCCGTCTCGCCAGATCTGCTAACGCCTGTCGACTTCAGATTGTTTTCACAGCAATTCAGGGATTCTGTTCCGGCCCGATCTCCTGCTTGGTCACATCGCTGGTGGCCACCGGTAATCTGTTGAACTGC
>JAFAMZ010000418.1 GCA_019232935.1 Silvibacterium sp.
CGGCTCTTTAGGCATTCCGGACTGGCGGACACTGCGCACCGAGCCGATTGTCGAGTCGAGCTCCCTGTTCGATGAATGTAGGTTCAACCAGCGTTGACCACCCGCACCTGCTTTGCAGGCCGGTCTCTGAAGTGGATGCTAACGGGCATCAGGGATGAATGCAAGCGTGGTAGACAAACGTATTACTTGCATTTAACGGGCTTGACAGAGGAAACGCTGCAATGGTTGCGTAAGGCTTCGCACCCAGGGTCTATAGCGCTCCCGTCAGCATATCGACCAGCCCCGCCTCGTCGAGCACCTTTACGCCCAGTTCCTGCGCCTTATCCAGCTTCGAACCCGCCTCTTCGCCGGCGATCACGTAGTCCGTCTTCTTGCTGACCGATCCCGACACGCGGCCGCCCGCGGCCTCGATTCTTGCCTTCGCGTCTTCGCGCGTCAGATTCGGCAGCGTTCCGGTCAGCACAAACGTAAGCCCTTCGAGCTGCGACGTCTTCCTGCGCTTCTCCGCCGTAAACGTCAGTCCGGCGGCGCGCAGCTTTTCAATCAGCGCGCAATTCTTTTCCTCGTCGAAGAATTCCCGGATCGCCTGCGCCACCCGTGGGCCCACCTCGTTCACGCGTTCCAGTTCTTCGGAAGAGGCAGCCATGAGCGCGTCCATCGATCCAAATTCTTCGGCTAAGAGCTGTGCCGTACGCTCACCGACAAAGCGGACTCCCAGACCATAGAGCAGGCGATTGAGAGGCTGTTTTTTCGAAGCTTCAATCTCTCCTAGCAGATCCCTGCGCTCTTTCGGACCCACCAGGCCCTGGGTCCGGGTCTTCTCCTCGCCGGTCTTCTTGTCGCGGGTGGTGACAACATGCTGGAGTTGCGCAAGATCGGCCTCAGTCAGCCAATACAGGTCCGCAATGCTCTTTACCAGCCCGCGGTCGAGCAGTTGCTGCACCACCGCATCGCCGAGACCCTCGATGTTCATCACCTTGCGGGCCGAAAAATGCAGCAGGCTCTCGATCAGCCGTGCGGGACAATCGGCGTTCACACATCGGTAGTCGACCTCCCCTTCCGTCTTCACAATCTCGCTGCCGCATACCGGGCAGTGCGACGGAAACTCGAACTTCCTGTCGCCGCGTGGATGTTCCTTGTCCTCCACCACTTCCACGACCTTGGGAATCACATCGCCGCCCCGTTCGACCTTCACATAATCGCCGATCAGCAGACCCAGCCTCTCGATTTCGTCCGCGTTATGCAGCGTCGCGCGGCTTACTGTCGTTCCACCGATAAAGACGGGTGTGAGCCATGCCACCGGAGTCAGTTTGCCTGTGCGCCCCACCTGCACCCGGATGTCCTCAACCTTTGTGATCCCCGCGCGCGCCGTAAACTTGTACGCCACCGCCCACCGCGGAGCCTTCCCCGTGTATCCCAGCCGCCGCTGCACCTGCGCCGCATCGATCTTGATGACGACTCCGTCGATTTCGTAACCGAGATCGGAACGTTTTTCCTCGGCGCGATTCACAAATGCCAACACCTTGTCGATATCGTTCATCGCCTCGCGGTGCGGATTCACGCGGAACCCCGCCGCCGCCAGCGCCTCCAATGCCTCCGACTGCTCCTGGAACAGGCTTTCGCCCGAGTCGTTCAACGCAAAGTATGCGTAGAAGTCCAGCCGCCGCCGCGCAACGATATTCGGCTCCAGCGTGCGTATCGTCCCCGCTGCCGCATTGCGCGGATTCACTGCGGGAGAGAGCCCCGCCGCTTCACGCTCCTCGTTCATCTTCAGGAACGCCGCCAGCGGCATCACGACTTCGCCGCGAACCTCGAAGGCCGCGGGCAGTTTGGCCTTTGCCAGCTTCGCATGCGAGACGGACAGCGGCACCGACCTTATCGTCCGCACATTCCCGGTCACGTCTTCGCCGGTCGTGCCGTCGCCACGTGTAATGCCACGGACCAGATGCGCCGCACCGTCGTTTCCGCCCCCGTAACGCAGCGCCATCGACATGCCGTCGAGCTTGTATTCGCAGACATAGCTGATCTCCGCGCCATTCCCCGCCAGTAACCGCGCCCGCCGATCCCAGTCGCGCAACTCCTCTTCGTTCGTCACGTTCTCGAGCGACAACATCGGACGCGAGTGTGCGATTTTTGGAAATCCCTCTTTAGGCTTGCCACCCACGCGCTGCGTCGGCGAGTCGGGCGTCACCAGGTTCGGATGCTCCTCCTCGAGCTTCTTCAGCTCGCGCATCATCCCATCAAACTCTGCGTCGGAGATCTCCGGCGCATCAAGCCCGTAATACAGATATTCGTGGTGACGAATCGTCTCCCGCAGCTTCTCAATCCTGCTCTCAACGGAACCCATAGGTGGGATTAGAACTTGGGACAGAGCGGGTGAGCAAGTCAGCTCGTCTTCGCTGATTCCGGCCAGAGGATCACGGTCAGCGTCATGACGGCCTGCGCCGGGTGTACCTCCTTACCGCCGATGTCTGCCGATCCCGAGGGGCCGCTCATGAGGACTGAGTAGGCCTTTTCTTTGAATGCCGGATGCTGGTAAGCGACATGGATGTTCTCGACGATCTTGTCAGGGGCGAGAAGGATAACGATGTCGTGAGCGAGGAAAGCGATGGTGTTGACACGCAGATCGTCGTCGCTCAGCAGAACAGATCCGGTTTCGGCAACCCCGAGCGGAGAGCGCACCACGCTGACATCGATCTTCGCCGCGTCGGCCCACACCGGGTAATCCTCGGGTTTTGAGGTGCCCACGTACTCCGGAACGGCAGAGCAGATGTTTTTTGCGTCCGGGAACTTCTCGCGCAGGAAGGCGCCGAGATCGTCGGGCGGCTTGTCGATGAGCACACCGGCCATGACTCCGAGGGACCTGGCGAAGGTCGTGATAAGGTCTGCACTGGCGAGATGGGTGAAATCCCGCAGATCCGGGTGAGGGATTGCGGCCGGCTGGTTGCGGCGGACTCGGTCGAGGATGTCTTCGCGGATGCCCATGATCTATGCCTTCCTGCGGTTGGCTTTGTACCACTCGTGAAAGGTTTGCCCGGCAGGAAGGGGCGTCTCGCGATGCTTTCCCCAGGCGTTGAAATCGTTGTAGATGGCAAAGCGCGGGAGCCGCTTTAGCGTGGTTTCGCCCGCAGCCGTGACGATGCGGTAGAGCTCGGGATGGCTCAGCACCTCACCGGCGGCGACCATCGCCGATTTCTTGGCGAGCTTGATCTGGTGCTTCTCGTCCATGACCTCGCGCCAGGCATAGATCTGTTCATGGATGTTGATCTTTACCGGGCAGACGTTCGAGCAGGATCCGTTGAGCGTCGATGAGAAGGGCAGTTCGCTGAAGCGGCGGATGTCAAAGGTAGGCATCATGATGATGCCGATGGGGCCCATATAGGTCGATCCATAGCTGAGGCCGCCGCTGCGGCGGTAGACGGGGCAGGTGTTCATGCAGGCTCCGCAGCGGATGCATTTGAGCGACTGCCAGAACTTCTCCATGCCGAGGCGCTCGGAGCGGCCGTTGTCGACCAGGATGATGTGCATTTCGCCGTCCCTGCGCGGCGCGCGGAAATGCGAGGTGTACTGCGTAATGGGCATGCCGACAGCGCTGCGGGAGAGCAGGCGGATGAAGACGGCGAGATCGCGATGCGTGGGAACGATTTTTTCTATGCCGACCGAGCAGATGCGAAGTCTGGGCACGTTGCCGGAGAGATCGGCATTGCCTTCGTTGGTCGCAGTGACGACGGTTCCGGTCTCGGCGACGGCGAAGTTTGCGCCGGTCATGCCGGCATCGGCCTTCTCGATCAGCGCGCGGGTGTGTACGCGCATTTCATGAGCAAGGTAGACGGGGGCCGCGTTGTTGGGGTCCGATCCATAGGCTTTGGCGAAGACCCGGGCGACATCTTCGGGGCTCTTCTGCCAGGCCGGTCCGACGATGTGTGCCGGCGGCTCGTCGTCCAGCTGTTGAATGCGCTCGCCGAGGTCGGTCTCAGTGACGGTGACGCCGCGATTTTCGAGGTACCGGCGCATGTCGCACTCTTCGGTGAGCATGGATTTGGACTTGATGAGCTGTTTCGCGCCATGACGGCTCAGGATTTCGGCGACGATCTGGTTGTGCTCGTGGGCATCGTGCGCCCAGTGCACTTCGACGCCATTGCGTTTGGCGCTGGCCTCGAATTGTTCGAGGTAGTCGGCAAGGTGCGAAAGTGTGTGCTCTTTTATGGCGGAGCCGAGGTCGCGCAGTTGCTCCCACTCGGGAACTTCGGAGGCGCTGCGGTCCCGCGCCTCGCGCAGCGACCACATCAGCGTGTCGAAGTACTCCTCGCGCGATCTGTCTGCAAGAAAACGAGCAGCGTTGGAGGCCTGGTCGACTACGGGGTGGACGCTCATGCGTGGTCTCCATTCAGGAGCTGGGCGATGTGGCGAAACTTGACTTCAGTGCCGAGGCGGCGGCCGCATCCCTGAAGATGCATGAGGCACGACATGTCGGAGGAGACGATGTACTCGGGCTGCGATCTCTGTATGAATCCAAGCTTGTCGTAACCCATCCGGGCCGATACGGCTTCTTCGGTTGCGGAGAAAGTTCCGCCGAAGCCGCAGCATTCGTCGTGACGGGGGAAGTCCACCAACTCGATGCCTTTGACTTTCTCAAGGAGAGCCTTCGGCTTGTTGAAGTACGGGTCATGCACCCGCTCGCTCATCGAGGCCATGTGGAGGCCGCGGACTGCAGAGCAACTATTGTGGAGCGCCACTTTGTGAGGGAACTCGGACCAGGGAAATTCGTTTACCTTTAGCACGTCGTGGAGGAACTCGATCAGGTCATAGACATGCTTCGAAACTTGGTCGCGCTCGGGACCGGGCGGCGCGGCGATGAATTTATTGCGGACGTGGTGGGTGCAGCTTCCGGAGGGGATGACAATGTACTCGAAGCGCGAAAACAGACCGATAAAGTGTTCCTCGGTCGCGCGGCTGTCCGCTTCGCATCCGCTGTTTGCCATGGGCTGCCCGCAACAGGTTTGGTCGAAAGGATAGTCGACCTCTACGCCGAGCCGTTCGAGCAATTCCAGCGCGGCGATGCCCACCTCCGGATAGAAGACATCGATGTAACAGGGGACTACGAGGCCGACTCGCATTGTGGCTTGCACCTCCCGCGCAGGAAATAAGCAGGTTCAAATATCTGCAAGTATGGATTGCCGAATTGGCCGCAGCGGCGCAGCAATTCTATCGGTCTGGAGCTGGACTCGTCAGCAGAGTGCAGTGAATCCTGTGCCCTGAGCCCTGGCGTCTGTATCCTGTCTCCGAACCCTTATGGATCCGCTCACCCACTTCCTCACCGGAGCCAACCTCGGGCGCTCCGGCTTTAACCGCAAGACTGCCTATGCAACTCTCGCCATGACCCTCGCCGCCGAAGCCCCCGACCTGGACATCTTCTGGGGATTCCGCGGCCCGCTCGCCGGCTTCGAGCACCATCGTGGCATCACCCACACCTTCATTGCCGCGCCGGTCATCGCGCTCGTCACCACCGCCGTCGTCTGGCTGGTGCACAAAGCTCGCCGCAAACCCGAGCGCGCTCGCCCCGGCCTGCCGCCTCCGCGTTGGACGCTCATCTGGGTCTTTGCCCTCATCGCCGCGCTCAGCCACATCCTGCTCGACTACACCAACAACTATGGAGTCCGCCCCTTCTTTCCCTTCAATCCGCGCTGGTATCAGTGGGGTATCGTCTGGATCGTGGACCCCTACCTGCTGCTGGCTCTCATCGGCGCGCTCATCCTCCCGTGGATATTCGGCCTCACCGACCGCGAGATTGGCGCCCGCCGGCCGCTCTTTCGGGGACGCGCCTGGTCGATCGCTGCTTTGATTTTCATGGTTCTCAGCTGGTCCGTGCGCAATGCCGAAAAGTCTCATGCCCTGGAGCTGGTCCGAAATTCAAGTGTCGTCGCCCAACCAATCGAAAAAATCGATGCCGAGCCTTATCCCTTTAATCCCTTCCTCTGGCACGTTGTCGCCCAGACCCGCGACTATTACCAAACCGCCGAGGTCCACACCCGAAACGACAACATTGAGTCGGACACAGCCAACATTACCTATAAACCACCGGTCACATCTGCCGTAGCTGCCGCCAAACAGTCCTGGCTGGGCCGCGTTTACCTCGACTGGTCGAAATTTCCGCTGGTTACCGATCTCGGCCAGAACGCGCCTATCGCCGACGGCCCCGATCCCGATCCAAATTGGCACACGGTCCAATTCGATGACATGCGCTTCAGTTACTCGGCGCTGCATGAGGGTACAAGCTCCAATCCCGGCCGCAATCCCCTCGGCGCAGCCGCCTACATCGGCCCCAGCAATCAGGTGGAGGCAATCTTTATGGGCGGAAGAGAGCAGAAGTGAGCATCGAGCGGCTAGGGACAAAGCGGCCAGTAGCTAGGGATAAGCCGGCTAGGGATAAAACTACCAGAACAACCATTCTCTGATCGTTTTATCGCTGGCTGCTGGCCGTTTTACCCTGACCGTTTTATCCCTTGGCCGCTCCACTCCCTGATTCGGTGACTCGCCGGCTCGCTATGCAATCAAAGCTCCTTTCCACCCCATCACAAACTTTTCCTTGACCCCGCCCCACACACTCCGCAGAATAAAAGAGCCAAGTTCTTATCCCGCCGAGGTTTTATGACAGCGTATCTGTTGATTTTGTTGGCCATTCTTAGCCGCGTCGTGCCGCACCCGGGCTGGTTCAACTTCACCGCCGTGGGCGGCTCGCTGCTTTTTTTTGGAGCCCGCCGCCCGCTCCGCCAGGCGATCCTGGCGGTGGCACTGCTCGCCGCAACCGACTATTACCTAACCGTTTATGCCTACAGTTATCCCTTCCATATCTCGGACTACCTCGACACCTGGGCCTGGTATGCCGGCGCGATCCTGCTCGGACGCGTTCTGCTGGCGCGTAAGCTGTCGGTGCTGCGCGTCGGGACCGCCGTCCTCCTCGCGCCCACCTCGTTCTTCCTGCTCACCAACTTCGTCGCGTGGGTCGGCTCGCCGCTGTACCCGCAAACCCTCGCCGGACTCGGCATGTCCTACATCGCCGGTCTGCCCTTCTACCGCAACGACCTCATCTCGACAGCCCTGGTCGCCGGTCTCGCCTTCGGCCTGCCGGCATTAGCCCACCAGCTCAGATCCCACAATCAGACCGCCGGCGTCTAAGCTCCACTGAATTTGGGTGCCCCACGTCCGGATTTTCGGACGTGGGATCAGCTCTGTTCCAGTGGGCCCTCACTTCGGCTGCGGATTCCCCGGCTCATATGGAGCCTTCGCATTTCCGGGCCCACCCACAAACTGAACTGTGGGGATCCGCTCGCTCATTTCCGGTAGGGCAGGAAACGGCATGTGCGGCTCGGTCTGGTACCAATAAGCCACCGAGTAGTAGTTGTCCGACCGCGCATTCGCGTGCCCGTGCTCGATGCCGGCCTTCATGTACTTCGTAAACGGGACCGGCGAATCAAGATGAAAGCGGTAGACGCTCCACCGTTCTCCGGCCAATTCCTTGCCGGTCACAGGCGAACCGTGGAGCGGAAATGTTTGCGACGCGCCACCGAAGTCCCACGATCCCAGAAAATAGTCCTCACTGCCGGTTCCGACTGACGCGATCTTGTCAGGATCGTCGATCCAGAACGCGTCGTTCCCCTCGCCCCACCATCCGTCCTGGTTCTGCAGCACCGACATCGTTACGCCCACAAACTGCCCGTGCCCCTTCGCCTCGAACCAGATGTAATTGTCCTTGCCGTCGAGGTTCCGCCGATAATTGATCATTGGATCGCCGTTCTCATACCACTCCTTCGCCCAGCCTTTCGCCGGCTGCGCCTGCCGGTATTGCGCGTGGAAGTACAGGGTACCCGCCGGCAAGGGTGTCGTGTTCGCCCGATAATCGATGTTCCAGTAAAGATTGCTGACTGTCTGTTTGCCTTCATTCGTGACAGTGATACGCGCGTGTTTCGCGTAGGGCATCGGAAACCAGCAGTTCATCGATTTGTCGGCACCCACCGACAGCACTGCCGACTGCCAGCCATAGTAGATCCCGTTGCCCAGTCCAAAGAAATCCCCGATCGGAGTTTCCACGCTGGGCGACTCCTCGCCGTCCCAATAAATACGGAGCACGATGCGCTTCAAGTGATAAGGCTCATAGGCGCCAATGGTGAACCAGATGTGGGAGATCATTCCCGGCCCATCCACGTCGAAAATGGCAAGCGTCTGCCCCGGCGTGATGGTCCGGTAATCCGCGTTGGCTCCGGTCGTTTCACGGCTCGACGAGCGGTGCAGCGTATAGGTCTGCTGCTGAGTAGGGTCCGGCATCCACGCCGGAATCTGGCCGAAAACAGGAGGCGCGGCAAAGCACGCTGCTGCAAGCAAGGTAGAGACGATTCGCACAATGGGCTCCCAATACAACGGGTATGGATCATACCGTCTCGACTCCCGTGGCGGAAGTAGTTATTCGAATCTCGTTGTCGCGTTTTCCTTCTGCCGTTAGAATCACAGTGCACCCGCGCTGCAGGCTTTTCCGCGCCACCCTCTACCGCGAGCCTCTGCAATGAAAACCTTCTCACATCTGACCCTCTGCGCCGCACTGATACTGGGTTCTGCGGCCGTGGTCTCCGCATCCAACGTGAGGACCGACTACGACCATACCGTCAACTTCGCGCAATACCATACCTACTCCTGGGGTCAGGTCAAAACCACCGACCCGTTCTACGTCAAACGGATCAAGGACGCCGTCAACCAGCAACTGCAGGCCAAGGGATGGCAGCCGGTGGCAACGGGCGGGTCGGTGACTATCTTCTGTGTCGATAATCTCCACAACCAGAAAGAGACCCAGACCATGTACGACGGCTTCGGTGGCGGATGGGGCGGCGGCTGGGGATGGGGAGCCTGGGGCTGGGGCGCTCCCGGCGGATTCGGCGAGACGACCACCACCACGACGACGCAGCAGGTATCGCACCTGGTGGTGGACCTGTTCGACAGCGCTACAAAGTCGCTGCTCTGGAGAGGCATCACCGACCAGGACCTCTCGAGCAATTCAGATAAGAACACGAAGAACCTGGACAACGACATCAAGAGGATGTTCAAGGACTTCCCGCCCAAGGGCGGGAGGTGACTTTAGGTCAGCTAGCCTGGACCCGCTGGAAGAAGCGAGGGCCAGAGCTTTCCATTCTGATCGACATAGATAGGTCCGCAATCACTGGCCAGCTCCCACACCGGGTAGAAGGGTGAGAGCGTCGCACGTGAAGGGGCCCACACCAGTCTGGCTGCCGAAACGCGGCCCTCACAGTCTGCCATTTCGATCGCCTTGGCCTTGTCCAGCAGCAAGCCCACCTTAGGCTGCTCGAATTTAGCTGACAACATGACGGCTCCATTCATCGAGTCGATCGCAGCAATCGCGTGAGCTCTGCCGGATTCTCCGAAGATCACAAGAAAGTAGGGCTTACCCCCGTCGAGCCGGTAAACCAAATGAGCGTTGCACAAGCCCTTCACACCCAGTGCGCGGCCGGCGAGTTCTTCCGCTTCGGATGCCGTGATTTGGGCTTCGCCACTCAATTAGATTCCGCGGTCGGTGTAATGCAGTGCTGTAAACACTGCTCCATCGCTTCGAACATAAATGTGGTCGGAGCCCACGGTGAAAAGACTGAATGGGAAAAACGGCGAGAGCGACTCCCGGCAAGGTCTCCAGACCAGCGTGGGAAATTGGCAAACGGCCTCTCGTCTGACTGGTATTCGGCCCCCAAAACCGGGAAGCTGAACAGTCATGCCAACGATCGATCTGGCTACTTCCTCTTGGGAAGGGATGCTGAACAGGCTTTCGCGAGCGGCAGTGTGAACCGCCGACTGAAGATAGAGACCGGTCTTTGCATCAATAGCAACCGCCAGTGGAATACGGCCCCCCTGACGAACCGGTACGATGTAATAAAAGGTGTCCGGCAGATCTAGCCGCTGCACCAGGACGGGTTCTTCAAATCCGGAACGAGTCAATACCTCTGCGTAATCCGGGCGCTCCATAAGACGATAGGCCTGAAGGCCTTCATGGGCACGACGCGCTACCTGCTCAGCATTCAGTAGTTGGCCATCATACTTCAATCCTTCAAGACGTGGCCGCGATGGGATCCCCCGGTGGGATGGAGGCGGCGCCGGATCTGCAACACATACGAACTTGCCAGCCCAATAGCCGCCGGGAACACCTGTCATGTATGTGTTCTGCCATGTCGTGTAGCTGATGTTCTCATTCACAATGCCGCGATCGCCGCCCGTTCCGCAGCCATCGGTGCCATCAGTGTGTGGCGGCGGAGGCGCGAGTGCCGGGTTGGTTGCGCTCGGTACCGGAGGCCACGGATTGTTTACATCAAATGAGTCGATCGAGTAGCTGACGTCGTCGTAATTTGCCGGAGCTGCGCTGGCAGAGTAGCCTCGCACCACAATCCAGTGCTGCGAGCCGTATACCAGCGCAATTGGCGCAGCCTGGTAATGATGAATTGTCCAGACGAGCTTCCGCGAAAGTGCATCTTCGGTATCAAGCGAAAACAAAACAAAGTCATAAGAGCCGTAATGCGGAGGTCCGGGAGGCGCGGGAGGCTCGTAATTGTGCATCGTCCATTGCAGGCCATCCGGTCCCGAAGCCCAACCACTCTCAGTCGTGCTGTGACTGTGGTTGTCGTTATACAGCTGCGTCTGGTCGAGCAGACCTGTGCCAAGCGAATCTAGAACCATCTGCGCGCATGCTGCGCCGCAATAATAGTCCGTGTCTTGCTGGTGATATGGGACTGACAGGTTTTCGGTCGTGGGCACTTGTGCAGCCCTCCTTCACTTGGGTTTGAGCGGGACCCTTCCTTGGAGAGGGTGTAATCCTACCTCTACCGTGAAGGGAATACAAGTGGTGCCTGACCGCCCCCCATTTGTGCGGCATTCGCGCCGGGTGCGAATTGTATCGGGAGGTTGACTGCGGCGGGGTAAAGCTACACCTTGACAATTAACTGTCCTCTCGTCTACTTTGCATTGCAAAGTAATTTCCCGTGAACGACCTCCACAAAGCGCTTGGGGACATCACCCGTATCCGCCGCCAGGTGGCCCGCACCACCGAGTTCCGCGGGTACGGTCCGGCTACTCTTGCCTCAACCGGAGTAATCGCAATCGCCGCCGCCGCCGCCCAGTCCCTCTGGGCGGTGGATCCGGCAAGCCATATTCGCGCCTACCTTGCTATCTGGATCTCGACTGCCGCGCTTTCTGCCGCCCTCATCGGCGCGCAGATGCACACCCGCGCGCGCCGCATGCACTCGAGCATGGCGGACGAGATGATCCGCATGGCGGTCGAGCAGTTTCTGCCCGCTGTAGGGGCAGGCGCGCTGATCACCATCGTGCTGGTCAGCAAAGTTCCCGCCGCGCTCTGGATGCTGCCCGGTTTGTGGCAGGTGGTCTTCAGCCTGGGAGTCTTCTCCTCCTGTCGCTTCCTGCCCCGGCCCATGATCGCAGCCGGCGCCTGGTATCTGCTTACGGGCCTTCTCTGTCTTTCCCTCGGAGATGCCCGCGCGCTTTCGCCGTGGACCATGGGCATTTCTTACGGAGCCGGACAGATGCTCGTCGCCGCCATCCTGCTCCTCGCAAATCAGGAAACCGGCAATGAAATCTAAAGCCTCACCCGAAGGGCGCTTCGCCTACGAAGGACTGGACCGCGTCATCCACGAGCGCGCGCGGCTCAGCGTGCTCACCTCTCTCATCACCAATCCGAAAGGACTGACCTTCGTCGATCTCAAGCAACTCTGCTCCCTTACCGACGGCAACCTCAGCCGGCATCTCAGCGTCCTCGAAAAAGCAAAAATGGTCGAAATTCTTAAGGGGCACGACCACAACCGCCCGCAGACCCTCTGCCGTATCACTCCCTCCGGCCGCAGGCGTTACCTTGAATACCTGGAGACGCTGGAGCAGGTTGTGAAAGACGCGGTTTGGGGAACTAAAGATGAACGGGTCGCCAGTCTGATTCGCGGACTGGCGTCATCGGAAACCTGAAAAAATTTTGCGAGGTTACTTTACAGTGCAAAGTAGAATCCTGCCCCTAGACTTTACATCGCAAAGTGAGGCGATGCCGGGCCCGAACGTCGCAATCATCATGGATGGCAATGGGCGCTGGGCCAATCGCCAGGGATTGCCCCGCATCGCAGGGCATCGCGCCGGAGTCGCCGCCGTACGCCGCACTGTAGAGCACGCTCCCCAGCTGGGCATACACCAACTCACGGTGTACGCATTTTCAGCCGACAACTGGCGTCGCCCGCCTCTCGAGGTCGAGACCATCTTCTGGCTGCTGCGAACGTATCTGCGGCTCGAAGCAGAAAGGCTCCGCGAGTCCGGGACTCGCGTCGAGGTTATCGGACGGCGCGACCGCATTCCGCAGCTGCTGCTGCGCGAGATCGATTACGCGGAAGCACTGACCGCCGCCTGCTCGCGCCTTCATCTGCGCATCGCAATCGACTACTCATCGCGTGATTGGATCGCCCGCACGGCATCTGCAATGCTCGCCCGCTCGCAACGCCCTGCACCGGATGAGTTAGCGCAAGCTTTGACAGCCGAGTCCGGCAACCTCGACCTCCTCATCCGCACCGGAGGAGAGCAGCGCCTGTCCGACTTCCTGCTCTGGGAGTCCGCCTACGCCGAGCTCTATTTCACGAACACCATGTGGCCTGACTTCGACGCCCCCGACCTCGAAGCCGCCCTCGCCGAGTTCCGCCGTCGCCAGCGCCGCTTCGGCGGGGTACCGGCAACTGCGGCGCTTCCCCAATGTGTCGGAGAAGTCCTGTGATAGCCCCGGGCTCGCGCGCCCTCAGCGTGAAATTCATCCTTCCCGCTCTCAAGGAGGCCACCGATCCGTACTGGCGTCCCATCAAGTACTCGCTCTTCCCGCCCCTCGGACTGGCCACGCTCGCCGCCTGTCTCTCTCCTGACGACCACGCCGTAATCGTTGACGAGCACGTCGAGCCTCTCACACTCGACGACACTCCAGACATCGTTATCATTCAGGTCTACATCACAAATGCTTACCGCTCCTACCGCATTGCCGATCATTACCGCAGCCGCGGGTGTTTCGTCTGCCTCGGAGGCCTGCACGTCACGTCGCTCCCCGAAGAATCTGCCGCGCACGCCGACGCCATTTTCCTCGGACCCGGCGAGCAGACCTTCCCGCAATTTCTCGCCGACTTCCGCGCCGGAACGCCCCAGCGCGTCTACGCCTCAACATTGGACCGGACCCTTGAGCGCATTCCTCCGATCCGCCGTGATCTTATCCGCCGACCTCTGTATCTCGTCCCCAACTCCATCGTCGTAACACGCGGATGCCCGCAACATTGTGACTTCTGCTACAAGGACGCTTTCTTTCAGGGGGGCCGCAGCTTCTACACGCAACGGGTTGATGACGCTCTGGCTGAAATCGACCGGCTGCCCGGCAGCCATCTCTACTTTCTCGATGACCACCTGCTGGGCGACCGCCGCTTCGCAGAAGCTCTCTTCTCCGGCATGAAAGGAATGAACCGCGTCTTTCAAGGCGCCGCAACCGTGGACTCGGTTCTTCGCGGAGACCTCATCGAACGCGCCGCTGACGCCGGCCTGCGCAGCATCTTTGTAGGCTTCGAAACGCTTGCTCCGGCAAATCTCAGAAGCAGCAACAAGCGCCAGAATCTCGGACGTGACTACAGGGCAGTCACCGACCGCCTGCACTCACTCGGGATCATGATCAACGGCAGTTTTGTCTTCGGTATGGACGACGACGGCCCGGACGTCTTCCGGCGCACCGTCGACTGGGCGATCGACAACGGCATCACCACTGCGACCTTCCACATCCAAACGCCCTATCCCGGAACGCGCCTTCATGCCCGAATGGTCCGCGAGGGCCGCATCGTCACCGGCGACTGGAACCTCTATGACACGCGACATGTCGTCTACCGCCCGGCCCAGCTTAAGCCGGAAGCACTCAAAGCGGGATACGACTGGGCCTACCGCGAGTTCTACCGCTGGAGTTCCATCGCCCGCGCGTCGCTCCATCACGGCACACTGAAGCACCAGGCGAAGCACTTCTTCTATGCATCGGGATGGAGGAAGTTCGAGCCCGTCTGGGACCTGATGATCCGGGCCCGACAGCTTGCCCACGTCACACCTCTTCTGGAAGGCGTGCTCTCACGGGTAACCGGAGTGAAATATCAGGAGCCGGCTGCCCGGCCCGCCCCGTTGCTGCCAATCCTCAACGAGCCAAACCTATGACGCGAGCAAATCCAGAAAACGTTACGCTAAGGAGCGTCTGCACGAATATGCGCCTGCTTAAGATTCTGGTTGGTGTAACCGTCTTCGCATTCGCGGCAATTGCAGTTTTGCTTGGCCTGCTTTGGCTCGATCACTTCCGATCGACCCAGTTGCTTACTCCAACCGGCCCGTTCGCCGTAGGCCGAACGCAGTATGTCTGGGCTGACTCCGTGCGATCGAATCTACCGTCCGAAGCATCCGGCGAACAAAGGACCCTTCTTGCCTGGATCTGGTACCCCGCTGCTGCTGGATCTGCAGGAAACACTGTCGAGTACCTGCCTGCTCCATGGCGCACCGCGCTGGCGAACGCCATAGGCATTGTGCCAGCCCAGCTATTCAACCGGGATCTGTCGCGGGTTCGTACCCACAGCCTTGGCGACCCGGACTTGTCACCGACGCGGAAGACATACCCGCTGATCCTCATGCGCGGAGGGCATTCGGCCCTCACCACTGACTACACGACGGTGGCGGAAGATCTGGCGAGCCACGGATACATCGTAGCTGGCATCGATGCGCCATATCGAACTATGGTGGTTGTGCTTCCCGATGGGCGCGCTATCGCGAGATCGCCCGAAAATAACGCTGAACTTGGCGATGATGCTCAGCAGATGCGTACTGCAACCCATCTGGTGGAGGCGTGGAGCGCGGACATGAGCTACGCAGTCGATCAGTTGGAACGCCTGAATGCCTCCGACCCCTCCGGCAAATTTCGCGGCAGGCTCGATCTCGATCACATCGGAGCCTTCGGACATTCCCTGGGCGGAGCCGAATCCCTCCAATTCTGCCACGAGGACTCCCGGTGCAAGGCGGCGATCGATGTGGATGGCACACCTTTCGGCAGCGTAGTTGCCACAGGCGTGAGCCAGCCGTTCATGTTCCTCCTGAGCGATCATAGCGGCGAGCCCTCAGCGGAGAGCGCCCCGATTGAGGCGAAATTACATTCGATCTTCGGTCGCCTGCCGAAAGACAGCAGGCTGCAGGTGACAATACGAGGCGCCACGCACTTCGGCTTTGCCGATGATGTCAAAAATCACATCGTCACGGGAATTCTGCTGAAAATAACCAGCCGCATGGCGGCAAGGCGGCAACTGCAGATTTCCTCGCAATTCATCAACGCTTTCTTCGATGTACATCTGCGCGGCGAACCGCCTTCAAGGCTTGAAGATCAGTGTGGCAATCCGCAGGTCCAGTGTTCGCGCTGACCGCCCGCGTTCGCATCACATCTCTGCGCCGCGTCTTCCCCTCACCTTCTGTAGCGCCAGAAACGCCAGCACTGCCAGTATCACGCACAAGGCCACTAGCGTAGCGATCAGGTGCTGATGCATCAGCTCCGTCAACTCGTGCACGATCTGCGGGCCGTACCTGATCGCAAGCAGGCTCACCGCGGTAAAGCGCAGCGCGCGCCCCACAGTTACAGCGGCCATAAAGGTGATCACCCGCATTTCGAACACCCCCGACGCAAACACAAACAGTTTCCACGGAGTCGGCGGGGGCATCATCGAGGGAATCATCAGCGCCAGGAATTGCTGCTTTTCGAACCGGTCGCGCATTCTCTCAAAGCGCGCGCGGTCGACGCGCTTCATTAGGAAGATCTCGCCTCCGGCGCGCCCGATCCAGTACGGCACCAAGCCGCCGATGGCCGACCCGATCGAGGCCATCAGCACGTAGAGATAGAAGCGATGCGCGTCGCTCCAGGCATAGCCCGCGACGATCAGGTCCATCGGCACGGGAATCGAGCTGGAATCGAGCATCGCTACTGCGCCCACGCCCCAGAAGCCGAGGGGCTTAAGGAAGCCCAGCAGAATAGCCCGGTATTTCGCTGACAGCTTTCCGAGGCTCTTCAATCCTGGTCGTCCTCATCCTCTGCGTCGTCATGCCGGGTCTCGCCTGCCAGCAGATCCAGCGCGTGAGGCAGCAGGCGCGCCACCATCCTCAAGGAAGCCACCGCACCGCTCGGTCTTCCCGGCAGGTTCAGCACCAGGGAGCTGCCGAGCGTTCCGCACACTGAGCGGCTGAGTGGAGCACGGAAGCTCCGGTCGCGCCCCTCGGAGCGCATGAGCTCGGGTATGCCGGGAATCATCCGGTCGCACACTGCCTGCGTCGCCTCGGGAGTTACATCTCTGGGCGCGACTCCGGTACCGCCGGTTGTCACGACAAGATGGGCCCTGCCGGCTGCGGAACGGATTGCGTCTTCGATCACCGGGCGCTCGTCTGCTACCACAACGGGTGCCTCTACTTCATAGCCTTGTGACTCGAGTTCCTGTACGACGGCGGGTCCCGACAGGTCGTCGGCCTCGCCTCGGCTGCAACGGTCGCTCACGGTGATGACAACTGCCTTGCTCATATCTAACGATTGTAGGGGATTTGCGTCTGATTACCCGGCAAGGTCGGTCTCGAACATAGTCTGCTTTCCGGCAAAACATCGCTGCGGAAAAGGGTCAAAGAATGAGAGAATAAGATGATCTTCAACTCCGTGTCGGCGGCGATAAAATTCCGCGTTTCTGCTCGGCACACGTTGTCCACACAGTTTTAGAATGCCGATTACCGAAGTTCCGCCCAGCCCTCCGAGCGCTCCGCCCGGGCCGCCCCATTTTCGCCGGCCTAACCGCTACGAGGATTACGAGTTCCACGAGCTGCTCAACGTAATAGAGGAGCTCGAAGGGAGCCGCAACTGGGCGAGCTTGCGCGAGAAGGTCTGGATCGCGCTCATCATCCATCTCCTCATCTTTTGGTACATCGCCTACGGCCCGAAATACATTTACAACGTCAAAGTCGTTGATCCCTCCGTCGTACTCAAGCAGCGCGAAAAGGAGCTGACCTACCTCGACCTGCCGCCCGACGCCCTGAAAAACATCAAGCCTAAGCCCGCGCCGTCTTCCGACAAGAACCGGATCGCGGAGTCGCGCAAACCAACACTCGACAAGAAGACTCTCCAGCAGCTTGAGGCCATGCGCCACGCCGGTCCGCCCACCCCGCGTCCTGATTTGCCGCCCTCGCCGGCGCCTTCGATTCCGGCGCCGCCCGCTCCACAGGTTGCCCAGGCTGCACCGCCGGCTCCGCCCGCTCAGCCATTGCCGCAGAACCAGCAGAGCCAGATTGAAGCGCCGCGTCCTGCTCCAACCCGGCCGGATTTCAGCACTGGACACTCCACCGTGGGCCAGGACCTGCAGCAGATGGCCCGACAGGCTCGCGGAAATGGCCAGTACGGAGGAGATGCAGGCGCGAACGCGCCGATGCAGCATCCGGCCCAGCAGGGCAAGGTTGAAATCCTCTCCGACACCATGGGAGTCGACTTCGGGCCCTACATGCAACGCGTTATCTACGATACCAAGCGCGCCTGGTACCCGATCATTCCCGAGGCAGCGCAACCGCCGCTGCTCAAGCAGGGCGTCGTTGCCATTCGTTTCAAGATTTTCCCCGACGGCAGTGTGAAGCAGATGGTTCTGGAAGGCCCCTCGGGTGATGTCTCGCTCGACCGCGCCGCCTGGGGAGGTATTACCGGGGCGTCGCCTTATCCGCCGCTGCCCAAGGCTTTCAAAGGCCCTTTTCTCGAATTGCGCTTCTACTTCCTCTACAACATTCCGCCGGCGCAACAATAGCTTCGCAACTGTACTCAGCCCCACACCTCGCGCGCCGTGTCGACGACCAGCTGCAGCTTCGCCCATTGATCGTCTTCGGTTAGCAGATTGCCTTCCATTGTGGACGCAAAGCCGCACTGCGGGCTGAGGGCCAGTTGCTCGAGCGGAAGGACCTTAGCCGCTTCCTTGATCCTCCTGATTAGGTCTTCCTTGCGTTCAAGCTGCGGGTGCTTGGAGCTGACCAGCCCGAGAACCACTGTTTTTCCTTTGGGAACAAAGCGCAACGGGTCGAACGTTCCGGAACGTTCATCGTCATATTCGAGGAGGAATCGATCGACCGCCAGATCATTGAACAGCCGGTCGGCAATCGCGTCGTAGCCTCCCTCTGCATACCAATGACTTCGATTGTTGCCACGGCAAAGGTGAATGGCGAGGGTGATTCCGGGGCGCCGCGCTGCCGCGAAACAGGCGTTATCCGCTTCGAGTGAAGCTGTCAGCATCTGCGCGGGATCGACACCCAGCTCTTTCTGCATCCAGGCCGTCCACCGGGGATCGAGGTAGTAGCTGTATCGCGGAGCATCGATCTGCACATAAGAGACTCCGCTGGCAGCGAGAGAACGGATGTCCTCGGCCATGATTTCGGTAATCGCATTCAGCAGCGCATAGGGATCGCGGTATGCCCTGTCGGTAATGCCGTACTTGAAGGAAATTGCCGGGAATTGAGTCGGGCTCGGCAACGTGATCTTGATCGCGCCGGGAGCGTGCTCACGCAGAAAAGGAAGCTCGTTGCCCGTGAGGGGCTGCCGCTTTCTCAAGGTCGATGTCACCACGCCGCTGATGGTGCTGACCGCTGCGGGCGCATCTCCAGCTTTGTGGGCCTCGTCCTTCCACCTGCGCGCGACCGAATCGCCGAAGTCGAACCCCTCGACCGCGTCAGTGAAATCGCTCATGAAGTTGGAGCGGCGCAGTTCGCCGTCAGTGAAGACATCGAAGCCGATCTCCTTCTGCCGATCGAGGACGCGAAGGATATGCCGATCCTCAAGGGCGCGCAGGTCTTCAGCAGGCGCATGCGTGTGACGGGCCTGCAGCAAATCTGCGGGGCGGAGAAGGCTTCCAACCTGGTCGGCTCGATACTGCGATGGCATTCTCAATCTCCTTTTTCACAATCGATCGACACCATACTACTCGCCTCATTGCCTTTAACCGCGTATCTTGTACAAACACGATCATTCGGGTGATGATTCATGTCATTCCATCTCAACTGGACCGAGCGTTCAGAATGCAAATGCAGAATATCGCTGCGCATCCCCTTCGGGGAGAAGCATGAGGCCGGTATTCCTTTGCGACGCGGTGCGGACACCGATTGGCCGTTACGGGGGCGCCCTTGCTGCAGTTCGTGCCGATGACCTCGCAGCTGTGCCGATCCGCGAAATCGTACGGCGCAGCCCGCGCGCAGACTGGGGCGCGCTCGACGATGTGATTCTGGGCTGCGCCAATCAGGCTGGAGAAGACAATCGTAACGTGGGCCGAATGGCGCTGCTTCTGGCCGGTCTGCGCGAGGCCGTTCCGGGAACTACAATCAACAGGCTGTGCGGTTCCGGGATGGATGCCGTCGGAACGGCAGCCCGGGCGATTGCGTCCGGCGAGGCCGACTTTATGATCGCCGGCGGTGTAGAGTCGATGTCGCGCGCTCCCTTTGTAATGGGGAAGGCCGAAACGCCTTTTCAGCGCTCGGCTGAGGTTTATGACACCACCATCGGCTGGCGCTTTGTGAACCCCAGGATGCGCGAATTGTACGGCACTGACTCCATGCCCGAAACCGGCGAAAACGTGGCCCGGGACTGCTCGGTCGACCGTGCCGCTCAGGATGCATTCGCCTTCCGCAGCCAGACGCGCACGGCACGCGCGGCAGAACAAGGCTTTTTCGTCGAGGAAATTGTGCCTGTAGAGATTACATGCAAGAAAGACACCGCGACCGTGATCCAGGACGAGCACCCACGGCCCGACACGACTCCCGAAAAACTCGCGGCCCTCAAGCCGCTCTTTTCCGGAGGCACGGTGACGGCGGGCAATGCGTCAGGCATAAACGACGGCGCAGCGGCAATGATCGTCGCCTCAGAGGAAGCTGTTTCCCGGCATGATCTGCGTCCGAAGGCACGCATACTCGGCACGGCCATTGCAGGGGTGGCGCCGCGCGTTATGGGAATTGGTCCGGTGCCGGCAACTCGCAAACTGCTCGCGCGTCTGCGCAAGGACATTGGCGACTTCGACTGGATTCAGGTCAATGAGGCATTCGCCAGCCAATCGATTGCCTGCCTCAGGCAACTGGGACTGCCCGAAGACGCCGAACATGTGAATGCCACCGGCGGAGCGATCGCGCTGGGCCATCCCCTGGGCATGAGTGGCGCTCGCCTGGTGATGACCGCAGCGCACCACCTCGAGAAATTCGGCGGAAAACTCGCACTGGCCACAATGTGCATTGGAGTTGGCCAAGGCATTGCGCTGGCCCTGGAACACCTCTGAGGAGGAATGATGATCGAGTCATCCGCTATCCAATCAGGCGCGCCCGGAACGCAGCCGGCGTACCATTACCCACCCTATGTCTCTTCGATTGCGCGCTCTCCGCGCATGCCCCTGATCGTTCTTCCTGACACCGTGACGGAAAGAACCGGGCCGGTCTTCGGCCACGGGCTGATTCGCGAGGGCGACAACGATCTGACGGCGCAGCATTCCGGCGAGCCTGTGGGCGAGCGCATTTTCGTGCACGGACGCGTGCTCGACGAAGACGGCCGCCCTCTTCGCGGCACGCTGGTCGAAATCTGGCAGGCAAACGCAGCAGGACGATACCGCCATAAGGTCGATATGCACGATGCACCACTCGACCCGAACTTCTCCGGAGCGGGCCGAATGCTGACCGACGACGAGGGCCGCTACTGGTTCAAGACCATCAAGCCAGGGCCTTATCCGTGGGGCAATCACTACAACGCATGGCGGCCGGCACACATTCACTTCTCTCTGTTCGGCGCCGGCATCCTTTCGCGGCTCGTGACGCAGATGTACTTTCCCGGAGACCCCCTGCAGCCTCTCGATCCGATCTTCAACAGCATTCCCGACGGAGCGGCTCGCCGGCGGCTTGTGTCGCGGCTCGATATGAACCGCGCCGAGCCCAATTACGCACTCGCCTATGAATGGGACATCGTACTTCGCGGGCGGGCAGACACCCCGTTTGAGGAGCCGCACAGATGACAACAGCAAAGCTGACCCCAAGCGGTTCGCAGACCGTAGGACCATACTTCGCCATCGGCCTCAGCTATCTGATCGAGCGCTCAGGCGTCGTTGCTGCCGATGCGGAGACAATCGAGATCCGAGGCCGGGTCCTGGACCGCGATGGGGTCCCGGTACCCGATGCAATGCTTGAATTCTGGACCTCAAATCCCCGAGACGCTTCCGGCAAAGGTGCATTTCCCTACGGTTTCAGACGAGTGTGCGTGGATGACAATGGCAATTTTTGCGCACTCGTCAACCGGCCCGCGCCCGCTCCGTTCTCAGATGGAACAATGCAATCCCCTCACGTCCTTGTCCTGTTCTTCGCCCGGGGACTGTTGCGGCATCTGATTTCGCGCTTGTACTTTGACGACAAGCCGGCAAACCTGTCCGATCCGGTGCTGCTTGGCATCCCGGCGGAGCGGCGGCACACACTGATTGCAAAAAGCGAAGGAGCAAATTCGTTTCGCTGGGACGTGATTCTGCAGGGCCCGCATGAGACCGTCTTCTTCGCCTGGTGATGAGATTTATGCCGCAATGACTGACGATCTAAATTCATTCCTGTTCTCCACGCCGGAAATGACACGCGTCTTTTCTGCGCCGGAACAGCTGTGCGCGATGATGCGCTTCGAGTGGGCGCTGACTGCCGCTCTGGAAAAGCACGGCCTCGCCGCGCCGGGATCGGCTGCGACTCTGGAGTCTCTGCTAAACGCCTCGTTCATCGATTCCCTGCGGCTGCACGAAGAAGCAAGGGACGCCGGCAACATTGCTATTCCATTCGTCAAACAGCTAACCGCCGCCGTAAAAAAAATCGAGGAGCGCGCCTCCTATGCGATTCATCTTGGCGCCACCAGCCAGGATGTGCTCGACACCGCTCTGGTGCTGCAGATGCGCCGCGGCATCGCGCTTTTGCAGGACGAAATAAAGCATCTCGATCAGGCTCTTGCCAGACAAGTCCTGGCGCATCGCGATACCGTGCTCTCTGGCAGGACGTGGCTGCAGCCCGGGCCGCGGACGACGCTCGGGCTCAGACTGGCGGGCACGCTTGCGGCGCTTCGCCGTCACCTTACGCGCATCGATTCCGCTGCTCGACGCGCTCTCGTCCTGCAGTTTGGAGGCGCCGTCGGCACACTCGCCGCGCTGGGTGATGCCGGCGCGCCTATTTCGGCTGACCTGGCCCGAATTCTCGATCTGCCTGAGCCCGAGTTGCCGTGGCACACACAGCGAGACAGCCTTGCAGAGATGGTCGCCGTTCTTGCCCTCCTCACCGGCTCGCTGGCCAAATTTGCCCGGGACATTGCGCTTCTCATGCAGGCCGAAGTGGCAGAGGCGTCGGAGGGCACGAATGACAATCGGGGCGGATCGTCCACCATGCC
>JAFAMZ010000431.1 GCA_019232935.1 Silvibacterium sp.
CCTCCTGGAACTCGGACATGTTGATGGCGATCAGGTTGCGCTCGCCGCCGTATAGCAGATCGGAAAGGGCGAGAGCGGTTTCTGTCTTACCCACGCCGCTGGGGCCAACAAGCATGAAGACGCCGACGGGCTTGCCGGGATCGTCGAGGCGCGCACGCGAAGTGATGATGCGCTGCGCGATGGCTGAGAGGGCGTGGTCCTGCCCGATGACGCGCTTGCGGAGATGGCTGTCGAGCTCCAGCACAGCCTGAATCTCGTCTTTCACCATCTTGCCGAGGGGAATGCCGGTCCATGCGGAGATAACCTCGCCCACGATGCGTTCGTCCACGCAGACGTGCATGAGCGGATTCTCGCCTTGAACCTTGGCGAGTTGGTCCTCCAGGGCTTCAAGGGCTTCGACGGACGGCTTAGCTTCGGCTTCGTCACCTTCTGCCTTCACGGTCTCGGCTCCGGCCTCAAGCGCTGCGCGCATGGCGCGGATGCACTTGACGAGGTCAACTTCTTTCTCCCACTGCGTGTTTAGTTTCGCGAGATCAGCTTCGGTCTTCGAGAGCTTTTCGTCGATAGCGGCAAGCCGCTCGGCGTGGTCTGCGCCTGCGGTGGTTTCGCGCTCCAGAATCTGCTTCTGGACCTTCAGGTCGTCGATAGTGCGGGTGGCGTCTTCGACCGCAGGGGGGATCGTGTTCTGCCCGAGAGAGAGCCGCGCGCAGGCTGTGTCGAGAACACTGACAGCTTTGTCGGGAAGCTGGCGACCGGCAAGATAGCGATGCGAGAGCTTTACAGTGGACGTGACGGCTTCGTCAAGGATGCGAAGGTCGTGATGCTTTTCAAGCGCCGAGACGATGCCGCGGAGCATGGTAGAGCACTGATCTTCGCTCGGCTCCTCGATTTTGACTACCTGAAAGCGGCGGGCGAGTGCCGCGTCTTTTTCGAAAAACTTTTTGTATTCGGACCATGTAGTTGCGGCGATGGTGCGAAGTTCGCCGCGCGCGAGGGCCGGCTTGAGGAGATTCGCCGCGTCGTTCTGTCCCGCCTGGCCGCCTGCACCGATCATGGTATGCGCTTCGTCGATGAAGAGGATGATGGGATGCGGTGAGGACTTCACTTCATTGATGAGGCCTTTGAGGCGATTCTCAAACTCGCCCTTAACGCCGGCCCCGGCCTGCAGCAGAGCGAGATCGAGGCTATGCAGCTGAACGTTGCGCAGGGATTGCGGGACATCTCCATTTGCAAGCCTGAGCGCGAATCCTTCGACGACGGCGGTTTTGCCGACTCCTGCCTCGCCGGTGAGGATGGGGTTGTTTTGCCGGCGGCGCATGAGAACGTCGACGACCTGGCGAATTTCGGAATCGCGACCGAGAACACTGTCGATCTTGCCGGCTTTAGCTTTGGCGGTGAGGTTCTCGGTGTACTGATCGAGGTGTGGAGTCTTGCCGGAGCCTGCGGGCCGCGGAGCTTCTCCCGTGGTCGCTGCCCCTGCTGCAGGCGCAAAGGACTCCGACTCTTCCTTTGACTTCGCCGTCACGTTGAAAAAGTCGCCGCGCAGGGCTTCGGGTGGAATGAGTTGCAGCTCTTTGCTGACGTCGCGCATGAGACGCGAAAGGTCGTCGGTTGAAAGCAGAGCGAGCAGCGTGAAGCCGGTGCGAATCTGGCGAGCGTCATACTCGATGGTTGCGATGGTCCACGCCTCGGTGAGCATTTTGACGAGATACGGGCTGAAGGCGGGGCTGCGGGCGTTCCCGGTCTTCAGGCGGTCGAGGCTGCGCTGCAGTTCCGTGGTGAGCCTTGATTTGTCGACCCCGTATTGTTTGAGGATGAATGCAATGTCGTTGTCTGAGCTGTCGATGGCCTTGAGCAGATAGTGCTCGATCTCGATATCATAGTGGGTGCGCGAGACGCACAGGCCCGCAGCGGCTTCAAGAGCACTGCGGGTTGCATCATCCAGTTTGCCTATCAGGGACTTCAGGTTCAGGCTCATCGGTCTTACTCCCAAGGATAAAGGTACTTCGAATTAAGCCAGCCGGTATGTGGCTTCGTCCGGATCGCGTCCAATGGGCCGGTTCTTGATCCAGCTCACGAGTCCGAGTCGCGGGGCGTACGCTCCCTGCGCGCCGAGTTCCGCCCCCGGGGTCTCTTCTCTTTCGAGCACAAGCTGGACGATGAAGTCGAACTCGCGATTCGCGTAAATGCGCAGCCAGGCGTGCAGCTCGCGAGCTGCGCTGGCTCCGGGCAGAAATTGCTGGTAACGCTCGAAGCTCATCGGACCGAGCCGGATGGTCACGGTGCCGTGCTGGTCCCAGACCTCGTCGCCGACTATGGTGCCCATGCCGAGACGCTCGCAGAAGGCTCCTGTATCGCGCAGGAACGAAAGATTTTCGGGGGGCAGGCGGTTCCAGGTGCCAGTGAATTGTTCTACCGAAACCGGCACACTGAAGTAATCCTCGAGCAGTTGCTTCAGGCCTTGCGCTGTAGGACGTCGCGCGGAAAGAAGACCGGCGTAGTAGAGACAGGCTTCGTCCTCGATGGCCATGCGATGAATCAGGTCTTTGGTTCCGAGGCCGATCAGGTCGAGCAGCCGCGCGCTGATGACGTCATCGCTGGCACCGGTGCGCTCATACGCGATATAGAAGCGATACTTCTGCCATCCGCGATAGAAAAGCGAGATGATGCGGTGATTAAAGATGTCGAAGAAGTCGCCGGGGCCGCGGTCCTTTGCGCGGGCCCGCTCGAGGAGAAACTCCGTATAGGTATGCGGCAGAGCGCCGACTGCGGCGGAAAGTCCCATGAAGTTCACGAAGAGCCTGGGCTGGCCGTTCTCGCCGGGCTTAAGGTCATGGATTTCGCTGGCGGGAAACGCTAGTGTCGGCACAGACGAGAACTGGACAACTTCCGCTGCTGGTGAAACGAAAAGCCCAACCGGATTGCGCTCCGGGTAGAGTCGTTCGAGCAGCCGGACAGCCTGGAAGAACTGGACGGTATAAGGCTCGCGCTCCAGCATTGCGCGGATCGAGTCGAACCGCGGGTCTGTCTTATGGAGATCGGGCTGCTGCCCGGCACCGGAATCGGTGCTTAGATCAGCGGCTTGTTGCCGGCTTTGGGTGGCCATTCGCCCAGCATCTCCTTTCGCTGGTTGCTACGCGCTGCCAGCTGGCAGAAGCTGTTGATTGAGGTGTAGGAGCCAAGGAAGCGATCCAGCACGTTGGCGAAGAGATAGACGCCTCCGCCCACAAACTGGCGCTCGTCGAACTGGAGCTCCACACGGGTACCGCGCGCCGGCACATTGCCATAGACCGACTGCATAATGGCGAACTGGGGCCTTGAGCTTAGCCCAACGATGCCGCCGATTTGATTTTCGAGGTAAGAAGAATCGGTGAAGTTGTGCAGGCGGAGGATCTCCTGCAGCGCGATAAGCCCCTCTTCGACGAGCGACAGATAGTTGAGCGAGAGCTGCGAGACCAGGCGCCAGAGCTGTCCCTTAGCGGTGGGCGGGTCGTAGGTCGGCGTAGGCCGCCGCAACGCGCTGATCTGCCTAACGACGGGATATTCCTCGGCGGCGAAGTCTCCCTCCTCCAGGCCGAACGGCAGGCGCGACGGCAGATCGAAATTCGAGCAGGAGCAGCGCACGGTCAGCACCTCGGCATCGGGCTCGGTCAAGATGCCGTCTACATCGACGAGCGCAAGGTGCATCGTGGAAGGCTCGCGCTCGCCCAGGACGTTCATGCGGCGAGTGGCGTGCCAGTACACGCGACCGGATTCCTTTCGCGCCTGGAAGCGGTATGAGTAAAGCGGATCGATGGCGATGCTCTCGCGGCGCGTGGTGTTGGAAGCCAGCACTTCGTCGATCGAGAAAATCTCCGTTGTGTCCTGATGCCGCACATCGGGAATGACATGGTACTCGTGCTTCGTATGGGTGACGAGGATGGGCTCGGCGACGTGCGAAAACAGATTGATGACAGGTGCACATCCCAGCCGCAGCGTGCGTGGGGAGACGCCGATCTCGAGCTCCTGGCTGCGCTCGGCGCGGTCGAAGCGCGAGAAGCAGAAAAGGATCTCCGCCTGCTCGACACAGCCGGCCTCAGCGATCGCTTCCAGTCCGTTGAGTTCGAAGAAGAGGAATTTCTCGGAAAATGTGAAGTATTCCTGAAGCAGGCGATAACCATCGAAGGAGCGCTTCGGAAAAGGCAGCAGTGCTTCGTCTTCCTCGAAACCCATCGGGCGCAACTGCGACGGAGAGATGCTCACCACCTTGCCGCCGCGCTGCTGCGGATTGCGCACGAGGATCGAAATGCAGTTCCGGCAGAGCAGCTCGTAGAGGGTGTGGACGACGTTAGTCTCGCCGGTGAGGTGAAACGTAAGTCTGCCCACGCGAAATTGATTGAATGACACATCGCGGAGACACTGCAGGCGCATGCGGATCACACCCACGGCTCCGGGCACGCGGACCGGATCGGCGAGGCGCTCAGGCTGGCGCCACTCGCATTCGCTCACCAAAAACGGCCAGAGCTCGACCGGATATGCGGTCTGGAACCGGCACGGCAGGCCGTCGAAGGTGCGCTTTGTAGCAAGCTGGGTCTTTGCAGGAATGCGAAAGCCCGCCGTTTGCTTGCCCTGCTCGGGATCGAGCTGGCACTCGACGATCGTCATGGATGGGATGGGCCGGAGGTAGTGCGGATAGACAATGCTGAGAAGAGCCGACGTAACTTCCGGGAAGTCGTCGTCGACACGCAGGTGCACGCGCGCCGCCATGAACGCGAAGGCTTCGAGCAGACGCTCGACGTGAGGATCGTCACAGCGATCGGGCTCCAGCAGCAGTCGGCTGGCAACGCGGGGATACTTCCCGGCAAACTGCGCTCCGAGTTGGCGAAGGTGCGCGAGTTCTCGTTCGTAATATTCGAGCAGCTCTTCGCGCATGGACTATTTCACCTTGTACTCGCCGCTGGTGAGTTCGAGTACCGTGTCGAAGGCGATCTCCTCGGGAGCGGGATCGAGCTTCATGCTTCCCTCGATATGAAAGCGGAGTCGGCGGTCGGCGGTGTCGCCGCCCTCAAGGGTCACGCGAACATCGGCCAGGCGCGGCTCGAAATTACGCAGGCATATTTCGATAGCCTTGCGCAGGCGGCCCTGGTCGGAGGCCGACAACAGGCCCATTGAGGTGATGTCAGGCAGTCCGAAATTGATGACGGAATTGCGGGCGAGCGGATACTCAGCAAGTTCAGGAATGGGCGGCTGGCGCGTGTTGAGCAGCCATTCGAGATCGCGCTTCAAGGCTTCCTTGAAGTAGCGCAACGATTGTGAGCGGGTAGTGGGCCATTCCTCGAGAGTCATCAACCGGTCGAGAACGGATTGTGTCACCAGCGTTTCTGTTGTGGAACGCGCCAAGCCTGCCAGCTCCTGAAATGTGGATCATTAATGCGAAACATTGAGCGCCGCGAGCGGGTCGATGCGGCAAAGACGCGAGAACAGCTCTTCCCTTCTGCTGTCGTCGGGATCGAGACAGTTCAGAAGAAGCGCCAGAGGCTGCGCAATCATTTCGCCCGCCTCCCACTCTTCGAGCTTGCGGTCGTCGATTTCCCTTACCAGTTCCTCCAATACCAGATGCGCAACTTTTTTCTCGCCTGCGTCGATGCATAACTGAGCGATGTGCAGCCTGCGCTGGAAGCGTGCGCGTCCATTAGATTGCTGCGCGGCATCGCGCAAGAGCAACTGGATCGCCTGAGGCAGCTGTCCCCTGCGAATCATCTCGCGAGCGAGATCATCCTGCACTCGCATTTCCCCAAGCTGGACGACGGCCTGCAGCAGATACGCCGTGGGGCTCGCGGGGCGCTCTTCCTGAATGAATAAAGCACATTCGCGAATGCGATTCACTGCATCGTCCCAGTCGGTGGGTTTGGCTGAGACCAGGTCCCCGTTTCTGGCAGCGAGCGCAAGAAGGGATCTGCCTTTCTTCCCTTCAATCACAGTCGGGAGATGAGCGCCTTCGTCGGCCTGCGCACTTTCCTCCTGCCCTGAGGGGGCTGTTTCCGCCACCGGATCGGGATCGATCTTTCGCTTCTCCGCAAGCAGAGTATTGACGACCTGACCGACCTCTTCAATGGAGGTACGCAGCGCATTGAATGCGGGGCCATCGCTCCCGTACTTGTGCTCGCAGAATAGTTCCAGGGAGTCGACAGTTGTCCGAGCAGATTGCAGAGACTCATGCAATCCGACATAAAAAGACTTCGGCGTTGCCGCGAAGGCTTTATCGAACTCCTCGCCGGTAATTTTACCGTCTTTGATTGCCTGTTCGCGGGCCTCGCGTTTCGTGTCGTTGTATTCGACGTCGGTCTCGTAGCCGACGGCGCGCGACTGTTTGTACTGGTAGGAATTCAGGCCGTCGCGAGTGATCGGGGATTCGCGCAGGATCGAAGCGACCCGGTTCGCCGCCCATTCAATGGGAACGGCGCGCATACCCAGATCGCCGTCCTCAATCTCCGGATACAGCGTGTCCCAGAACTGCTCCTGCAGCTCCTGCATCAACTTGAAGCAGGGCGCGGTCAAGCCGATGCCCTCGCGTTTAACATGGGCTTCGGTCAGCCAGGCGGCAAGCTGCAGGTCCTTGCTTTTTGTGGCGAGAGCTTCGCCTGCAAGCTTGATCACCAAAGCGAAGTCGGCGCGCTTGACCTGGCGCTGCCAGTCGCCGGTGGGAATGTTCTCGTCCTCTTCGATCCGCGCCTCTTTGATCTGATCGTAGATGCGCTCGTATCTCAGGCTTTCGCCCGAGGGATTATCGCCAGATATCGGATTCAGCAGGTCATCACGTAGTGGCACTTTCGGCCGTCTCCCCGGCGTGATGGAAAGTCAGGCGCCGCAGTTGCAGGAACGGCTCCTCCTCATCTCCGCACAGCAGCAATTTTTGTCCAAGAGGTATCTGCCCGTATTTCGGATCATCTTGCCACACGGTGGCGCGGCCCAGCCGCACAGCATCGTCGGAATGCTTCCACGATAGCGGCGAAATCACCGGCAGCAGAACCTCACCGAGGTCCTGCAGGCGAAAATCCGAGGTGGTGTGAAGAATCGCAGGCATCCAGAGCAAGTCACGCAGGCGCTTGGGGGCCTCGACTTCGATGGACTCCACATATGCAAATGGAATCCAGGTGTAACTGCCTGCTATGAAAGCCTCGAGATGCGCGCCGATGCGTGGATCGGCATCGGAAAACTCAGAAAAGTCTGCGCCATTCCATTGTCCGGAAAGCGAAGGGTGGGTGGTCCCGAGCGGCAGTTCGTCCTTTTCGAACATCTCCTGCCTGGTTCGCTCCGCATGAAGGGCGGCCCGATAGAGCATCGCCCCGGCGGCGGCTTCCTTGGTGGCATCGGAGAGTATGTCGAGCTGTTTGGACGCTCGATCGTACTCGCCGGAGAAGCATAGCAGTTCGAATAGAAAAGTACGGCGCCTGGTGTCGAGCGGCTGTTTCTTCAACTCGTCACCAAGCGCGTCGATTGCAGGCTTGAGGTGACCGGCACGATAGAGGGAAAGGGCGTCCATCAATGCTCGCCTTAGGAGAGCTTGTTGTCCTTCGTGCTGTAGGTAACAGGGCCAGTGCTTGTGAGCGTGCCGTCTTCTTTTTGAACTGAGTAGTCAATCTTGATGGTGTTATAAGTGAAGGAAATGCTGACCGTCGGAATTTCGCTGGAACCAGAAATCTGGAGACTGCTTACAAACATTTCGCCGAAGTCCACCTTAAGATAAGGCTTGTTATCGGCGCCGGACTTAACCGCGTTCATAGTTCCCGACTTGATATGAGTGCCGGCGCAAATGTTCTTGAAGAACTTCGGTGTTGCCTTATCGAAATAGGTCATGATGCTGAAATCACTGCAGTCGACCTTGCCTGCGCCCGATCCGCTGCCCGTGCCGGCAACCGATGAGACCTGGGACGCGCCCCAGCTCCAGCTCATGATTTGAATCTCGTCCTTATGGTTTGAGTCCTGGGACTCTCCTTGAATCCCATCGAGCTTGAGGAAATAATCTACCGCCATTGCGTGACTCCTTTCCGGGATTGCTGCCGCACTGCTGGTCTAACTGCCATGATTCTTACTTCAGGCGACTACCGGTGGCTTACTTTCGCGCCGATGCCGGCAGGTCGGCCACCAGACGAAGCGATACCGAAAGCTCGTCGAGTTGGAAATGCGGTCTCAAAAAGGCGACTGCGCGGTACGCGCCAGGTTTGCCTGGAATTTCGGAAACCTGGATGGCGGCTTCCCGCAGAGGCAGTTTCGCCTTGGCGGCCTGGGAAGCATTGTCATCCGCGCAAACGTAGTTGCTGATCCATTGATTGAGAAACTTCTCGCAGTCCTGACGGCTCATGAAGCTGCCGATCTTGTCGCGCATCATCGCCTTGAGGTAGTGCGCGAACCGCGACATGGCAAGGATGTAGGGCAGTTGGGCTGAGAGCCGCGCATTCGCGTTTGCCGCCTCCTTGTCGTAGAGCTTGGGTTTATTTGCGGTCTGCACGCTGAAGAAGGCTGCGTAGTCGGCGCCCTTGCAATGCACCAGAGGCACCAGGCCCTGATCGGCAAGCTCCTTTTCGCGCCGGTCGGTGATGGCCACTTCAGTCGGGCACTTGAGCGCGATATCGCCTTCGTCGGTTCGGAAGGTGTGGGCCGGAAGGCCTTCGACGAGTCCTCCGCCTTCCACCCCGCGGATGGCGGCGCACCACCCGTGCCGGGCGAAAGAGTTCGTAAGGCGAGCAGCCAGGCCATAGGCAGCGTTGCCCCAGAGATACTTAGAGTGATCGCTGCCGTCGACGGCTTCTTCGTAATCGAAGGCATCGACCTGCTTGGTATCCTTACCGTAAGGCAGGCGCATGAGGATATGCGGCAGCGTGAGCGCCACGTACCGTGAATCCTCAGACTGGCGGAACGATTTCCACTTGGCGTACTCGGTCGAATCAAAGATCTTGCCGATGTCGCGCGGTGCGCCGAGTTGGGTATAGCTGGTCAGGTTCAGCAGCTCAGATGAAGCGGCGGTGAGGAACGGGGCATGCGCTGCCGCTGCCACCTGGGAGACGCGCTCGAGCAACTCTACGTCTTCCGGATGGCGGCCAAACTCATAATCGCCAAGGAGAGCGGCAAAAGGAGCGCCGCCGAAGACGCCGAATTCCTCTTCATAGACCTTCTTGAACAAAGCGCTCTGGTCGAACTCGGGCGCGCGCTGGAGGTCTCTCAGCAACTCGCGCTTCGACACATTGAGGACCTTGATCTTCAGCATGTCGCTGGTTTCCGACTGATCGATCAGGTACTTGATGCCGCGCCATGTCGACTCCAGCTTCTGAAAAGCGGGATAGTGCAGAATTTCGTTCAGCTGGAGCGAGATGAGCCGGTCGATCTGCGCGATTCGCGCCTGGATGGTGGCCTCGGCATCCTTGGACAGAGTCATCTGGCCCTGGAGCACCTGATTTACGAACTCCTTCACCATGTCGCGGCCGCGTTCCAGCGTGGCGGAATCGCGATTGAAGCGGCCCTGGGCAACGATCTGGTCCAGCAGAGTCTGTTCGGCGACCTGTGTAGTTGTTTCAGTGGCGACCGCCCCCGGCGCCTTGGTTGTACTCATTCCCCACCTCCGTTTTTGCCCGTGCCCAGCTCAGCGCGAAGCTTCTCGCGCGTCTCAGTGTTTGAAACCGCTTCGAACAGTGCATCGTCGAGCTTGTCGTTGCCTTGCAGGCTGCCGCGCAAATCCGACAGACGCGTGCGCAGATCAAAAAGCTCCTTAAGCGGGCCGACCTGCTTTGCGACATTCTCGGGTGAAAAGTCGTCGAGGCTTTCAAAGTGCAGGTTCACGCCGATCTGCCCGGCGCCCGGATCGTCGGAGAGCCGGTTCGGCACGGAGAAGGACAGATGCGGCTGCATCCCCTTGAGGACAGTATCGAAGTTGTCGGGATTGATCTCGACAAACTTCCGGTCCTTGAGGGCGGCAAGAGGCTGCTCCGGCTGTCCGGTGAGGTCTCCAAGAACGCCCATCACAAAGGGCAGCTCCTTGAGTTCGATGGCATCGCCGATCTCAACGTCGTAGGTGATGTGCACGCGCGGCGAACGGACGCGATCCAGTTTGTGCTGCGTACTTTCTCTAGCCATAGTGTTTGTCCTCGACTGGCGGCGCGGAGAACCGCCTGCTCATTAGTCCGGTCAACGATGCGATCTGAAAAGGAGTAGCTAACGGCCTCTACTCTATGCCTTTTTTATGAATGCGTTAAGTCACAGTCATCAGTTTTCAAGGCCGCTCTGGATCAGGCAGTAAGAGCGGGCCAATTATTAACTCAGCTATGGTGCGTGTCAAGTAACCAACGTTACGTAGGCGGCTATTCGAAGGGCGCCCGCCAGGCATTGTCGTTCAGGTTTTTACCTGAGGCTGAAAACGTCCGCATCAGGATGGCAACTGCCTCTCGCTCCGCGCCATCTGCATCTCGCGAAGCTTGCCCCCGATCCAGCCAGTCGGCAGCGCCGCCACGATGAGAGCCAGTGAATACCAGTGGGGCCCAAGCGATATGTTCCGCGTCGCGACAGCGCCAAGTGTAGCCAGCACCATGCCGATAGCGGCACCTATCAGTGCATGTTGCATCGGCCGATAAGGGGCGAGCCGGGCGACCACGTACGAGCCGATCACGGCAAACAACGTCCGATATCCGAAGGCTAGAGCCGCCTGCACATCGCTCATTGGGTGCTGCAGTGGCGGCAACGCGCCAATTGCACGCATTAAGAGATCCGTTGGCAGCGTGAGCGCTATGTTCACGAAAAAGCCAGCGATCAGGGCGCCAATGCTCTGACCGATTTTACGGGGACGGGGAGTCACCTCTGCGATTCCACTACTCATTGCTTTGCTCCTTTCCACCTTCAAGTGATTCCAGCAACCTCTCAAGCCTGTCGTATCCGAAAGCTATGCCGTGCTCCATCGCACTCCGCAGGGCAATGGTGCGCGCAGTTCGGGATTCATACCGGATCGTTTGCGTGAGCACGGTCCTGCCCTGGTGTTCCGCAAGTTCGATGGTCCCCACCGCCTTGCCTGGATACCAGGGCTGGTCAAACTCCTCCGTCGCGACGATTCGCTCGGGTCTGACCAGTTCCAGGCAAACCCCGCGCATGCCCATCTCGCTGCCATCCGGGTCGCGCCAGACATAACGAAATGAGTCGCCAGCCTTCAACGCAACTTCACAAACTGCGAGCGTGCCACCCGGTTTGCCGTAGAACCATCGCTTCAGAAGATCGGCGTCGGCGAAAGCGTCGAAGACTTTTTCTCGCGGGACGGCGAAGGCCCTTTTCATGACGATCTCGCGATCTCCCGGCGTCGAGAAATGCAGCGTTCCCGGATTTCGATATCCCTTGAGCCACGCCATCGCCTCTTCCATTGGTTCACGAACCAGGCTCCTCGGCCGGCGTTGCGCGTCGCGGCGGCATCGAATGAGTCCCGCACCCTCCAGAACTTTCAGGTGCTTCGAAATGGTCGGTTGACTAAGCTTGAAGGGGGCCGCCAGCTCTGCAACCGTGGCGTCCCCCAGAGTCAGCTGCTCAAGAATGCGCCTGCGTGTCCTGTCCGCGAGCGCCGCAAAGGTGGAATCCAGATGGGCTTCCGCTCTCTTTTTATTGCTCATTGTCTATATAGA
>JAFAMZ010000119.1 GCA_019232935.1 Silvibacterium sp.
GCTGAACTTCCGCGTGATCTAACTCCCCCAAATTTCTTTCCTCGATAACCCCATCCACATAGTCACAATCCGGGTGATAGCTCGTATGCAGATACTCGCTCACGGAAATCGGAAGATGGGCAGCCGTAGACATAGCTTCGATCGCAGCTTTACTTCAGTTTATCAGCCAGGCGCAGCCTACTCGTACTTCAGCGATTCCACCGGATCCATCCTCGCAGCGCGGTTCGCCGGAAGCGTGCCGAAGATGACGCCAACTGCCGTCGAGGTCAGCAGTGCGATGATCACCGACAATGGCGAAACCGGCAGCGTATACGCAGTGAAAATGCGCACAGAGATTGGCAGGGCCAGTCCGATCAGCACCCCCACAATGCCACCGCTCAGTGAGATGAACACCGCCTCGGTGAGAAATTGCAGCTTGATCTCTCGCGCCGTCGCGCCCAGCGCCTTGCGGATTCCGATCTCCCGAATACGCGAGCGCACAGTGGCCAGCATGATATTCATGATGCCCACGCCGCCAACCGCCAGCGTGACAGCGGCTACAAGAAGCAGCACCACAGTCAGCGCATTGGCAATCTGACTGGCGGTCGTAAGCAACGCAGTGAGCGTGCTTGCCTTGTAAACCGAACTGCTGAGATGCCTGGAATGGGCCACGTGAACAATCTCATTCGCCGCTTCCTCCACATCTCCCTGATCGCGAATCGAGAAGAAAATCTGTTTTACGGCATCGGTACCCGTGAAGTACCGCCCGACCGAGTAGGGGATCAGTATCGTTTCATCGTTGATTTCCGACTGCCCGAACGTATCCACGCTCTCTTTGAAAGTTCCGATGATCGTGAAAGGCATTCCGCTCAGCTGGAAGGTCTGATTGATCGCGGCTTCCGGGCTCCCGAACATCTCCCGCGCGAATGTCTCCGTTACATCGGCAACCTTCGTATGCGCAGTCTCGTCGGCATCGTCAAAAAAACGCCCGGAAAGCACAATCAGATTACGCACCTGCTGATACTGCGGCGTCACGCCCAGCACCAGCACATCCTTGGCCACGCCGCCCGGAAATGTGACCCGGTCGTGCATCTCCAGCATGGGCGAGGAAAGCGCGACCGACGGCACCTGCTCATCAATGGCCCGCTCATCTTCCCGGGTCAGAAAGTCATTCCGGTTCGCGTTGATCGCGCCGGTGCCTCCGCCCTCATATTCGAGTTCCACCATATTGGTGCCGATACTCTGAATTTCATTCAGAATGTACTGCTTGCCCGTCAGTCCAATGGTAAAGACAAGAATGAGCGAAGCCGACCCGATCACCATGCCGAGTGCCGTCAGAGCAAAGCGCACCCGGCTGGTGTTGAAGCTGTCGATCGCCAGCTTGACGATCTCGCTGAACATCATCGTCCGCTTGGCGCTGGCCAGCGTTCGCTGGAACGAACGCGTCCCGCCTCGGAAGCGGCGAGGAGGATGTTCCCTGATATGCTTGACCGGCGGTTGGGATGGGGTCGTGACCATGGGCCAAATCCGGGGCGAATGGTTCGCTCTTATGATTTGATCCTACTCGCCTTCAACTGGCTTTGTGAATTTGTCGAATTTGCGCCCTATTCGACTGTACGACCCTTTTCCGTGCTGGTTTTCGCTCATGCAGTTAAGGCCCCCAGGCTCTTAGCTCCTTCAGGAGAAACCGTCATGAGAAATCGCGCCTTCCAGAGACTTTTACGTTCCGGTTTGGTTATGGCCGCAACGCTGGCCACCGCTGCCGTCCCGGCACTTGCGCAGCAGTACGTCGGCATCTCCACCGGACAGTTCAACTACTTTGCCGCCGCCCAACAGCAGAACGAATGGTGCTGGGCAGCCTCCGTTCAGATGATTCTCAATTACTACGGCATCCCCGCCAGCCAGCAGGAGATCGTTACCCGCACCTACGGTGTGCCCGTCGACGCACCTGGCAGCGATGCGGCCATTTCCTCCGCGCTCAATGGGCTCGGACGAACCGTGGGCGGCCAGGTTCACACCATTCGCTCCTCGAGCGGGCCTGGTCTTCCTCCTCCGGCCGTTCTGATCGATGAGCTCAACCAGCAGCACCCGATCCTCATCGCCTTCATGTCCGGCCCGAACAGCGGACACGCCGTCGTGGTGACAGCAGCCAGCTTCGTGTCCACGCCGATGGGTCCCCAGGTCGTTTCGCTGGTCGTCAGAGACCCGTGGCCCACCCCCTATACCATCGCAACGGAAGGACGGGTCGAAATCGCCGGCCCCAGCCTGGCGCAATTCGCACAGACGGTGCGCGGATACTGGCTGGTACGGGTCGAGTAAATCACTGGGAAACAAACGCCCGGCCAAAGAGGTCGTACAATAGGAACTGGAAAACCACTCATGACTCGCTCAAAATCCTGAGCGATCGAAACAGGCCTGTAATTATTCGGAGAGGTGGCAGAGTGGTTGATTGCTCCGGTCTTGAAAACCGGCGTAGGGGAAACCCTACCGGGGGTTCGAATCCCTCCCTCTCCGCCACGCTTGAAAACGGCGACGGCACCTTCAAGAAACCGACATCACCGCATACTCGACCTAGTACCTGCCCGGCATGGGCCTCACCGTTGCCGATTTCAATGGAGACGGAAAGCTCGACGTGGCAACATGGCCATCGTCCCCACCAACAACGGAGCTGTTGATGCCTACTCCCCCGGCACGGGAAACCTTATTCTCGACATCTCTGGCTATTTCGCGCCATAGCCGGTTCGCGGATTTCGATCCGGCTCCTAAACCGCTTTCCTCCACTCCGCCGTCAGGTGTGAGTTGAGCAGCCGATGAAAGTCGTAGCTCTCGTTGTCCTGAAGATTCCCCAGGCTGAACAGCCCGCACGGATTCGGAAACGGCTGATGTGTGTCCGGCAGCGTGGGCACGCCGTAGTCCGGCTGGGCAAAGTCGAGCGCCAGCGCAAGGTTTGTCACCTGGTCCGACGCATCGCGCTTGCTTAGCGGAGGCAGCCCATACCGCCATTCGATCAGCTTTAGAACCGAGGTGTGATCGTAAAGCAGCGAGTTGACGCGCGGCATCGCGGGGTTGCCGCTCTTAGAGAACGGCGACACAACGAAGACCGGCACGCGGCAGCCCAGCAGCGCCTGCCCATTGACCAGATCCGTATCCACATTATTCGGCGCGATCACGCGCGGCGGCGCAATCGTGTCGTAGAACCCGCCCCATTCATCGCGATTCACAATCAGAACCGTGTTCGCCCATCCCGGACCCGACGTCAGCGCCCGGTACACCTGCCCCAGAAAGTGCTCGCCTGCACGCAGATCGGCGTGGGGATGATCGTCATTCCCCAGCCCATCGTCGAGTATCGTAAACCGCGGATCGAGAAACGACACCGCAGGAAGCGTTCCCGCCGCTGCATCCGCCAGAAAATCATCGAACATGGCTGAGATGCCGAGATATTTCGTTCCCCAGAGCGCCAGGAACGGCACATTCGAGTAGTAATACTTGTTGCTGATACCCGCTGCGGCCAGGCTGTCCCATATAGTCGGCAGAGTGCAAAGCTCGAGGGTGTTCGAAAGCCGGTCGGTCTGCGCCGCGTGCTGAAACACGCGGTTCGGGAAAGTGGACGACAGTATCGACGGAAAGTAGTTGTCGAGCGTCGTGAAATTCCGCGCCAGGGCGGCGTAGAACGGCAGGTCGGCTTCCTCGTAGTACCCGATGCTGAAGGTGTCGTTGTCGCCGGTGCGCAGCCACCCATCCATATTGCCGCCGTCGACCTCGCTCCGTCCGCCCGCGTACGAATGGTCGGGATCTGGATGCGAGCAGCCGACATAGGTAGTCAGCCGGTAGGTCGGATGCGCCTCGCCACTACTATCGATGTAGCTCAGCCCGGCCTGCTGTCCGCGCGCGTTCGGAAGCCACCCCAGCAGGTGGTCGAAACTGCGGTTCTCCATCATGACCACCACAATGTGCTCGACCTTCGACTCGCTCGGCGCGGGCAGAAGTTCCTTCCAGCCCTGATGGGTGACGGGTTGCTGCGCGCCCGCGAGCGCGGCGGCCGACGCGGCTCCGGCTGCTCCGCGAATGAAATCTCTGCGATTAATCGTCATTGGGGGATCCTCCGGCGTGGTAAGCGGCTTTCCTCGCCGCAGCACACAGCGAGTGATTCCGCGCCAGTAAACATATCCCCCAGGCGTTAAACAGAAAGTAAACAGCAGATAAAAAGCGGCAAGATGCCCAATCGCGGGTGCCCCATTTAAGCCCCGGTGTTCGGCTTGAGTGGGGCCCGCCCCATCCTTTTGCCGCCCCATCCTTTTCGCGCCTTTTGCGCCACTCGTGGGAAGCAACACACCTTACCTTGTCATCCCGAGCGCAGTCCGCCGTGGCGGACGGAGCCGAGGGACCTGCTTTTTCTCAACCATGCGACAGACCACGGGTGCGGAAAGGGTGGGAGAGCAATCCGGGTGCCCCACAGCCTGCCCGGAGCGAAGTCGAAGGGTCCGGATTTTCGGACGTGGGAATCTATAGATCACCCCGAGTCCTTACCCCGGCGCTATAATCCCCCTCACCATGACTCTCGCCGCGGGCACAAAACTCGACGGCTACGAAATTCTCGCCCCGCTCGGAGCGGGCGGAATGGGCGAGGTCTATCGCGCCCGCGACCCCAGGCTGAAGCGCGAAGTCGCCATTAAAGTCCTGCCCTTTTTTGTTTCCCG
>JAFAMZ010000152.1 GCA_019232935.1 Silvibacterium sp.
GCAGTGTCGCTTGGGGCGAGTCCGCGGGCGGCTGCAGGACTGCTGATTGTGGCGAAGGGGTATGCGGCGCGGGACGGCCGCGATTACCTGATTCCGGATGACGTGAAGGCGGCGGCGCTTCCCTGCCTGCGGCACCGGCTGATCCTGAAGCCGGAAGTGGAACTGGAGGGCTTTGATCCGGACCGGGTGATCAAGGACATTCTGGCGGCTGTGCCTCTCCCGAAGTAGCCGATGATCCAGACACTTGTTCCTGAGCCGGTGAAGGGCGTCGCTCGAGCGCGGCGCTTCGGATATGCACTGACGCCGAGGGCACTCCTGTTGCTCGTGGCAGGATGCCTGTTCACAATACCGGGATTTTTTCATCTGCACTGGGTCTGGATGATGGCGGCCTGGGATGCGCTTGTCCTGCTGCTGGCGGCAGTGGAAACAGCCACGCTGCCGGGGCCGGCGCAGATCACGGTGGAGCGGCAGTTCGAAAATTCGCCGGTACTTGGCGAACCGACACGAATCACACTTGAGATAACGCAGAACTCCAATAAAATTCTGGAGCTTTGGGTGACGGACGCATTGCATCGGGCACTCGATCCGATGCCGGCAACGCAGCGGCTGGTGGCGTATCCGCGCGATGCGGTGCGGGCGACGATCGAATGCACGCCGAATACCCGCGGAGATGTGATGGCCGGCGAGGTCTTCCTGCGGTATCGCGGGGCGCTGCGGCTTGGGGAGCGCTGGGCCGCGGCAGACCTGAAGCAGAGGATCCGGGTGTATCCGCCAATGGAGCGGTCGCCGGAGGATACGCAGCTGTATCTGTTACGAATACGGCAGATCGCACTCGAAAAGCGGCGGCTGCGCCTGCGCGGGCTGGGGCGGGAATTCGAGAGTCTGCGGGAATACCAGCCAGGCGACGAAATGCGCAACATCGCATGGCCGGCTACAGCGCGGCGTGGAAAGCCGATCACCCGGGAGTTCACCACGGAGCGCAGCCAGCAGGTGTGGATCGTGATCGACGCGGGAAGGCTGTCGCGGACGGCGTTCGAGATGAGAAAGAGAGTGCAAAACCCAGGTCCCAGAAACGGGACTCTTGGGCAGGCTCAGGGCGGGCTCTGGGGCACCCAGCGGGAAGCGAACCCAGGTCCCAAAATCGGGACCTGGGGCACCCAGGGTAGTGTTGACTCCGACCAGAATCTCGTACTCACTGTGACGCAGCTGGATCTGGCTTCGGGCGCGGCGGTGGGGCTGGCGCAGGCGGTGATGCAGGCCGGAGACAAGGCGGGGCTGCTGGTATACGGGCGCGGGATTCAGCAGCAGTTGTTGCCGGCGGCAGGTGCGGGGCATTTGCGGCAGTTTGTCGATTCCCTATCGCAGGTGCGGGCGGAACTCTCGGAGTCAAATCATCCAGGCGCGGCGGCGCGCCTGAAGCACCTGCAGAGGCGGCGTGGACTGATTCTGTGGATCACGGAGCTGGCCGACAGCGCGCGGCGTCCAGAGGTGGTCGACGCCGCGGCGGACCTTGCGCGCAGGCACCTTGTGCTGATGGTGGTGCTGGGGCATCCGGAATTGCAGCAGCTTGCCGCGCGAGAGCCTGAGGACGTGGAGCAGATGTTTGTCTCGACAGCGGCGATGGAAGTGATGGAGCGGCGGCGGGAGGTGCTGGCCCTTTTGCGCGCGCAGGGTGTGCTGGTGGTCGAGACGACTCCGGGGACGGTAAAGGCGGACGCGATCAACGAGTATCTCGAAGTGAAGGCGCGCGGCCTGGTGTGATCGCCGCAAGCCGGCCACAAAATCGGGTGCGTTCGTCACAGAATGCAGCGGCGATACTTGCAACGATCTGTTGGGCGCAGTGTGATGGCATAGGGAACCCTGCGCCTTTCCAAAACGTAGAAGCAATCAGCGAAATATGCAGAATCTGGGCGATACCTTCGGACAGGTCTTCCGCGCCATCTGGGCGAACAAGCTGAGGTCGTTTCTGACGATGTTCGGCATCGCATGGGGCGTGGGATCGATGCTGCTGCTCATTTCCGTGGGGGAGGGGTTCCGGTCGGGACAGCACCGGCAGCTTGCGAGCTTCGGCAACGACCTGATCATGATGTGGGGCGGGACAATTCCCGCGGTGCCGAATCAGCATACGGGAATGCGGCCCTACAACTTGACGGTGAGCGATACGGACGCGATCCGGACGCAGGCGCCGGATGTCCGGGCGGCGGTGGCGCTGATCAATCGCGACGATATCAAGCAGCAGAGCCAATACCAGACGGCGGGCGGGAATGTTGTCGGAACAGAGCCGAATTATCCCGCGATTCGCTTTCTGCCGATTGCAGAGGGGCGGTTTTTTAACCAGGAAGATGTGGCAAACCGCAACCACGTGATCGTGCTGGGGCAGAAAAGCGCGCAGTTGTTGTTTCCGGGCAGGCCGGCGATGGGCGAGATCGTGACTCTGAACGGGACGCGCTTCACGGTGATCGGAGTCGCGGCGAAGTTCGGCCATGGGAACAACGACGGGGAAAACCAGAAGGTGTATATCCCGCTGTCGCTGATGCTGGAGATGTTTCCGCTGAAGGGGCAGAATATTCCCCTGGATTCGGTGACTTCGATCCAGTATCAGCCGCGGATTCGCGGAGACAATCTGATCGCCAAAAAGCAGGTACACGAGATAGTGGCGCGCCGGCATGGATTCGATCCCGAGGCGCCGGAAGCATTCAATGAATGGGACACGATTCGGACCGAGCAGACGGTGGGGAAGATTTTCACCGCTATGGACGTCTTTCTTGGCGGCGTCGGCATTGTAACGCTGGCACTGGGAGCGGTCGGGATCATAAACATCATGCTGGTGTCGGTGAGCGAGCGGACCCGAGAGATCGGACTGCGGAAGGCGATCGGCGCGACAAGCCGCAGCATTCTGTTCCAGTTCTTTCTGGAGGGGTTGATCCTGACTGGTGTGAGCGGACTGATCGGAGTGGGAGGATCGGCACTGTTCATGTACCTGCTGCGCATGGCGATCGGGCAGGGAGTAGAGGGGTTCGATCCGCCGCGCCTGGTGCCGTGGTCGGCGGCGCTGGCGATTGCCGCGCTGAGCGCATGCGGAGTAGCGGCGGGGCTGTATCCGGCGAGCAAGGCGGCGGCGCTCGAGCCGGTGGAGGCGCTAAGGCGGGAGTAAAGCACAACTGCAGGTCCCTCCGCTTCGGTGAAGATGCTGGCGCTTCTTCACCCTCCGGCCGGGATGACAGGAGTTTCGGATGCTGATCGATTTATGGAAACAGGCCTACGAGGCGATGGTGTACAACCGCCGGCGCACGACGATCACGATGATCGGCATGGCGTGGGGGATTGCTACGGTCGTGCTTCTGCTGGCCTACGGCTCAGGCTTCGGGCGGGCCATCGAAGCGATCTTTGCGCAATGGGGGACGCAACTGATCGGCGTGTTCCCGGGGCGGACCTCGGAGCAGGTGGGCGGCTCGAAGGCAGGGGTGCAGGTCCGCTTCACCCAGGAAGACGTAGACCGGCTGCAGCAACTGGTTCCGGGGTTGAAGGACATCACACCGATGCTGTCGAAGGATGTGCCGGTAGCGAACGAGCTGCACACCTATACGTGGACAGTGAACGGATATATGCCGTTGGTGCAGCGCATCCTGGTGCTGGATATCGACTATGGGCGGTTTTTCAGCGAAGAAGACAATGCGAATCGCGCGCACGTAGCGGTGATCGGCTCGGAGGCCAAGACGAAGCTGTTCGGCGGGTTGTATCCGATCGGGCAGCACATAAGGCTGAACGGGATTAGCTTTGAGGTGATCGGTGTTCTGCAGCCGAAGATGCAGGAGGAGGAGAGCGATGTAAACCGCCAGGTTTATGTCCCGATCAGCGCCATGGCCGACCTGAAAGACCCGAAATACCTCGACGGCATCTGGCTGAACTACAACGGGGACCATGCGGCAGTGCAGCAGGCGGTGCGCAACGCACTGGCCGCGACACATAATTTCCGGCCGTCGGACCGGCAGGCGATTTTCGTTGCGGACCTAGAGCAGCAACTGACGCAGTTCAAGATAGTGACGATTGCGCTGGAGGTACTGCTGCTGTTTATCGGCGCATTGACTCTGGGGATCGCCGGGATCGGGCTGATGAACATCATGCTGGTCGCAGTGCAGCAGCGGACGAAAGAGATCGGGATAGAGAAAGCGCTTGGAGCGCGCAAACGGCACATCCTGATCCAATTCATGGCTGAGTCGCTGGTAATTACCGGGATCGGCGGCGCGCTGGGGATATTGCTGGCCTATGCGGTCTCGATTGGTGTGGGGCGGATCACTTTTTACAGCGCCATGGCAGCGAACGCTTCAGCTGCGGATATCCAGCTTTTGATTTCACCGCTGATTGTGGTGGTGGCCACAGGCATTCTGGTGGTTGTGGGGCTAATCAGCGGAATGATCCCGGCCCTCAAGGCGGCGAACCTGAATCCGATTGAGGCGCTGCGGTACGAGTAGAGGCTGAGGACGGACCGAGTCTCGCCGATCGATCACAACGCAGGGCGGAGAGCACAAAGAATGCAGGATTGCGCCGTTCTGCGTTCTCCCTTAAACCATTATCTGAGAGAATGGCCTTCGCGCTGGCTGCATCCCAAATGAAAGCAGCGCGTTATGGCACTTGCGATGAGTTTGAGGGATTGGCTGCTTTCAGACCTTGGCCCGGCTGAGGGGGCACACACGCATGCGGAATCGCAGCACGCATGGTGGCAGGTGATGTGCCTGACCGGCGTGGACTATTTTTCGACGCTGGGTTATCAGCCCGGGATTGCGTTTCTTGCCGCAGGGCTTCTCTCGCCGGTGGCCACGCTCATTCTGGTGCTGGTGACGCTGTTCGGCGCGCTTCCCGTGTACCGACACGTTGCCGAAGAGAGCCCTTACGGGCAGGGCAGCATCGCAATGCTCGAAAAGTTCCTTCCCCACTGGAAGGGCAAGAGTGCTGTGCTGATCCTGCTGGGATTCGCCTCGACCGACTTCATCATCACCATGACGCTTTCTGCGGCGGATGCGGCGACGCACTTCGTGCATAATCCGATGACCCCGGCGTCACTGCACAGCCAGATGGGAGCCACGCTGGTTCTGCTGGGACTGCTGGGCGTGGTGTTTCTGATGGGCTTCAAGGAAGCGATCGGCATCGCAGTTGTGCTGGTCGGGGTGTACCTGGCGTTGAACGGAGTCGTGGCAGTGGTGGCGATCTGGCACGTGATCGAGCAGCCGCATCTGATTGCCGGCTGGCAGCACGCTTTGTTCGCCGCGCACGGCAACCCGCTGGGAATCCTGGGCATTTCGCTGATCCTGTTTCCGAAATTGGCGCTGGGGTTGTCGGGATTCGAGACGGGCGTGGCCGTGATGCCGCTGGTGAAAGGCCAAGATCTCAAAGAGCGCATTTGCAACACGCGCAAGCTGCTGTCGACGGCGGCGATCATCATGAGCTTGTTCCTGATGGTCACCAGTGTCGCTTCGACGCTGCTGATTCCAGCGAAAGCATTTGAGGAGGGCGGACCGGCGAACGGGCGCGCGATGGCATATCTTGCGCACGAGTATCTCGGCCACGGATTCGGCTCGCTGTACGACATCAGTACGATCCTCATTCTGGCGTTCGCCGGCGCATCGGCGATGGCGGGCCTTCTGAACCTGATCCCGCGATACCTACCCGGCTTCGGCATGGCTCCGGAGTGGGCACTGGCAACGCGGCCGCTGGTGCTGGTTTTCACGGGCGTCGCGTTCGCGGTGACGTGGATTTTCGACGCGAACGTGGATGCGCAGGGCGGGGCTTACGCGACGGGCGTGCTGGTGCTCATCACTTCGGCATCGCTGGCGGTGACGCTCTGCCTGTGGAGGCGATGGCTGCGCTGGCCCTACCTGTTCATCTTTCTACTGTTCGTCTACACCACGATTGTGAACATGGGCGAGCGGCCTGAAGGGATCAAGATAGCTTCGTTCTTTATCGTGTCGATCATCTTCGTGTCGCTGGTGTCGCGGGCATTCCGGTCTACAGAGCTGCGCATTACGGGGATTCATCTGGATGAGGCGGCGGTGGAGTTGCTACGCGAGGATCCCGATCAGATCATCCGGCTTGTGGCGAAGAAGCCGGAGACGGGCGGGACGCTGGATGAAACCGATGGGTACATACGTTATCTGCACAATCTGAGCGCGGATGAATCGCTGTATTTCTTTCAGGTGGAACGGAGCGACGCTTCGACGTTCGAGACGACTTTGACGGTGCATGGAAGGCGGGAGGGAAAACACCGGGTGCTGTATGCGACAAGCCCGGTGGTGGCGAACTCGATTGCGGCGCTGCTGATCGAGCTGGAGAAGCGGACGGGGCAGGTGCCGCACGCGTACTTCAGCTGGACGGAGGGTAATCCGGTGTCGAATATCTTTCGCTACATCTTTCTGGGAGAAGGCGACACGGCGCCTCTGACGCATGAGGTGCTGCGGCGGGCCATTGCCGATCCGCGACGCCGGCCCATCATTCACGTAAGTTAGGGGTGATTTATTTGGAGTGCAGAGCAGCCTGCACGGTGTCCACGCCGGGCTTGGCCTGACTGAGGTATTCGCTGACGCGCTGCCTCTCCTCGGCAGTGAGAGTGGGGACCAGGGCAAGAATGCGGCGGAGAGTGACCGCGACATCGTCGACATAATTCATCATGCGAATGGCTTCGCCGGAAAGGGGCATACGGGCTCCTGAGTTTTTTTCGGCAGTCATGGTTGATGCTCCGCCCTCATTTTCCTTGAGCAGCGGCGCGCTAGTAAAGGCATCAGGGTTTTGGGGCTGCTTCGGCCTCTGCGGTTTCGGAAACAGTCTGGATGGTCTGGAAGTACTCGGTGGGGGGGACGTCACGGTCGGCAACTTCGGCGATCGCGGCGAGCTGGGCGGCAAGATCGGACGTAAGCGCGCCGGGCTTGAGGCGCCAGCTCCAGTTGTCGCCGGAGCTGGAAGGCATGTTCATGCGGGCGTCGGCGCCGAGCTCGAGAATGTCCTGGACGGGGATGATACAGATATCGGCGACGGAGTTTTCGACGGCGCGGATCATGGCCCAGACAAAGTCTTTCCTGCCGCAACCGAGATAGGTTTTCGCCGACTGCTTTTCGAATTTGTTGGCTTCCTCGTCCCACCAGCCGAGCGTGGTGTTGTTGTCGTGCGTGCCGGTGTAAACGACGGTGTTGTTTACGTACTGATGGGGCAGGTAATTGTGGGCGTGCCGGTTGGCGAATCCGAACTGGAGGATGCGCATTCCGGGCAGATCGAAGTGGCGACGGAGCGCGTCGACCTCGGCGGTGATGACGCCCAGGTCTTCGGCGATAAAGGGCAGCTCGCCCAGTTTGTCGTGCAGGGTCTGAAATAACTCGGCGCCGGGAGCTTTGATCCATTCGCCTTTTACCGCTGTTTTCTCGGCGGCGGGAATGGCCCAGAAGGCCTCGAAGCCGCGGAAGTGGTCGAGGCGAATGATGTCGTAGAGCGAATGGGCGCGACGCATGCGGTCGATCCACCAGGAGAAGCCCTGCTTGCGGAGGACGTCCCAGCGATAGAGGGGATTGCCCCAGCGCTGGCCGGTGGCGGAGAAGTAATCGGGCGGCACTCCGGAGACGCGGGTGGGTTCGAGGTCTTCGTCGAGTTCGAAGAGGTGCGGGTTGGTCCAGACGTCGGCGCTGTCGTAGCTGACGAAGATGGCCACGTCCCCAATCAGCTTGATCTTGCGCTCGCCGCAGTATTCGCGGAGCGCACCCCATTGCCGGTCGAAGGCGTACTGGATGATCTGCTGGATGGCGAGATTTTCGCCCTGCTCGCGGCGGACCTGGTCGAGCGCGGCCTGTTCGCGATGGGCAAGGGCTTTCGGCCAGGTGTTCCAGGATGCGCCTTTGTATTTCTGACGGAGGACGGCATAGAAGGCATAGTTTTCGAGCCAGGTGCCGTTCATTTTGCAGTACTCTTCGAAGCTCTCCCAGTCCTGATCGGTGTGCTGATGCAGGAAGTTGCGAGCGGCTTCTTCGATGAGGGGAATCTTGGCTGCGATGACGTTGTTCCAGCAGACTTCACCACTGCAACCGGGGAGCTCGGCGAGGCGGGCGCGCTTGATCCAGCCCCAGTCGGCGAGAGTATCCAGCGAGATGAGCAGCGGATTGCCGGCGAAGGCCGAGGTTGCGGCGTAAGGCGAGTTGCCGTATCCGGTGGGGCTGAGCGGGAGGACCTGCCACAGTCGCTGCTTAGCGGCCTCGAGGAAATCTGTAAACTGGAAGGCTGCGGGACCGAGATCGCCGATGCCGCCGTTGGATGGGAGAGAGGTGACGTGCAGAAGGAGTCCGGAGGCGCGGTCAAAAGGCATAAGAGGAGATTCCTGACGAAAAAACTGGCCCGCGGTAAGGCTAATACAAACCGCGGGCGGAGTGGCGTCTAACAGCTTATTGGATGCGTGGAAAAGGCTAGCTTGTGCGGCCGCCGCCGAACGGGGATTGGGCCTTGACGTTCATCCGGATGCGGCCCTCTTTCTGGTACTTTTCCTGAAGCGTGGTGATGAAGACGGAAAAGGCCTCGTCCCTGCGCTGCTCGAGCATCTGATCGCGAGTCGCGTCAAAGTGCTTTGCGATCTCATCGCTCGTGGGCTCCTGCTTATCGACCAGCTTCGCTACGATTCCGGTGCGGCCGGTGTTGATGGGTGCACTGAACTGACCCACATTCAGATCGAAGAGCTGCGGAGCCGAAGAGGCGAGGGCGCCGATGTCCGGCACCTGAGCATCACGACCGACCAGGTCGCTGGTCTTGACGGTCGCGCCGACTTCCTTTGCGGCCCTGGCGAGGTCGTTTTCAGACTTGGATTTGTTGGCCAGTTCATTCACCTTTTGAGCGAGAAGCTGAGGCAACTGCTGCGCGCGATAGTCGTCGAGGATGTGCGATTTGTAGTCGGCGAAGGTGGGAGCGTGGGCCGGCTGGACATCGGCGACCTGAAAGACTGCGTATCCCTCCCCGGTGGTGCTCACCTGCGGAGCTCCGCCCTTCTTTGCGGCGAAGGCATCAGCCAGCAATTTCGAGCCGTCGGGCAGTCCGGGAATTACGGAGGACTGATTCAGAAAGTCCGTGGTCACGACCTGAAGATGATGCGCGGCCGCAGTTGCAGCGAGTCCGGACTTTGCGGCCTCAGCCGCCAGCTGCTGCGCGAAAGCCTGCTCCTGCTGGCCTTCTTTCTGGCGCGTAAGAATGGCGGCGATGGTGGTCTTGACTTCGCTGAGGGGGCGGGTGTGCGCGGTCTGCTTCTCTTCCACCTGAATGATGTGGTAGCCGTACTTCGAGCGGACGAGGCCGGAGGTCTGTCCGGGCTGGAGGGAGAAGGCGGCCTGGTCGAATTCAGGAACAGTCGCGCCATGCTTGAGGAAGCCTAGTTCCCCGCCCTGCTCCTTGCTGCCCGGGTCGTCGGAGTTCTTCTTCGCGAGGTCTGCGAAGTCGCCGCCCTTGTGAAGCTGGTCGAGGATACCCTGCGCCTTGGCCTTTGCCGCGGCGTCGGCTTTGGGATCATTGCCGTCGACCTTGACGAGGATGTGGCGCACTTTGACCTGGTCGTCGACCTGGTAGTCCTTGAGGTGCTGGTTGTAGTACTGCTGGATTTCGGCGTCTGCTACCTGCGGCGCACCCTGGGGGAGATTCGCGTCAGTGAAGGCGAAGTACTGGATCTTTCGGCCTTCGGGAACAGCGTTCGCATAGCGAGCGGCGTTCTTTTTGAAGTAGTCCTGAAGCTCGGCGTCGGTGGGGTTGATCTGCTTCTGCAGGTCTTCGGAACTGAGCACGGCGTATTCGAACTTGATCTTCGTGGCTTGCTTGAGGTAAGAGTCGCGGACTTCAGCGTCGGATACGGTAACGCCACCTGTGATGAGAGCGCGCAGGCGGTTTGCGGTGATCTCTTCGCGAACCTCATTCTCGAACTTCGAGACTGTCATGTTGAACTGCTGCGAGACGAACTCGGCGTACTGCTGCTTACCAATGTAGTTGCCGCCGGGGAACAGCATCTGGCCAAAAGCACCGGTATGCAGGAACCGGTCTACGTCCTGATCGGTGGCGAGAAGGCCGAGTTTTTTGGCCTCGATCAGCTCGATGTGCTGCTGGATCAGTCCCTGGGCGACGCGGGGCATCATGAGGGGGGCGTATTGTTCCGGCAGTCCCTGGCGCTGCATCATCCGCGCGGCGATCTGCTGGACATCGGTGGTCGAGATTTCATCGACGGCGGGCATGAACCTGCCAAACCAGCCGCCGTGTCCAATGGTGGCGTAGGTATCGGCGTTGGTGACCTGGTCGCTGAAGACACCGGGCACCAATGTAATGACCATGGTGATGCAGGCGACGGAGATGATGACAACAAAGATGCCCTTGGTCAGCTTGCTGTCTTTTTGCAGGAAACGGATCATGAGTGAGTTACGACCTTTTGCAGCGCTCGCAGCAGTGTCCAGCAGCGTGGCACGGGTGCGCGAGAGGATTTTCCTGGTTCCAGGATGCTGTTTCAGTATAAATGAGGGCGAGGGGCTGGTTTCCCGTTCCGGCGCCCTCATCGCCGTGAGCAGCAATCACCATGCGCCTCATGCTCAACAGAGTTTGCATAGGCTGTCGGAATGAGCCGATGCTCCGGAGGTTCCGGTTACTCACGCCGGTCCTGCTGCTTTGTCCATTCCTGGCAGCAGCGCAATCCGAGTCTCAGAGTCAGCCGCCGCCGGGAAGCAAGCCATACACGATCCAGGCGAATTCACGGGTGGTGCTGACCGATGTAACGGTCACTGACAGCAAGGGCAGACCGGTGCATGGGCTTTCCCAGTCGACATTTCGCATTTTCGATGATGACAAGCCGCAGACTATCTCCTCGTTCGAGGAGCACCGCGGCACCGCTCGTGACGTGATCGAGACCGGGGCGATAGAAAGAGGCGTTTACAGCGACGACTACCTGTTACACCTGCCGCCCGTTCTGAGCGTGGTCCTTATCGACATCGCCAACCTTGAGATCACGGAGCAGATTTACCTCTATTACGAGTTAACGAAGTTCTTTGAAAGACAGGGAACAGGTCAGCCGGTTGCGATTTATCTCCGCGCCGGCGGCGGCTGCTTTCTTGTGCAGAATTTCACCACCAATCGCGATCTGCTGTTGAAAGCTTTACGCAAGGCGATACCGCGCATTCCACCGACCGGCCGAGAATACCTGAGCGACATTGACACGCTCAGTCAAATAACGGCCTACCTCAGCCAGTTTCCAGGACGGAAGAACGTTATCTGGTTCTCGGGAGGATCGACGCTTTTTCTGCAGGAAGACGCTACGCCTTATCAGGACCTGACGTTGAATCGAGACGCAGTATCGTTTGGAAACGCAACCCTGTTGCAAAACGCGGAACAACATGACG
>JAFAMZ010000382.1 GCA_019232935.1 Silvibacterium sp.
GAAGCCGATAACCTGCCCGGCGTCATCGCTGATAAATACGGCGACCTCATGATTGTGCAGTTGCTCACGCGCGCGCTCGATAACGAGGGGGTCCGCATTGTCCTTACTAATGCGCTACGCGATGCGCTTGGCCCTGCGGTAATCGTCGAGCGCCCCGACCCGCGCATTCGTGAGCTCGAGCAGCTCACCATTGTTCCCGATGCCGCCCCTCTGTACTCGCGCGGAGAGTCCACGCTGCGCACCCTCTTCCGCATGAACGGCTTGAGTTTTCATTACGACGCAGGCGCGGGGCAGAAGACCGGGGCTTTCCTCGACCAGCGCGAAAATTACGCTGCTGCGGCGCGTCACGCGCGTGGCGAAGCTCTTGACGTCTTCACCTATCAGGGTGGCTTCGCGCTTCACCTCGCCAGGTCATGCCCTCGGGTAACCGGAGTCGATGTCTCGCGGGCTGCCCTCGAAGTTGCCGAACAGAATCTCGCCGCAAATCGCGAGACGCTCGGCGGCTCCGAAGTTGACTGGATCGAGGCCAACGCCTTCGACCTGCTGCGCGACTGGAGCGATTCCGGCGCAGTCTACGACACGATCGTCCTCGATCCCCCGGCATTTGCCAAGTCAAAGCGAGCGGTCGAGGGCGCCCTGCGAGGTTACAAAGAGCTGAACCTGCGCGCGCTGAAGATGTTGCGGCCCGGAGGAATCCTCGTAACGTGCTCCTGCTCCCACCACGTCTCGCTGGCAGACTTCACTGCCGTGGTGGCATCGGCTGCCGGCGATGCACGCCGCCGCGTACGGCTCGTCGAGCGGCGCGGGGCCGCTGCCGACCACCCCGTTGTGCTCACGATTCCCGAGACCGAGTACCTGAAATGCCTGATATGCCGTGTGGACTAGCTATTTCGTGCCTGCGATTGGCCAAACCCCCGGCGCTCGCGCAAAATATTTGAAGGTGGCGCAGTGAAGCGGGACGCGGAGCAGGGCGGCGGGATCGGCAAGGGGCTCTTTCGAACCTGGTCCATCTGGATTTGGTTCGTCGGAGCCGCGGCATGGTTCCTGGTTGCGGCGCTCAGCCTGCACCATCATGCGCTGGGCAGCGGAGTCGTCGCTACAGCTATCTCGGCGCTTTTTCTGGCCGCGGGAATGTTCTTCCGCAAGCTCGCCCGGCGCGGCCAAAAGCTCTGAGCTACAGCGTCCGAACCGAAACTACCTCCATCTTTCGTTCTGCCGCGAGCCTCTGGAACGCGCTCGTCATGTCAACGGGGGCTCTGGCAATCCCGTTCCAGACGACTGCCGCCAGCGCGGGCGTTCCATCAAGTTCCGCCATCTTTGTAGCTTCGTCGAGGATTCGGGTATTGGCGGCGGCATAGGCGTCATCATCACTGCCGTCAAAATTCAATTCGACGATGTCTTCCTTTCCGAGCCTCGACAGGATCGCATCGTATCGCGCTCCCCATTGCTCACCGCGATCGACCACAGATGTCGACCGGAAGCGGTCCCGCGAAAACGGCAGCACCACGCGTTGCCGCAGATCCAGCTCTTCCGCGCATTCCAGGGCCAGAATGTCGGCGCCACAGGCTGCCGACGATACCACTCCAGTGCTCGCCGTCCCGACCAGCATGTTGCGGATACGTTGCTTCACCGCCCCTTCGTTCTGCGCCGGGAAGCGCCTGTCGGCGGTACCGGTCGCGTCGATGCGCCTGCCCGCCAGTGCGGTGACCGTGCCGTTGGGATGGAGCAGCCGCTGGAAATCGCCCAGGATCGAGGCTAGCTTTTCCGCTTTAGCCTCATCAGTCAGCAGTGAGATGGCCCGCCGCATATCGGGAATAGCAGACTCAACCTGAAATGGGGCGATGGTAGCCTGGCGCGACTTCTCCAGCAGGTCTGCCGCCGAATCCACGTCTCCGGCATCGAAGGCCGCCGCCATGAGAGTAGGTATTCCCCAGGGATCCGCTGGATTGCGTTGTATGGATCGCCGGCAGGCGGTCATTGCCAGCAGCGCCGTTGTCCTCGCCTCCTCCTCGTCGCCTTTCTGCCTGCGCTCACGATAAAGCCGGGGAAGATTGCTCGATGGGTAGTAATCGTTCAGGTCGAGCATCATGCCGCGGTGATACGCAGCGATGGCTTTGTTAAGGTACAGAGACTTCGAGGCTGCCTCTGCAGCGCCTTCATAGAGAGCCTTATAGCGGCCGCCGATCAAGCCGCTTCGCTCCGAGCTGTCTCCGGTGCCTGCGATCAGCGCCTCAAGCTCTGCGATAGCTTCGAGGTGTTTTCCGGTCTTGCTTAATACGAGGGCACGCTGCTCTCGTAACACCGGAATCTCCCGCACTTGTGCGGGTAGCCCGTCGATAAAGTTCAACGCAGCCGGCCACTGGCGGGTGTCGCGGAGCAGCATCAGAATCTCCAGCGCAACGCTGGGCACGGTAACGGCATCGGCGCCATATTTGGCCGCAAGCTGTCGAACCACGTCTTTTGCATCTTCGGGCGGCAGGTTCCGCGCTACGCTTACCTCCGACTGGATCATCGCCAGCCTTTCAGCTACATCTCGAAACGACTGGACCGTGCCGATGTCCAGCGGCCCGGGAAACTTCGGAATCGCCTGGAATACCGGAGAATCGAAATCGCAAACTTTCAGGATTTCGTCCTTCAGCGAACTGCGTATAGCCGTTGCCGCTTCTTTGCTGACCGTCGTCTCCGGCATGGAGTAAGTCAGCCGTCGCATCTGGGCCACATCGAAGAGCGGCTTTGACCAGTCGGCGGCGATGAGCACGCAGCCTCGCCGCTGGGCCGCATGCCGGACACCCACCTCGTAATAGACATTCGCGTTGGGTATTGTCATGTCCGCGATAACCAGATCGGAGATGGCGAGCCGCTCGATCATCGCCTGGATGATCAGCGACCCGGCATCCTGGTCTGCGCGGATCGGCAGGTATCCCAAATCTTCTTCGATCATGGGGCGCAGCGCGTTGTCCCACAGGGCATTGAAATCGATCTTTGCCGGACCCTTACCGGGCTCAGCGCCCGTGTCCTTGGTCCCGAAGGGCATCACCATGAAACACACGCGGATGGGCATAGCGATCAGGGTCTCCGTGCGCAGCGCACTGATTGTCTCGCGTGAGAGCAGTGAAGGCAACCGGGGCCGGTCCGCTCAGACTTCCTTGAACCGTCCCGTTTCATTCTGAGATTCCGCGCCTCCGCCGTTCCTCCCAAATCGTTCGTCTGCCAGGAGGAAAACGATACACTGTCATCACAGTCGAAATCAGGTGCGGATAAGGCGTTTTTCCGCGTAAACCGGAGCAAGGCAGGCTCACACAGCAATATGCGGCAAAAAATCGGCATCCTCGGCGCGACCGGCATGGTCGGCCAGCGGTTTGTTCAACTGCTCGAACATCATCCATGGTTTGAAGTGGCGTGGCTTGCAGCCAGCGACCGCTCGAGCGGCAAGCTATACGGCGATGCCGTCAAGTGGAGGCTCGGCTCGGCGCTTCCCGAGCACATCGCGCAGATGCCGATCTCCCCGGCTACTCCTGACGACGCGCCCAAGATAATCTTTGCGGCGCTCGATGCGGACATCGCCCGCGACCTTGAGCCAGCCTTCTCTGCCGCCGGATGCGCAGTTATCTCGAATTCCAGCGCCTTCCGCATGCATGAGGATGTCCCGCTGGTGATCCCGGAGGTCAATGCCGACCATCTGCCGATCCTCGAAAACCAGACATGGCGGAAGGACTCCGGCGGCTACATCGTTACAAATCCCAACTGCTCGGCCATTGGGCTTGTTCTGGTCCTCAAGCCGCTCGTCGACCGCTTCGGAGTCGATTCGATCTTCGTCAGCACCATGCAGGCCGTGAGCGGAGCGGGATACCCCGGCGTCGCCTCGATGGATATCCTGGGAAACGTGGTGCCCTATATCAGGAACGAAGAAGAGAAGATGCAGGCTGAGACGTTACGCCTTCTTGGAGCACGCGATGGTAAGGTCGTCCGGCCGCTCGCGGCGAAGATGACGGCACACTGCAATCGGGTCGCTGTCGAGGATGGTCACACCGAAAGCGTGAGCGTCAAGCTCTCCCGGCCCGCCACCCGCGAAGACATTCTCGATGCCTGGCGTCACTTCACGCCGCTCGCCGGACGCGACCTGCCCACCGCTCCTGCGCAGCCCGTCGAGTACATCGCGCCTGAGGACCGTCCTCAGCCGCGCCTCGATAAGATGCGAGGCGGTGGCATGACGGCCAGCGTGGGCCGCCTGCGGCCTTGCACCCTGCTCGACTGGAAGTTCACCCTGCTCTCGCATAACACGATTCGAGGTGCGGCGGGTGCTGCACTGCTCAATGCGGAGCTGCTGGTTTCTCTGGGCAAACTCCATCCCGTCCCGGTTCCCGCATGAATAAGCTGGTCGTGATGAAGTTCGGCGGCACCTCCGTCGAAGACGCCGTCGCCATCGACCGTACCGCCCAAATCGTGCGCAGCAGGGTGGCCAGTGGGCTCACGCCGATTGTCGTGGTCAGCGCCATGGCCAAGGTCACCGACCAGCTTCTCGCTGCTGCTGCGGCTGCCGGCCGCGGTGACCGCGCTGGGGCACTGTGCATCACCGCGCGGCTGCGCAACCGGCATCTTGAGACAGCTTCGGCGCTGGTCTCAGGCGACTGTACTTCCGGAATCTGCAGCTGGATCGAAAGCGAATTTGCCGGGCTGGACGAAATCCTGCGCGGTCTTTCCGCCATCGGCGAGCTGACGCCTCGCACCAGCGACATGATTGTGTCTGTCGGCGAGCGGCTTTCCAGCCGCATGATCGCCGAGGCGTTCGCGCGCCGGGACCTGGATGCGGTTCATGTCGACGCCCGCCGATGCATCGTCACGGATTCGCAGCACGGGAAGGCCATTCCGCAGGATGCTTCGATCGAGCAGCGGCTCAAGGAGCACGTTCTGCCGCAGGCCAGCGCCGGCCGCGTCTGCGTTATGGGCGGCTTCATTGGTGCAACAGAAAAGGGAGTGACCACCACGTTGGGCCGCGGCGGATCGGACTTTACCGCAGCGCTGGTCGGGGGAGGTCTGGATGCCGGATCGATTGAAATATGGACAGATGTGAACGGCATTATGACGACCGACCCGCGCATCTGTCCCAACGCTTTGCGCGTCAAGACCATCAGCTTCGAGGAGGCCGCAGAACTCGCCTATTTCGGCGCAAAAGTCCTGCACCCGGCGACGATTCTGCCCGCGGTGAAGAAAAATATTCCCGTCCTTGTTCTGAATTCCAAAAATCCGATGAACGAGGGCACGCGCATCATTTCGCTCGCACCACACTGCCGGAGCCCTTTCAAATCCATCGCCGTTAAGCGCCGGCTCACCATCATCGACGTGGTTGCGAGCCGTATGCTGATGTCGCACGGCTATCTGAAGGCCATCTTCGACGTATTCGACAGGCACAAATGTCCGGTCGATATGGTTTCGACCTCAGAGGTCTCTGTCTCCCTGACCGTCGACTCGAATGACAAGCTACCTGACATCGCCGCCGATCTCAGCCAGTTGGCCGACGTGAAGTATGAGGGGCGCAAGGCGCTCATTTGCATGGTGGGCGAGAATATCCGCGGGCAGAACGGCATCGCGGCGCGGGTCTTTCAGGCAATCCGTCATGTAAATGTGCGCATGATTTCGCAGGGGGCATCGGAAATCAACATGAGCTTCATGATCGAGGAGGATGATACGGAGGAGGCGGTACGGTCACTTCATGAAGAGTTCTTCGCCGATCCGGACTCCGACATCTTCGATGTGGAAGCCCTGAAGGAAGTGATGAGATAGATGCTCTTTCTAGTGCTGGGACGCGGAAAGACGGGCAGTCTTGTTGCCGATGTCGCCCACGAGCATGGCCATAGCGTGCGCGTTGTCGGGGAGGAAGAAAATCGCAATGCCTCCGCGCTGACCGCCCCAGTTCTTGCCGGCTTCGACGTAGTCATCGACTTCACCACCCCCGAAGCCGCCGTCTCCAACATGCGCGCCTGCCTCGCAAACGGCGCTCGTATGGTTGTCGGCACTACGGGCTGGTACCAGCATCTGGCTGATATGCGCGATTTGGCAAAGCGCAAAGGGGCGGCCCTGCTGTACGGAACCAACTTCTCCCTGGGTATCCAGGCGCTCTTGCGGATGACCCGCGAACTAGCCGTCACTCTGCCCCATTACGAATTCGGCATCACCGAGACGCACCATGCGACCAAGAAAGATGCGCCCTCCGGAACGGCGCTGTCAATCAAGCAGGTGCTCGAGAACGCCGATCCTTCGCTCGCCGTCGAAATCACTTCAAAGCGCGAAGGGGACGCAGCCGGCGTCCACGTCATCGAAGCGCGATCCGCATACGACCGAATCGAGCTCAAGCACGAAGCTTTTTCCCGCCGCCCCTTCGCCGAGGGAGCCATCCGGGCCGCGGAGTGGATTGCCGGCAAAACCGGAGTATGGGAATTCAGCGAAATCGCTGGCAAGCTTGGATAGTCTTCATCCACTCGGATCGCGCAGAAGCTCCTTGGTCTTCAGAACAATCAGATATTCATAGATACTTTGCAGATTGGCGTATGCGACCCCGGCCCAGCCATCCAGAATTGCACGCCGCACAAACATCATGTAGATCCACTTGATCAGCGGCCGCGCCGGCATTCGATAGAAGATTGCCTTCTGCGCAACTCGCCGCACGTGAAAGTCCTTTGCAAAAAGGGCCTTTTTCCATGAGGCATCCCTGCGCGTTAAATCGTTCGCAATCACCTGCGCCTCCATTGTGGAATATGTATTGTGCTTGCTTATCCAGTGAGCCATGCCCTTGGAAAAAGGAAAGTGGTCGAGCGGAGCCTGGAGATCGCCGATGTGGCCTTCGACCTCCAGAACCTCATTGATCTCGCGAGTGTAGCGGGCTTTCCCTCTGCGCACCAACCGGATGTAAAAGGGTGATATCTGGGCGTGCTTCAGCCATGTGCCGAAGAGGAAATCCCGCCGCCGCATGCGGAAGCCGTTCACTTCCTTCGGAACAGATGCTACTGTGCGCTGCATCTCTTTCGCCAGCTCCTGGGTCGGACGCTCGTCGGCATCCACAAGAAAAATCCACTCGTAGCGAAAGGGCAACCCATCCAGCGCGGCGTTCCGCTGCGAGGAATAGCCGTCGAATTTCCGTTGGACGAAGCTTGCCCCGTACCCGCGCGCTACCTGTTCGGTCCCGTCGGTGCTGTAGGAGTCGAATACAAATATGTCGTCGGACCAGGAGACAGACTCCAGGCATCCTGGCAGGTCCTGTTCTTCATTCTTCGTGATGATAAGTACCGAAATCATGGAGGGATTTTGGCTTCCCGAGCAGGGTTGTCTGCCGCCATTTTATCCGTGCCGCAAATCTTACCTTGGTGCCGGTCGCAAAGCGCCTGTAGACTCGTCTCTGTGATAGAAGTTCCCAGCGGTTGCGGCACGGCATTAGTCACTCCCTTCCGGCAGGACGGGAGTCTCGACGAGCAGGCGCTAGAGGCTCTCGTTCAGTGGCAAGTCGAAAGCGGGATCGACTGGCTCGTCGCATGCGGTACCACGGCCGAAACCTCTGCACTGACCGAGGACGAGTGGCTTCAGGTACTGCGAACCGTCACGGAAGGTGCGGCAGGCCGCGTTCCGGTGTGGGCCGGCTGCACCCACAACGTGACAAAACATGCGGTCGAGCGGTCCAGAGTCGCCTCCCGGGTTCCCGGCGTTACCGCGATCCTGTCCGCCAGCCCCTACTACAACAAGCCCACGCAGGAAGGGCAGTTCGAACACTTCAAGGCGGTTGCCCGCGCGGTGGAGATTCCCGTCATCCTTTACAACGTCCCCTCGCGCACTGGCGTGAATCTCGACTCGGCGACGGTTCTTCGCCTCGCTGAGTCGGAACAAAATATCCGCGGGGTGAAGGAGTCGAGCGGCAATCTCCCGCAGATCACCGAGCTGATCACGCGCGCGCCGCGCGGACTGGAGATCTACGCAGGGGACGACAACATGGCCCTGGGGGTGATCGGCGCAGGCGGCGCAGGCCTCGTCTCCGTCGCATCCAATGAGATACCTGTCGAGATGGCGCAGATGGTCCGTGCTGCGCTCGATAATGAATGGTCGACAGCCCGCAGGGTTAACCGCAAATATTTTCCCTTGCTGCAGGCCAATTTCTGGGAGACCAGTCCGGGCCCGGTAAAGGCGGTGATGGCCATGATGGGCAAAATCGGAGAGCACTATCGGCTTCCCATGGTTCCGGTTTCGTCTGTAACGCGCGTCCGCCTTGAAGCGCTTGCCGTAGAACTCGGCCTGCTGGTGCATACTCCGCAATCCCAACGCGATTTGCACGTTGTAACCCCACCCCCTCCGTGAACGCTCTTAGAGATCAAATCGAAAAGCACTTCGCTGCCGGTCCCTCGGCCAATGACACTTCCGCCATGGCCTCTTTCGAGGAACTCCGCTCCGCGCTCGAAAAGGGAGACATTCGCGCTGCCGAGCCGGAGCCAGGATCGGCGACCGGCTGGCGCGTGAACGCCTGGGTCAAGCAGGGAATCTTGCTTGGCTTCCGCCTCGGACATTTGCAGCCCTACGATGAAGGGCTGCCCTTCATTGATAAGCACACCTACCCTGTTCGCAGGTTCCGGCCCGAAGACAGCATTCGCGTAGTTCCCGGCGGCTCCTCGGTTCGGGCCGGGGCTTATCTGGCCAGGAGCGTCGTCTGCATGCCTCCGATGTACGTCAATACCGGCGCGTACGTTGATGAGGGCACGATGATCGACTCTCACGCGCTGGTCGGAAGCTGTGCGCAGGTTGGCAAACGGGTTCATTTGAGTGCCGCATCTCAGGTGGGCGGGGTCCTGGAACCGGTGAACGCGAATCCGGTGATCCTTGAAGACGACGTGCTCGTTGGCGGCAATTGCGGCGTCTACGAGGGCACAATCGTGCAGAAACGGGCGGTGCTGGCGGCGGGAACCATCCTGACCCGGGGCACTCCTGTCTATGACGTGGTCAACGGGATCGTACTCCGTGCTACTGTCGAAATGCCGCTGATCATTCCCGAAGGTGCGGTGGTCGTGCCGGGTTCCCGAGCCGTCCAGAAGGGGCGCGCGGCGGAGTGGGGCCTAAGTGTCTACACTCCGGTAATCGTGAAATACCGCGATGAAAAGACCGATCTGAGCGCCGCGCTCGAAGACCTGCTGCGCTAGCACACCTGATACCATCAAGTTTCCGATGGCTGACGCGAAGTTACAGATCATTCCCCTCGGCGGACTGGGCGAATTCGGCATGAACTGCCTGGCCCTCCGCTACAAGGACGACATCCTCGTCATCGATGCGGGCCTGATGTTTCCCGAGTCCGAGCTGCTCGGCGTGGACATTGTTGTGCCCGATATCACCTATCTCGTCGAGAACCGCGAGCATGTGCGTGGCATCATCCTCACCCACGGCCACGAGGACCACATCGGCGGCCTGCCATGGATTCTCTCCGAACTGAATGTTCCTGTTTACGGCACTGAATTCACGCTGGCCTACGTGGAAGGCAAGCTCGAAGAGCATAAGATGCTCGATGACACGGAGCTGATCGAGATTGCTCCCGGCGCAAAGTTTTCGCTCGGCCCCTTCACCATCGAGCCAATCCGCGTTACCCACAGCCTGGTCGATTGCGTTGCCCTTGCCATCGACACCCCGGTCGGAGTGATCGTCCACACCGGAGACTTCAAGATCGACCTCTCGCCTCCCGACGGCAAGGCCTTCGATCTGCACACGTTCGCCGAATATGGCAGGCGCGGCGTCCTCGCCCTCCTGCAGGACTCAACCAATGTAGACCGGCCCGGTTATACGCCGAGCGAGTGGGCGGTGAAGCCGCGCCTTGACGAAGTCTTTTCGCGCACGAAGAAAAAGCTGTTATTCAGTTGCTTTTCTTCGTCGATCTATCGCATCCGCATCGCGATGAATCTCGCTCATACGCACGGACGGAAGGTGGCGGTTGTCGGCCGCTCGATGGTCGAGTCGACCGAAATCGCGCAGGACCTCGGCTATCTCGATTTGCCGCCCGGCCTTGTGATTCACCCCGGACAGATCAACGACTACTCGCCCGAAGAAGTCATGATTCTCATTAGCGGCACGCAGGGCGAGCCAATGAGCGCACTCAGCCGCGCCGCCGTGGACAACCATAAGCACGCGCGCGTACTGCCGGGCGACACCGTCGTGCTCAGCTCGCGCGTAATCCCCGGCAACGAGAAGAGCATCTACCGCGTCATCGATCACCTGAGCCGGCGCGACGCCAACGTTATTTTTGACGATGGGAGTTCGGGGCTGATCC
>JAFAMZ010000068.1 GCA_019232935.1 Silvibacterium sp.
GCCACTGGAGTATGAGGCGCGCATCCGGCGCGGAAGCGATGCCGCCTACCGCTGGTTCCAGACACGCGCGCGGCCTCTGAGCGACAAGCGTGGCAGAATCATCAAGTGGTGCGCTGTCGCGACGGACATTGAGGACCGCAAGCGCGCGGAACAGCTCCAGTCGGACCTGGCGCATATCAATCGCGTAAGCCTGATGGGGGAGATGGCCGCATCGCTGGCGCACGATATCAAGCAGCCGATCGCTGCGGCGATTACCAGCGCGAGCTCCTGCCTGCAGTGGCTCGCGCATGATCCACCGAACGTTGATAAGGCCCGCGCCGCCGCAACCAGAATCGAGAAAGACGGGAGCCGTGCGGCGAGCATCATCGACCGGCTTCGGGCGCTGTACAAGAAGGCGCCTCCACAACGCGAGTTGCTCGTGGTGAATGACGTCATCGGCGAGATGGCGGTGCTGCTGCGGGGCGAGGCGAATCGGTACGGGGTCTCGATCCGGACCGACCTTGCCGCTCAGCTTCCCACGGTCATGGCCGATCGCGTCCAGATCCAGCAGGTACTGATGAACCTGATGCTGAACGGCATCGAGGCCATGAACGAGACGGGCGGTGTGCTAACTGTCAAGTCACAGTTGGGTCAGGACCCCCAGGTGCTGATTTCTGTAAGCGACACTGGCGTGGGATTACCTGTCGAAAACGCCGATCAGATCTTCGAGGCTTTCTTTACGACCAAGGCGCAGGGCTCCGGCATGGGGCTGGCCATCAGCCGCTCGATTGTTGAGTCGCACGGAGGACGCTTGTGGGCCTCAGCGAACGACGGGCGCGGCGCAACCTTCCTTTTCATCCTGCCGGTCGCAGCTGAAACGAGGCAGGCGGTCGCGGCTGGAACGCAGGCCGAGAGTTCCCAACCCGCACTCTAGCGATTGGTGATGTGTGTGGATCTCGATAGCCGTCGGTTTCGCCGTACATGAAGGGAGTCGGCCCGCGGAACCTTGGCTGTGAAGAGTGAAAAGCCCTCTCCTCGCTAAGCGAGGAGAGGGCCATGGCAGTTGGGGTGATTGTCAGTCGTCCAGGTCAGCGGTCGCGGGCGCCTTGCGGTTCTTGAAGTCGCTCGCGGGGCGAACCTTCGCCTCCCCAGGATAGGGCCTGGTAAATCCGGTGGCCTCGTACCAGTTGAGATGGTTGACAGTGTCCGGGTCTTCGGCGTCAGGCGTGGTGTGTTTGCCGGCGAAGATCTGCTGCTTCTCCTTCATCCAGCCAGCCCTCAGAGCCTTGACTGCAGAGCTTTCATCTCTGACGGCCGCAGAGCTAACGCCCTGATCGAGGGGGATCTGGTTCGGCACATGCGTCCAGGGCTTGAAGTTGTCTGCGGGCGGGTTGTCGGTGAAGATCGTGCTCATCGGCGAGGCCACGAGGTCGTTCTGGTTCATCGGCGGTATACCGAGAATCTGCTCGATGGTGCGGGTCATGTTGACCTGGCTGTAGTAGGTGGAGTCAACAACTCCGTCCTGTCTTACGTACGGGCTGATGACATATCCGGGGCTGCGGTGTCCGTCGACGTGGTCGACGCCATCCTGCGCGTCGTCTTCTTCGACGAAGATCACCGATGAGGACCAGACGGAGCTGTGGCTGATGATATCGACAAAGCGCCCAAGGGCGAGGTCGTTATCGGCCTCCATGGCGGTTCCGGTCGGAGGACCACCGGTGTGGTCGGAGCTGATCCAGATCGTGGTCAACTGCGGCACCTTACCGGCCTTCAGGTCCTTGGCGAAGTCCTGCTTCCAGATATCGACGCGGAACTGATCGGGAATGTCCAGGTCGAACTGCGGATAGTTCTGGACTGTGTACTTCATGAGGTTGGGAAGCGGAGAGTAGGAGCCAACTGTGTTGTAGTACTTGAGCTGTTTCTCCGCGCCCGACTCGTATTTCAGCGTGTCGTGGTAGAACTGGCTCCAGGTGGGGTGGCAGCTGCCAGTGAAGCCAGGAATAAGTGGATACAGACCCCCGGCGCTGTTAGTCGCGGTGCAACCCGGAACGGTGAACGTGTTCCACTCGATATATTCCCCATAGTTCTTGAAGCTGATGCCTGCCTTGACCGCCGCATCCCAGAGGTGCCCTTTCTTCTGGTAGGCAATGGCATCGCCGCCGTTGGAGGGGTAGTCGCGGACCCAGTCCGGCGACTGGATGTCGTCGGAATAAGGCGCTATGGCCTGCGTGATCCAGTTGTGACCGTCGGCCGACTGGCGGCTGGGGTCGTAGAAGTTGTCGAGAAGTGGGAAGCGCTCCACCAGCGCGTGGGCATTGGGCGTAATAGCCGGGCCGCCCTGGGGGGGATTGTTACTGTAGACCGCCAGCGAGGGATCGCCGTTTCCGCCGAGAACATCGCCCAGGATCTGATCGTAGGTGCGATTTTCACGGATGATCAGGAAGACGTGCTTGATCAGCGAGGGGTCGCCGATCTTGGCAGGGATAGGGACCGGCTTCGTTTTCGGGCTGCCCCCGGAGGCAGATTGGATGTTTTGCACCAGATCCCAATGGTTGTTCAGGAAAACCTGCTTGGTCATCGCCTGCAAAGTCCCGCGATTCGGTACGGGGACGATGCTC
>JAFAMZ010000151.1 GCA_019232935.1 Silvibacterium sp.
TTTGCCACCCTTGACCCGAAACTCAAGGCCATTGTCCTGCCCAGCCGGCGCAAGGTGCTGCTGTCGGACACCGTAGGTTTCATCCGCAACCTGCCCCACACCCTCGTCACCTCCTTCCGCGCCACCCTCGAAGAAGTGCAGAAGGCCGAAGTCGTCGTCCACGTCCGCGATTGTTCCAGCCCCATGCAGGACGAGCACAAGGCCGAAGTGGAAAAAGTCCTCGGCGAACTGGGCGTGCTTTCCAAACCGCGGATCGAGGTGCTGAACAAAATCGACCTGCTTCCTGCTTCGGAAAGAGAAGCCCTCGAGTCAGCCGGCGCCGTGGCCGTCTCGGCGCGGCTTGGCTGGGGCATCGACAAGGTGCTCGCGCGTATCGATGCCGCTCTGGTCGGCGATCCCATCCTCGAGCAGCGCTTCCGCATCCCGCAATCGCAGGGCGGCGTTCTGGCGGCCCTTGGCGCCGGGGCATTGATCCGCGACCGCGAGTTCATCGGAAACACCGTCTCCATGACCGTAGCAGGTCCCGCATCGCTGCTCGGACGCTTTCGTCAGTACCGCATCGACGGGAAGCTTGTTCAGGCTTGAGGGCAAACGCAAGAATGAGCCGGACATAGGGGAGCAGAGGTAGGTCCCGAATATCCGGCCCATTGGACCCTGGACCGGGTCATAGGTGATACTCTTAGTGTACGCTGGAGTAACGGCGAGTCAAGATATTTTCAGTCCCATTTTCCTGCCGCAGAGAAAGCACTTAACGCCGCTCGTTGACATCGGTTTTTCGCGTCTGCTAAAACCGAAGGTTCCGCGAGACCTTCCAACAGCTTACGGTCGCGACCGTCTGTTCCATCATGATAGATCAGCTTTTGCAGCAACTTGGCGATCTTGCGCTCGGTTCAATACCGACCATAATCATCTTTGTTTTCCTTCTCATTAGCTACCGGTACCTGCTGTATCTGCCCCTTATGCGCACCCTTGGCGAGCGCCGCGAGCGCACCCTTGGAGCCATCGAAAAAGCCAAAGCCGCCATTGCCGCCGCCGATGCCAAGAGCCAGGAATACGAGGCGAAGCTCCGGGCGGCCCGTGCCGATATCTTCCACCGTCGCGAGTTGCGGTTGCAGCAGTTGAATGGCCAGCGAGAAGCAGCCATCGCTGCGGCCCGCCAGGCCGCCCACGAGCGCGTGGCCTCCGCCCGCGCTGCCATTGAGGCCGACGCCGCCGAAGCGCGCAGTCACATCGAGAGTTCTGTCGGCGAGCTTGCCGGCCAGATCATGAGGGCCGTTCTTCCTGCCGAATTGACAGCTGCGGAGGGCGTACATTGAAGCCGATCGTCAAATCCCACCTCGCCGTTGTGCTGGCTTTTCCCATCGCTCTGCTGCTCTCCATGCCCACGTTTGCGCCCCTCTCTGCGGCCGCCCAACAGGAATCCACTCCGCCGCCGACTTACGCCAGCCCGGCATCGGGCGAACACATGGATCAGCCCGAAACCAACTCCCAGATGGAATCCTTCCGCCACTCCGAATCGGTGAAATCCATCGCACGTCACGTGAACCTCAGCACTGAAACCACTGCGCGAATCTTCGAGATACTCAACTCGGCGATTATTATCGGATCGATAGCCTGGTTTGTCCTCCGCTTCGTCCCGAAGGCCTTCCGCAAGCGCAACGATGCCCTGCAGCAGCAGCTCGTCGAGGCCCGGGTGGCTGCGACCGATGCCAGTGAGCGTCTCGCCGTCATCGAAGAGCGCCTCTCCAAGCTCGGCATTGAGATCGAAGCCATCCGCGAACACACCGAGCGGGAAAGCGCCGAAGACGAAAAGCGCATCCAGAATTCCCTTGAAGCCGAGAAGGAGCGCATCATCGCCGCAGCCGAGCAGGAAATCCAGGCAGCCGGAGCTGCCGCCCAGCGTGATCTCAAGAAGTTCGCCGCCCAGCTCGCGGTCAACCGTGCGCGCCAGGAAATCCGCATCAGCCTCGATGACGACCGCGCCCTGATCCGCTCTTTCGGCGAGAGCCTGAACGGAGACAGGAACTGATGGCAGCCGCACTCGAACCAGCCTATGCTCGCGCTCTGGCCGATGTCGTCCTCACCGAGCGGCTCGACCCCGCACAGGTGGAGAGCAATCTCGCCGACTTCGCCGCAGCCTGGCACGAAAGCGCCCCATTGCGCGAAGTCTTCCTCGATCCGTCTTTTTCCATCGAGGAAAAGGTCGCCATCCTCGACAAGCTGAACCGCCGTCTGCAGATGACCCAGGTCGCTCGCAACTTCGTTGCCGTCCTCGTCCGTCACGACCGTCTTCTCCTCTACGACGACATCCTCAAGGAGTTCCGGCACGAGATGAACCGCCGGCTCGGCATCTCCGAAGTCGAGGTAACCACGGCTCGCAAGCTCGACGATCCTTCCCGTGCTGCACTTGAATCGCAGATCGCCGGCCTCACCAGGGGCCGCATCGCCGCCACTTTCCATGAGGACGCCTCGCTGATGGGTGGCGCGATCGTGCGCATAGGCAGTACCGTGTATGACGGGTCCATTCGCGGACGTCTCGACCGGCTGGAAGCAGAACTGGCCGCCAGTCAGGCATAATCCCCGCAACCGCCGAACGATAATCTAAAGATCAGATACTCCGGGAACGTGACGCATGGCTCAAATAAGCGCAGATGAAATTACAGAGCTCCTCAGGGAGCAAATCGCAAACTACGACTCGAAGATCCGCATCGACGAGGTAGGCACCGTTATCTCTCTGGGCGACGGCATTGCCCGCCTCTACGGCCTCGATAAGGTCATGGCAGGCGAGCTCATTGAGTTCCCCCACGGCGTAGCCGGACTGGCCATGAACCTCGAAGAAGAGCAGGTCGGCGCCGTGCTCATGGGCGAGTACCAGGAGATTCGCGAAGGCGACCAGGTCAAGCGCACCGGCAAAATTCTCAGCGTCCCCGTTGGCGACGCCCTCATCGGCCGTGTGGTCAACTCGCTCGGACAGCCCATCGACGATAAGGGTCCCATCAACTCCACCGAAACTCTGCCCATCGAGCGGCTCGCTCCCGGCGTCATCGATCGCCAGCCCGTTCGCGAGCCCATGATGACCGGCCTCAAGGCTGTAGACGCCATGATTCCCATCGGCCGCGGACAGCGCGAGCTCATTATCGGCGACCGGCAGACGGGCAAGACGGCCATCGGTCTCGACACCATCATCAACAGCAAGGGCAAGGACCTGATCTGCATTTACTGCGCTATCGGCCAGAAGCGCTCGTCCATAGCGCAGGTGGTGCAGACGCTCACCGACCACGGCGCGATGGATTACACCATCGTGGTTGCGGCATCGGCCTCGGAACCATCGCCGATGCTCTACATCGCTCCGTATGCCGCGTGCGCCATGGGGGAATATTTCCGCGACAACAAACGTCATGCTTTGCTGATCTACGACGACCTGTCCAAGCACGCTGTGGCTTACCGCGAGATTTCGCTCCTCCTGCGCCGTCCTCCGGGCCGCGAAGCTTATCCCGGAGATGTCTTTTATCTGCACTCGCGCCTGCTCGAACGGGCATCAAAGCTGAGCGATGAGAAAGGTGCAGGCTCGTTGACAGCGCTTCCCATCATCGAGACGCAGGCCGGCGATGTGTCGGCGTACATCCCGACAAACGTCATTTCCATTACTGACGGGCAGATCTATCTCGAGACGGATTTGTTTAATTCCGGCGTGCGCCCCGCTGTCAACGTCGGGCTCTCAGTTTCGCGCGTGGGTTTCACGGCTGCGATCAAGGCAATCAAGCAGGTTGGCTCGACCCTGAAGCTCGACCTTGCGCAATATCGCGAGCTGGCGGCGTTTTCGCAGTTCGGCAGCGATCTCGACAAGGTCACGCAACAACAACTGAACCGGGGCCAACGCCTGACCGAGCTGCTCAAACAGCCGCAGTTTCATCCGCTGTCTGCCGAGAAGCAGGTAATCGCTCTGTTCGCTGGAACGCAGGGCTTCCTCGACGATATCAAGGTGGAGTTCATCCACGCGTTTGAGGATGGCATGTACAAGTACCTCGACTCCGGACAGAGTGCACTGCTCAACGACATCGCCACCAAGAAATCTCTTGACGACGATCTGCGCAAGAGAATCGGCGCGGCACTGGACGAGTACAAGGCAAACTTCCTCGCCGAACATCAGGATGCCAAGGTGGCGGCTAAACAAAACTAATGGCAAGTATTCTCGATTTACGGCGTCGCATTCGCAGCGTCAAAAACACGCGCCAGATCACCCGCGCCTTCAAAATGATCGCGGCGGCCAAGCTGCGGCGCGCCCAGGAACGGGCCGTTTCTTCGCGGCCATTTGCGGCCATGCTGGCCAGCATCCTGGATTCGTTCAAGCGGCGCATTGAAGTCTACGATCCGGAGACCGGCGAAATCCGCCATCCGCTCCTCAAAACCCGCGAGGAGCAGCATGTCCTGGTGGTTATCGTCGCCGGCGACAAGGGCTTCGCCGGAGCTTTCAATGCCAACATCCTGAAGTCGACGCTGAACTTCATCTCCGGCAATCACGAAAAGCAGATTGACATTGAGACGATCGGCCGCAAGGGCCGCGATCTCTTCCGGAGGCGGTTCCCCGCCGCTCGTTTCGAGCAGAACGGGAATGGCGAAGAGAGCGGGCGTCCAGAGCGCCAGCAGCGTTCCGGGCGGATCGAAATCATCGGCGACCATCCGACAATGCTCGACAGGATCACGCTCGACGATGTGCGCGCTCTTGGCGAAGAGATCAGCGCCCGCTATGCTCACGAGGAGATCGACGCCGCCTATCTCATCTACAACGAGTTCAAATCGGTTATCTCGCAACGCGTGGTAATCGAGCGCGTGCTGCCCATCATAGAATTCGGACAGCGTGAGATTATCGAAGCACAGGCCATGAGCCCCGAGGAGCGCGCCAGAGCCGGCCGCGCGGCGATGACTGCGGGCGTCAGCACCATGCCCGGCGAACTCGAGGCGGCGATGAAGGTCTACGAAGACGAAGCCAAGAAATTTGGAACGGCCGAGGTCGATTACATTTATGAGCAGTCGCCGCGCGAAATCCTCGATGCTATTTTGCCGCTTTACGTCATCTCGCAGCTGAACCACGCATTTCTCGAATCCGTCGCCGCCGAGCAAGCCGCCCGCATGACCGCCATGGATTCGGCCACCAACAACGCATCGGATCTGATCGACAAATACACACTGAGCATGAACCGCGCCCGTCAAGCCGCCATCACCAAGGAAATTATCGAGATCGTCAGCGGCGCCGCCGCGATTTAACCAGGAACGCTGGTTCCACCAGAATGCGGGTGCCCCACCTTCGCGACCCAGGGGAGCTAAGGTGGGATATCAAAAAGCTTCGTATCGGAAAACAGGAACACTTATGGCAGAGAACTTCGGAAATGTTATTCAGGTCTCCGGCCCCGCCGTCGACGTGCAGTTCGACGAGGCCAAAATTCCGCCCATTTATCAGGCTCTTCGCGTCGTCAGCGAAGGCTTTACCGTGCCCATCCCCATCGACGTGATCCTCGAGGTCCAGCAACACCTCGGAGAAGGCCGCGTGCGCTGCGTCGCCATGGAAGCAACCGAGGGGATGGTTCGCGGCATGAAGGCCATCGACACCGGAGGCCCCATCACCGTTCCCGTAGGCCGCGAGACCCTGGGCCGCGTCCTCAACGTGATCGGCAACGCTGTCGACGAACTCGGTCCCGTCAAAACCGAGAAGCGCATGCCGATTCATCGTGATGCCCCTGCCTTCGACGAGCAGGCGACTTCGGAAGAGATGTTCGAGACCGGCGTGAAGGTCATCGATCTCATTCAGCCATTTCTCAAGGGCGGAAAGACTGGCCTCTTCGGCGGCGCCGGAGTGGGCAAGACGGTCATCATTCAGGAACTGATCAACAATGTGGCGATGGGGCACGGCGGCTTCTCGGTGGTCGCCGGTGTCGGCGAACACACACACGAAGGCAAAGACCTCTGGCGCGAATTTCAGGAGGCCGGCGTCATCGACATCCACGACTACAAGAAGTCCAAGGCCGCGCTCATCTTTGGACAGATGACCGAGCCCCCCGGCGCGCGCCTCCGCGTCGCCCTCACCGGCCTTACCGTCGCCGAGTATTTCCGTGACGCCGAAGGCTCCGACACCCTCCTCTTCATCGACAACATCTTCCGATTCACGCAGGCCGGCTCCGAAGTCTCAACGCTGCTGGGTCGCATGCCCTCCGCCGTTGGATACCAGCCTAACCTCGCCACGGAAATGGGCGAACTGCAGGAGCGCATCACCTCGACCAAGCATGGGTCAATTACGTCCGTCCAGGCTGTCTATGTGCCTGCGGACGACCTGACAGATCCGGCTCCGGCGACCACGTTCGCTCACCTTGATGCGACCACCGTGCTATCCCGCGGCTTGACCGAACTCGGGATCTATCCGGCTGTCGATCCGCTCGCGTCGAGCTCGCGCATTCTCACGCCGCGCATCGTCGGACAGGAACATTACGACGTGGCGCAGGGCGTAAAGCGCATCCTGCAGCGATACAAGGACCTGCAGGACATCATTGCCATTCTTGGCATCGATGAGCTTTCCGATGAAGACAAAACGACCGTCAACCGCGCCCGCAAGGTGCAGAAGTTTCTGTCGCAGCCCTTCCATGTTGCAGAGCAGTTCACCGGCATGCCGGGCCGCTACTGCAAGATCGCGGACACGGTGCGCAGCTTCAAGGAAGTCATTGAGGGCAAGCACGACGACATCCCCGAGCAGGCTTTCTATATGAAGGGCGCAATCGAGGAAGTCCTCGAAGCCGCCGAGAAGATGAAGTCCACGGCGTAGCAGTTAGTCTTCAGTCCCAGTCCTCAGTTTTGCAGTGTCTAATTACTCGGGACTGACAAAGTTCGTAATTGGCAACTAAAAAATGGCAGATACAGATCGTCTACAGGTTCGGCTCGTCACTCCGGATCGCATCCTCGTCGACCAGTCCGCGGATGCGGTCGAGGTCCCTGCCCGCAACGGTTATCTCGAAGTCCTCTACGGACACGCTCCGCTCGTCGCCGTCCTCGGCCCCGGCGAAGTGCGCTTCCATGGCGGCGAAACCGGCGAGCAGACCTACAGCATCGGTCGCGGTTTCGTCGAAGTGCTGCCCGAGCGCGTAACCATCCTCGCCGACAGCGCCCTCAAACCCCAGGAGATCGACGTCGCCGCCGCCCAGGGCCGCCTCGACCACGGCCATCAGCTTTATAACGAAGCCGGCGACGACCCGGAAAAGTACAAGCAGGCCGAAATCGTCATCCGCGAAGCCGAATCCCGACTCGAAAGCGCGAAAGGGAAGTAGGAGCCCCTTACCGCCGACTTCTCATCCCGACCGGCGCGTGCGGGTTTTAGCCGGGTGCCCCACTGCCCTGAAACTGTTGATGGGTCCGGATTCTCGGACCTGGGTCCTTAGTTACTCATCCCACTCCACATACTTGATCAGCAGCACTTCATCCCCGATCTCGCTGTAGATCAGCTCATCCACCGTCCCCGCTGCCAGCAGCAGCCCATAACCCCCCGGACGCATCCCGGCCTCCTCGCGTAGAGCAATATGCGCCGCCGGGTCTTCTGGCGGATTCGCAATCGCCGCATGCGTGATCAACTCGCGCCGGAACCCCGCTCCCGGGTCATGCACGTAAAACACCACCGATCGCGCCGTGCGGATTCCCGTTACTTCCACCACCTGCTCAGGATTGAACGCCGCTCCGTGCTCCATCGCATTCAGCAGGATTTCCCTTAGCGCCAGCATTACTTCCTGCCGCGTGTCCGGCGGCAGTCGAACGCTCAGCTCTTTGGCGAACGTCAGCAGGCGTTCCGCCGTCAGCAACCGGCAATTCACCCGCACCGAAACCCAGCCCGGCTTCGCCGACAGCACCTGGATATCGTCCCGCCACTCGCTGTCCGAAGCCGCATGCGCGGCCAGGTGCGCAATCTCTATCGCATCAAAAGGAGGCGTGAAGCACGCGAATACCCGCGCACGCAGGGCCGCAATCATTCCTTCCGGAGTGCTGTGGCGGGCCAACATAATGCACTTCAATCCCGGCCGGATAGCCCTCATCTCTGTCAGCAGAGCCAGGTCTTCGTCCAGCGTGCTTTCGCAATCGGTAATCACTACTCCGAACGATTTCATCACCAGCCGAAGCAGTGCATCCGCATGCCCAGAGCAAATTTCGTACGGCAGTTCTGCTTCCGTGAGAGCCGAACCGATCTCGCCTCCCAGTCCCTTGCAATCGCCGATGATCAGAATCCTGCTCATTTTGACGGTCTCGTTGCGAGCACTAAGATTCTACCCGCCCGCCCCGGGCCGCTGCAGATACTTGATCAGCAGCACCTCATTGCCTCTCTCGCTGAAAATCAGCTCATCCACCGTTCCCTTCGCCACCAGAAGGCCGTACCCCCCCGGCCGCAGCCCCTCCCTTTCGCGCTCGAGAACGTGGGCAACAGGATTGTCCGGCGGATTCCCAATCGCCGCATGTTTCAGCGCCCCACGCCGGAAACCCCCTCCAGGGTCGCGCACATAAAACACGAAGGTCCTCGCCGTCCGAATCGCCATCACCTCGACAATTTGCTCGGGATTGAACGCTGCTCCATGCTCCATCGCATTCAGCAAAATCTCCCGGAACGCCTGCATCATCTCGCGGCGGCTCTCCTCCGGCAGACGCGCGCTCAGCTCGCGCTCGAACGTGATCAGCCGCTCGGCGGCAATCAGCCGGCAATGAGCGCGCACTGATACCCAATCCGGTGCAGCCGACACAATCTCGATGTCGTCCCTCCAGTCCCCATCTCCTGCCGCATAGGAAACCAGCCGGGCGATCTCCCCCACGCTGAACGGCGGCGTGTAGCACGCAAACACATGCGACCGCATCGCCTCGATCACTTCCACCGGAGTGCTCTCCCGCGCCAGAACAATGCACTTCACGCCCGGCCGGATCGATTGCATCTCCGCCAGTAAAGCCAAATCCTGATGCAGCTGACTTGCGCAGCTTGTAAGCGCCACATCGAACGGCTGCATGCGCAATTTCTGCAGCCCCTCGGTTTCTCCCGAGGCATACTCTACTGCTATATGGATGGTCTGAAGCGCCCTGCCTATTTCAGCGCTTATGTCACAACCGCTGCTTATGATCAGGATCCCGTTCACGTCGTTCTCCGCTGCAGCATTCTAGCCGAGCCGGGTTAAGACTCATCGGCGTTGTCCCGCCTATGATGGTAAAGGGGATCTTGGCCTTCCCCCAAAAAACCATGATGAACAGCGAAACCCGGATTGATGTCTCTCAGGCAGACGCTGAATCGCAGCTCACCGAGCTGGAGGCGCTGCCCGGCGATCCTTCCGCCGGATTTTTCGGGCCTGACTCCGTAAGCTGGCGCATCAACCGCGAATCGGCGCTTTTCCTGGGCGCGGGACGCGCCGCTCTGCTGCAGCTGGCGCATCCCTGGGTGGCCGCGGCAATCCTTCATCATTCGAAGGTCCTTAACGATCCCATCGGCCGCTTTCACTCCACCTTCCGTGTGGTCTATACCATGCTGTTCGGGAGCCGCGCCCAGGCCGTCGCCGCCTCGCGCCGGCTCTATCGCCGCCACACCGGAATCACCGGCGAGCTGCCCAACACCGTCGGTGCGCACACCCGCGGCGAACATTACGAAGCCAATGAGATATCCGCCCTCCGCTGGGTCTACGCCACTCTCATCGAGAGTGCTGTCCTTGCGTATGAATTGGTGCTCCCCCCGCTCCCACCGTCCGAACTCAAGCGGTATTATGCCGAGACCAGGCGCCTCGCGGCCCTTTTCGGAATTGCAGCGCAATGGCTTCCCCCCGACTGGCTGGCATTTAAGGGCTACTGTGCCGGAATGTTCGACTCGCCAACCCTCGCCGTCGACGACAACGCCTGCGCCGTCGGACGTTCCGTTATCTCCGGCGTCGGCACCTGGATTCGTCCGCCGCGCTGGTATAAGACGCTCACCTCCTTCTGGATGCCACCGCGTTTCCGTACCGCTTTCGAACTGCCGCCTGCGAGCGAATCTGCCATCGCCGGTTTGCGCCGCAACCTGAGCTTCGTTTATCCACTTATTCCGCGCGCCCTGCGCTTTGTCGGCCCGTATCACGAAGCCCGCGCCCGCCTCCGCGGTCTCACTCCGGGCTTGCTCACTCGCCAGAGCAACCGCTTCTGGATGGGCCAGCCGCAGATGCTCCTGAGCGAAATAGCGGAATAACGCAAATTGTGCGCAACGCAAACAAAAGAATGACCATTCCCCAACGCAAAAACGATGCCTCCCATGGCGTAAACCATGTATCGTTTCTTTAGAACTCCAAAAAAAAGTTGGACAAGAGAGTTCAGGAACCCACTTTTCCGGATATTGAATCAATGCTCAAACTGGAAGCCGCCGGCCGCACCGATGTCGGCCAGGTTCGCACCTCCAACGAAGATGCTTTTGGATATTGTGTCGAAGACGGAGTCTTCGCTCTCTGCGACGGCATGGGCGGAGCCGCTGCCGGCGAAGTCGCCAGCCGCATTGCCGTCGACACACTGATCGAGCGCCTCTGTGAAGCGCGCTCCCAGGAAAACCGCCGCAAAGTCCTCGAAGAAGCCATTGCCGATGCCAACCAGCGCGTCCACTCGCGCGCCG
>JAFAMZ010000268.1 GCA_019232935.1 Silvibacterium sp.
TCGTGACGCCAGATGTTGGACATGGGCAGCGCGATGAGTTCGGCGAAGGCTCCGGGGCGGTTTACGCCGACGCCGGAGGTGTAGGCGCAGAGGTGTCGCCGGCCGGCGAGGCAGTTGCGGCAGCGTCCGCAGGTGACGTGGCCCTCACCGCTGACGATGTCGCCGGGATAGAAGTCGTTTACGTTGGAACCGACCTCGACGATTTCTCCGACGAACTCATGGCCGATGGCCATAGGCACGATGATGGTCTTCTGCGCCCACTCGTCCCACTGGTAGATATGAACGTCGGTTCCGCAGATGCCGGTGTGGCGGACGCGGATGAGTACGTCGTTGATGCCGATGGCAGGTTCTGCGATGTCTTCGAGCCAGAGTCCGCGTTCGGCGCGGCTCTTTACGAGTGCCTTCATGAACTCCCCAACTGGATTTTGTATCACGGAGAGACGTGAGGGGTTTGAAGGAGGATTTAGAAGCAGGTCCTTCGACTTCGTTTGGCGCAAGCACCAAACTCCTCTCAGGATGACACCAATTATTTATCTAGATCCCGGCGTACCAGGCGTATCCGCCTTCGGGTGCGGAGGAGCCGAGACCCTTGCCGAAGTGCTTGAGAGAGTCGGCGGCGGTTAGGTGAACGAGATACTTGACGCTCTTATATCCGAGCTGGCGAGGCACGCGCATACGGAGCGGTCCCCCAAAGCCAACAGGCAGGTCGCCGTCATTCATGCCCCAGGTGATAAAAGTTTGCGGATGCAGTGCGTCGGCCATGTCGATGCTATCCCACCAGTCGGGCTCGATGGAGCGGTAGACGACGTAGCGTGCCTGGGGGAGGATTTCGGCAGCGTGCAGGACTTCGTGCAGGGGTGTTCCGATCCACTCGGCGACGTAAGACCAGCCCTCTTCGCAGACCACTTCAGTGACCTGGTTGCGAAAGGGCATGGCTTTGATATCGGAGATCGAAAGCGATACGGGATTGGTGACCATGCCGTCCACGGTGAGACGCCAGTCTATGAAGTTAGCAGCCTGGTGGCGCTTGAATTCGTCGCTGGGGGTGGCGACTTCGTTGGCGAAAGGCGTTTTCGAGATCATGCTGCGCGGGAATTCGCGGGCGAGCGAATGCGTTGTGATGAGGCGCTGTGCGGCATAGGTCAGGGTCTCGCCGGGGCCGTAGATTCCTCCGGAGTCGGGTGGGATGAGCCCGTAGCGGCGGGCGATGCGATTGGCTGCCGCGAGGCCGGATACTCCTGCAGCTGCGACAACGATGCCACCGGTAAGGAGCTTGCGGCGGGAGATCTGGGTCATGGTTCCTCCTCAGCAGACGCCGAGCGGCCTATGATCATGGGGCGTGTGCGGGTCCAGAATCCGGAGACGGCGATCATCACGATGTGAACGACGAGGAATAGCAGGAGCGCTCCGGAGACGAAGAAATGAAGCGTGCGTGCGGACTGGCGGCCTCCGAGGATGTTTACAAAGAAGGGAAAGGCGGCGTTGAAGCCAGGGGAGAGTGCGAGGCCGGTCCAGATAACGAGGGGGAAGAGGATGAAGATTACGGCGAGATAGGTGGTCCGCTGCAAGACGTTGTAGGAGAGGGCTTCGGTGGGGTCGGGCGGAGCGCGGCGCAGGTATCGGGCGATTCGGCCCCAGTGGGTGCTCAGAGTTCTCTGGCCGGGCGCGGGTACGAGGTTCTTGCGGAAGTGGCCGGATGCGAAGCCAGCGATGAGATAGACGGCCCCAGTGAAGACCAGGAGCCATGCCGCCTGAAAGTGGAGGTAGCGGCTCCAGCCGTTCTGGTCGGGCATGACGTACTTGTATCCAGTAGGAACGGTGTCGCGAGAGGATGGTATAGGAATCGTGAACAGCGGCTGCGTATTCACGTTTCCGGTTTCTCCCCAGTAGAAGCGCGGATGGGAGATAACGATCTCGCCGCCCGTGATCAGGAGGGCTGTGAAGGCGATCACGGTGAGCCAGTGGGTAACGCGGACGAAGGCGGCGTGCCGGGGAGTCTGCGTTCTGGCTGGCGAGGCGACTACTGGCATGGCTGGAGGGTAGCACAGCCGATGTACAGTGGGCCCCACTTCTTTGGACGCAGTTTCTGTGACTTAGCGCAATTCGCGATGGATGGGTGCGGCTCCAAGGAAATTTTCAGCAATTCCAAAGGAGACCTAAAGGACTGGGCAGTCGAAATTGGCTAGGTTCGAGGTTGATGCAGGCGCGCCAGATCGGCCGCCGAGGAGTCGTAATGCCGGAAGTCTTTACCATTTACAACTGCGGAACGTCGCATAATCGCCAGAACCTGGACGAGACAGTCGCTAACACCGCCCGTCGCACCTGCGGCGCGGAGAATCGCGACTGGATTATCAATGACGGCCCGGGCAGCGTTTCCAATAGCGCGCCCAAATCGGCTTCATCAGCCGACCGGGGTCTGGCGGCGCAGGCCAAAACGCCGGGAACACGGGACCCGGTCAGCGGCCTTAAGGAGAGCACCTGGTTTGCAACGATGCGCGGCGTCGTCGATGGTTATGGCTGGGAGCAGAACGTCGAACACACGATGGCAGTGCTGAACGCCACCCTCGACCTGCCAAAGGTCATCAACATGGCCGGCTGGAGCCGCGGCGCAATCACCTGCTTCATGATTGCCCATGCTCTGCAGCAGAATCCGCGTACTAGCGCGATCCCGGTAAACATCTTTGCGCTCGACCCTGTGCCTGGGCCGGGAAACTTCGATGACCCTAACAAAGTCACCCTGCCGCCGAACGTGAAGAACTATGCGACCGTTGTCCAGGAGGACGAGCGGCGGCGCATTTTCAGGCCGGTACTGACCGACGCGAACGACGCGCCGGGGGTGAAGACGAAGTTCTACTACATGCCTGGAGGCCATTCGAGCGGCGTTTTTCGGACGAAGACCGAAGTGGGGCTGATCGCAGCGTTTCTGGCGCACCGATTTTTGGAGAAGCACGGCACGCGGCTGAATGATCCGATCCGACTGTCAACGCGAGACCTGTGTGAGCTGTACGCGAAGGTGCGTCTCGAGATGGCACAATACCAAAGTGCGGGTGGCGGATTTCTGACTCTCCTAGGCAAGCAACGGCGGAAAGTCACCAGTGTCTTTCAGGATACGGCGTACTTCATCAACGACCACCACGCAAGGCAGTTCCGCAAGATGTTTCCGCAGATCTGGACCGCCCTTGATGGCGGAGTTGCCGATTGCGCGCGTGCTGCTTTTCAGGCTGCCCTGAAGGTCGTCCAGAACAGCGCGCCCACAACCTTTCTCTCGCTCCAGAAAACGGGGGTGATCTGAGCGAATCGGGAAGCTATCCTGATCCTTGCCTTGGGAAGCGAAGACGAGGTGACGGTATGACAACACTTGCCGGGTGGGAGACGTTCTACGAAATTGTGGGCTGTTCTGCAGGAGCTCTTATTGGTTTGCAATTCGTCTCGATAACTCTGCTTGCCAGCCGGCCAGCTGTGCAAGATCGAGAGCTGGCCGGCGCAGCTTTCGCAACGCCGACGGTGGTGCATTTTGGAGCTGTGCTGCTATTGGCGGGGATCGTCAGCGCTCCGTGGCAGGGCGTTGCTGTCGCCGCAGTTCTTTGGGGCCTGACAGGTCTGGTTGGAATCCTCTATGGGGTGGTTGTGGCGCAGCGGATGGGAAAGCAACCTGCGTATAAGCCGGTGTTCGAGGACTGGCAATTTTATGCAGTTCTACCTCTTGCCGCCTACATAACACTGCTGGCATCGGCGGCCGGATCTCGTTCGAATGCGGGCGCAGCGCTATTTGGCGTCGGAGGCGCAGCCCTGACTCTGCTATTCACCGGCATTCACAACGCGTGGGATGCCGCCACCTACCACGTCTTTGTGAAGGCTCCCTCGCCAGGCGAAGACTGATTCCTGCGTTTGCTTGCGCTACTCGGTCCGCAGCACACGCATCGGATGTACCGAAGCCGCGCGGCGGGCCGGCAGGTAGCAGGCCAGTAGGGCTGAAGCGAGCAGTACGAGGCCCACGGCGACGAAGGCGGAAAAATCCAGTGCGCCGATGCCGAAAAGCATGCTGCGCATCCCCCGTCCGACCAAGTAGGCTCCGCCAAGCCCGAGTACCGAGCCTATGCAGGCGAGCAGGATGCCCTCGCGGACAACCATGCCGATGACGCGCACGCGGTCGGCTCCAAGCGCCATTCGCAGCGCGATCTCATGCGAGCGTTGTGCGACGGAGAACGCCATGACGCCGTAAATCCCCAGCGCGGCGAGCAGCAGAGCGACGGCAGCAAAGGTAGCGAACAGGATCACGACGAAGCGGTCGCCGGACATCACCTGGTCGTGTATCTCATCCATGGTTTTGGGCTCTGCAAGCGCGATCTGCGGGTCGATGGCGTGAACTGCGGCAGCAATGCTGCGGGTCATGGCCGCCGGATCGGCTGCAGTTCTTACGCCGATGCCCGCACTGGGCCAGGGGATCTGCCAGAAGGGGATCAGGATCTCCGCGTGGTCCTCGCGGTGGAAATCGCCGCTCATCACGGTGTGATAGACGCCAACGATCTGCCATTCGATCGGAGGGCCGAGTTTGGTGACGCCGGGAATCAATTGTTCCACCGAGACGCGCTGTTGAAGGGGATCGAGGCCGGTGAGGAACTTTTTCGCGAAGTCCTCGTTGACCATGGCGACTTTGACGCTCGAGGCGGTGTCCTGCTCGCTGAACTGGCGGCCTTTTACGAGGCGAATTCCGTATGTGCTGAAGAAGTCCGGCGTGACCATGCCGAAGCTGGCGCCAGGACGCTGCGACGGATCGGAGTAGGTCTTTCCGCCGGGGATTGTGAACTGCATGCCGAAGCCCATACCGAAGAGGGGCGTTCCGGTAGCTGCGGTGGCGTGCGAGACGCCGGGAACGGCAGAGATGTTGGCGAGAATCTGCCGGTAGTAAGTGGCGATCTGCTGCGCGTCCTTGGGACGCGAGTCGGGAACAGGCAGGAAGAATGTAAGAACGTGGTCGGTCTGGATCCCGAGGTCCACGCGCGACATCTTCCAGAAACTGTGGATGGCGAGGCCTGCACCGGCGAGGAGGGTGAGTGCGAGAGCAAATTCGCCGACCACAAGAGCGCGTCTGAGCTCGTGCCGCCCAGCTCCCATGCCGGAGCGGCCTCCCTCTTTCAATGCATCAGCGGGGTCGATGCGCGACGCAAACCACGCGGGCGCGCATCCAAAGAGCAGCCCGGCCAACGTGGTAGCAGCAAGAGTAAAGAGAAGGATAGGCACATTGAGGCTCAGGTCGGCCTCCCAAGGCAGCGTGTCTTCAGGCATGATGGCGATGAGGCCGTGAAGCATTGCGTAGCCTACGCCCACGCCCAGCAGGCCTCCCGCCACCGCGAGCACCAGGCTTTCGGTAAGAAATTGCAGGAACACTGTCTTTCGCGTTGCTCCCAGAGCGCTGCGGATGGCGACTTCCTTCTGTTGTGTCATGCCTTTGGCCAGCAGCAGATTCGCGACATTTGCGCAGGCGATCAGCAGGATGAATCCGACAGCCCCAAGCAGCAGTTTCAGCGTGAAGATGCGCTCCTTGGGCATGAAGTCGTTCTGGAGCGGCTCGACGAATGAGCTCCATCCCTGATTGCTCTTGGGATACTGTTTGGTGATTGCCTGAGTCACCGAGTCCATGTCGGCCTGGGCCTGCTTAACTGTTATTCCGGGCTTAAGGCGGCCCATTACCAATAGCCAGTGAAAGTCGTGATTGATCTGGTCCGGCTTGAAGACCAGTGGCACAGTAAGCATGCTGCGGCCCTTGTCCGCGGGCCCAGGCGCCATCACTCCGACGACTGTGTAGGGCTCGCCATCGAGCTGCATTTTCCTGCCGATAATATTGGGATCTGCGCCGAGCCGCTTCCAGTACTTGTTGTTCAACACAACCACGTGTTCATGACCGGCGATGCCTTCTTCGGGAAGAAATCCGCGGCCCATTAGAACTGAATTGGCCATGACGCGGAACCATCCTGTCGTAGCGCGCATGCCTTGTACATACTCCGGCTGATCGTGGGTAGCGATGTTGAAGGCAACGCCGCTCCAGGCGTCGAGTTCGGCGAAGGCGGTGGCCTGCCGCTTCCAGTCTGTGAAGTCTCCCGCGGAGACGACGTTATGGTAGGTCTGAATCTTCGACCACACCATGACGATCTGCTCGGGATGCGGGTAGGGTAACGGGGCGAGCAGCGTGGCGTAGTCCACTGTGAAGATGGCGGTGTTGGCGCCGATGCCAAGGGCAAGAGTCAGCAGAACGGTGATGGTGAGGCCGGGATTCTTGCGCAACATGCGCAGGCTGAAGCGGAGATTCTGAAGCAGAGTCTGCATCGCGCCACCTGTCCGGTTGTCGGAGTTGGGAAACCCCATGCGCAGAATTGCGCATGCAGGATATACGCGGAAAGTGGGAAAAGGTTTGTGGGGAGCGTGCAGTTTGTCCGGAGATGGACAGAAATGTGACGAATGGTAACAGTTCTGCATGTCACAACAGCAATGCCACCCAATGACACATGTTTTATCGCGTCCGGACGATCGGAATTGGTGGTTGCACTGAACGCCGTCGCGGTGTTGTGGCAAGGGCGGGGCCATAGACCCACGGTAGTGCTTGTATTGGGTGCTGGCTTGGCGTGTGCACCAGCATGCGATAGGCTTTCAGGGAAATCATTAACGTGGAAGGCCTATCTGCTGAATGAAAGTTGTGATTATCGGCGCGGGGGGCCGCGAGCATGCTCTTGCGTGGGCCCTGCGCAAATCGTCGCGTGTGACCGATGTGGTATGCGCGCCGGGTAATGGTGGGATTGCTTCAGTTGCGCGCTGCGTACCCGCGAATCCAAAGGATCTGAACGATCTGCTTCGAGTGGTAAATGAGGAATCTCCGGATCTTACAGTGGTTGGCCCGGAGCTGCCGCTGTCGCTGGGGCTTGTGGATGAATTGCAGCGCCGGGGCTTGGCGGTCTTCGGGCCAACCAAAGCTGCGGCAATGCTTGAG
>JAFAMZ010000270.1 GCA_019232935.1 Silvibacterium sp.
GCCCGGCGTGCGCAACGACGAGCTTGCCGTCGTCCAAGACGTAATGACTAACTAAGCCGTCGAGAAACTTCGAGGCCTGAGCGCGAAATTCAGTAGGTTGATCGCGTAGCTGCTGCATCGACTCGGCCAGCCCGTGGGTCAACTGAACATCCCGACCCTTCAAGGCCTTCACGAGCTTCACATCGTGGTTACCGGGAACACAGAACGCTTGCCCGGCTTTCACCATGCCCATGACAAGCTTCAATACTTCCGGTGTCGCCGGGCCGCGATCCACCAGATCGCCTACGAATACAAGCTTGCGGCCCTCGGGCGGATGAACTTCGGCAGTGCCGTCGCGGCTGTCAACGCCGTAGCCCACTTGCCTCAACAGTTCAAGCAACTCGTCCAAACAGCCGTGTACGTCGCCGACAATGTCGAAGGGGCCGTGTTCGTCGCGCTTGTTGTTCCAGAGCGGCTGGCGCTCAATGCTGGCGTGATCCACCTCCTCTGGGGAGGAGAGTCGAGAGATGTGGCGGAATCCCTCGCGTTCCAGGCCGCGCAGGGACCGGCGCATTTGCTGTGCCTGGTTACGCACTACGTGCGGACCGAACTGGCGATCCGGTCGGCTGGCATTCCGCTCGTGGCACAGCTTTTCCGGCAAATCGAAAATGATCGCGACCGGCAGGACGTGGTACTCACGGGCTAACTCGACGAGCGGCTTGCGCGATTCTGGCTGGACATTAGTCGCATCGATCACGGTCAGCCGTCCACGGGCCAGCCGTTTGCTGGCTATCGCATGGACCAGGTCAAAGGCGTCTCCGGTTGCGGACTGGTCGTTCTCGTCGTCGGCGACCAGTCCCCGGCAGAAGTCCGACGAGATGACCTCGGTGGGCAGGAAATGCTTTCTGGCGAACGATGACTTGCCGCATCCCGACGGGCCGATGAGCAGAATGAGAGAGAGTTCAGGAAGTTGGATTCGCATGCGTGCTTAGGTTGTTCGTTCGAACACTCCCATCTGTGTCGGAGCACCGTGGATTGGATCTTCGGGGCCGATCGGCTGAATGCGCAGCTTGTACTGGAACTCGCTCGCCAGGCGCTCCGCCCAGCGAGAGAGCTCACCACGGGACCACTCGAAACGATGGTCGCGGTGCCGGAAATGTCCGGCGGGTAGTGTCGGAAACAGCGCGTTGTATTCCGCGTTCGGCGTCGTGATGATCACACAGGCTGGCCTGGCGAACTCGAAGAGTACTCGCTCGAAGGCCGCGAGCCGGGCAGCATCGAGATGCTCGATGACCTCGATCACCGCTGCGGCATCGAAGCCGCTCAGGCGCTTGTCGCGATACATCAGCGACCCCTGCACAAGCTCAATCCGCGCACGCTGTCGTTCCGGAAGCTGTTTGAGCTTGAGGCGATCGCTAGCGATCTCGATTGACCGCCAAGTAACGTCCATGCCCAGAACCTTCTCGAACTGAGGATCAGGCAAGAGGTGTCGCAGCAGCTTGCCTTCGCCACAGCCCAGGTCCAGGACGGTCTTGGCTCCGATGCCACGGAGCACCGATAACACGGTTCCCAGGCGCTGTTCGTGCAGTCCGAGTGGACGCTCAACCTTCTGCTCTTCCTCGTCACCCGCAGCAAACTGAGCCTCGTCCTCTTCTGGCGGAGCCTCTTCGGCCAGGCGTTCCAGTGCCTCTCGCGTTAGGCTTCGTTGTCTTTTGAGATATCGGGACACGATCAACTCCTTCTCCGGATGCTGTCCAAGCCATCCCTCGCCGCGCTTCAGGAGTTTCTCGATCTCGTCCTCGCCTACCCAGTAGTGCTTCTCATTGTCGAGCACCGGAATCAGCACATAAAGATGTGTCAGCAGGGTTTGCAGCGTCACCGCCGCCGCAAGTTCGAGAGAAACATACGGAGACTCGCCCCACGCGGGAAACTGCTCGTCCAGAGGTAGGTGGCTGACGGCTGTGGCATAGCCAAGTGGTTCGAAGAGACGACGCACCAGGTCTTCTCCCCCGCGTGCGGCGATCACCGGTAAGTTCGCTCTCAG
>JAFAMZ010000380.1 GCA_019232935.1 Silvibacterium sp.
AGCGGCATGCCATGGGAGGCGGCGAACTCTTCGGCTCCCTGGGCGACGAAGTAGACGTGCGGGCTTTTGTCGAGGACGAGGCGGGCGGCCTGGATGGGGTTGCGCAGGCGCTCAACGCAGGCGACTCCGCCGGCGCGAAGGGTGTGGCCGTCCATGATGAGCGCGTCTAGTTGCACGCGGCCGTCGCGGGTGAGAAAGCTGCCGCGTCCCGCGTCGAAGGTGGCATCGTCTTCCATGCGGGAGACGGCGGCCTCGACGGCGTCGACGGCGGAGGCTCCGCGCTCGAGGAGGGAGTAGCCGGTCTGGAGGGCGTCGAAGACTCCCTGCTCGTGGGCCTCGAGCATGTCGTCGGGAATGGCCCAGGCTCCGCCGTGGACGATGAGAATGGGGCTGCGTCGCATAAGTGGACTCTTGAGTATACGCGTGGTTCAATATTGCGTCAGAAATCGCCGGCGACTATGAAAACTCCCAGTCTCTGCCGGGCATAATCCGCTTCATAAATTCATCAAAAAGGGGAACGGTGAAGGCTGTGTCACCGTGGTTTGGGCTCCAGATCATTCCTTTCGCGATGAGATTGTTGCGAATCGGGCCTAACGACGTAACTCGGCGGTCAAGCATCTCGGCAATGTCGCCAGATCGGTGTGGTCCTTCTCCAAGTTCGGCCATCGCTCGCAGATAGGTTTTCTCAGTCGGTGTGAGCCGATCAAAGCGAACCCGGAAGAAACTTTCATCCAAAGCGGCCACAGCCAAAATCGAAGCTGCTTTCACGTCTGCCATCGAGATGGGACTCCGAGATGCGATGTCCCATGACTGTTTACCCCACTCCTGTAAGAAATAGGGATATCCGCGAGTTTGGCGGACGATTTCAGTGACAGCGCCGCGGGCGTAGTGGACCCCCTCGCTTTCTGCAGGCTTTACGATTGCTATCTCGGCCTCTGAATCTGTGAGCGCGCCAATCATTGGAAAATCGAAGAGTCTTTCTGCGTAGGACTTCGCTTTGCCGGCCAGCCCTCGCAAATGCGGCAACCCTGCACCCACAACAGTAATCGGCAATCTGGATTGTGCGCAGCGATGAAGAGCTGAGATAAGAGCGCCGAACTGGATTTCCTCAACATATTGGAGTTCATCGATAAAAATGGCAACCGCGGTCTTGCCCTTTTGGGCGGCTAGACCTACTTGTTCGAGAAGCGAGGTCAGGTCTCCTTCGAGATCGCCGTTGTCGGCAAGGCCTGGTTCGGGCTCTAGGTCGATTCCGACCTGAATGTCGTTGTAAGAGACCTTCAGTGCCCGTGCAAACCCAGCCAAAGCTCTAAGACCGCGATTGGCCAGGTTTTTGGCGCTGCTAACACGACTCAATCGAAGTAGAGCAAGCCGAATTTGGGGCGCTAAGAGCGCAGGTAATGAGAGGCCTTCTGGCGCTTCGATACGAACCGTGTGGATTCCGGATCCCTCCGCATCTTTTCGCATCTGATCCAGGAGGACTGTTTTGCCTACGCCGCGAAGGCCAACCATCAAAACGCTCTTGGTCGGGTTACTTCGCTGAATTCGGGCGATAGCAATTCGAATTTGCTCGCGAAGTTTACCTCGGCCTGCGAGTTCGGGCGGCGGTGATCCGGCTCCCGGCGAGTAAGGGTTTCTTACAGGGTCCATGTTTTATAGCGATATTATCGCAATTATCGCTGATGGATAAACTCCATAATTTACGTATAACCCGGTTGACTGCCAGAGTGCCTTCATTTGCGTTTCGATTTTTTCTTCTTCGGAAGTGGGTGCGATTTGGGGCCCTGGCGCTGCATGCTGGGTTGTGCTTTGCTCTTTGACTTCTTAGTACGTTTGGATTTCGGTGAGGACGGTTTCCTGCTTTCCCACCCTTGCGCCAACGGCGGGCGCAAGGATGGGGCGGACTGCGCGTCCAGCAAATCGCGCTTCGAGCCTTTCTTTACCTCGAACGTCGCACCTGAGCCTTCTTCGTCGAGAATCGAGAATTGCAGGCGTTTTTGGACGGCGTCGATGCGGTCGAGGAGGACGCGGACGGGCTGGCCGATGCGAAAGCGGCGTCCCCAGCGCTCTCCGATGATCTCGCGGGTGTTTTCGCGGAAGGTGTAGTAGTCGTTATCGAGCGCGCCGAGGGTCTGGATGGGAACGAGGCCCTCGACGAAGAGGTCTGTCAGCTCGACGAAGAGTCCGTATTTGGTAACGCTGAGGACCATGGCGTCGAAGTTTTCTCCGACGCGGTCCCGCATGAACTTGATCTTCTTCCACTCGACGAGTTCGCGCTCGGCGTCGGCGGCGCGGCGTTCGGTTTCGGAGCATTCCTGGGCGATGAGCGAGAGATCGGATTCAGGGATGGGTTCGAACCCGGCTTCGGGAGGTTCCGGCATCCCACTCAAGCCAAAGGAGGGCTTGAGTGGGGCACCCAATTTCGTGCCATTAGCTGAGCCCTGTGCTCTGTGATCTGAGCCCTGATCCCTGTGCCCTGAGCCCTGTTTCGAGTGCGGTTCGCCTGGGACGAGGTGTCCGCGGCCGCTGACGCCGGCCTGGAGAAGAGATTTCGCGATGCGGTGGACGATGAGGTCGGGGTAGCGGCGGATAGGCGATGTGAAGTGCGTGTAGCAGGGAGCGGCAAGGGCGAAGTGTCCTTCGTTTTTCTCGCTGTAGCGGGCCTGTTTGAGCGAGCGCAGCATGAGGTAGGAGAGGATGCGCTCCTCGGGCTTGCCGGCGATTTTTGCGGCGAGCTTCTGGTACATGCGGGGGGTGACGGGGATGTCGTCGGGGATTTCGTGAGCGCGTGGATTGGTGCGGCCACGGCCGCCGTCGCGGCGTTGAAGTTCGCGACGCTCGCCCTTTGTTTGAAGTTTTCGGACAGGGAGGTTGCCGATGCCTAACGAATATCCAAACGATGCGGCGATATCTTCAAACTCGACGATGCGGCGCGGCTCGGGCTTCTCGTGGATGCGGTAGAGCGAGGGGACGCCGAGGTTTTCGATCCATGAAGCAACGCACTCGTTGGCCGAGAGCATGAACTCCTCGATGAGACGGTGGGCCCAGTTGCGCTCGGAGCGGGTGACGGACTTCATGGCTCCGAACTCGTCGAACTCGATGATGGGCTCGGGCAGGTCGAAGTCAATCGAGCCGCGGCGGTCGCGCTCGCGGTTGAGGATCTGGGCGAGCTGCTTCATGCGTTCGAAGGTGGGAACGAGCGGCGCGAACTCGGCGCGGGTCGGTTCGTCGCCTTCGATGATCTGGTGAACCTGGGTGTAGGTCATGCGGCGCGCGGAGCGGATGACTCCTTCGGTGACTTCGTGGCTGAGGATGTTGCCGGAGGTGTCGATATCCATGAGGCAGGAGAGGACGAGGCGGTCTTCGTCGGGGCGAAGGCTGCAGATGTCCGTCGAGAGCTCCTGTGGGAGCATGGGGATGGCGCGGTCGGGGAAGTAGACGGAGTTGCCGCGCAGCCGGGCTTCGAGGTCGAGGGCGGTGCCGGGATGAACGTAGTGGGCCACGTCGGCGATGTGCACCTGAAGGCGCCAGTGGCCGTTGGCGGAGTCGTATTCG
>JAFAMZ010000062.1 GCA_019232935.1 Silvibacterium sp.
CCGGTTCCTGGGCCGCGTCTTCCGCTTCGTGAATCGCTATGCGGAGCGGGTTGAAAGCACGCGTTCTGCCTCGAAGGCTTCACCAACTTCACAGGCGTTGTTGCGCAAGCTGCACCAGACCATTCGTAAGGTGACAGAAGACTTCAATGGGCGCTGGCACTTCAATACTTCTATCGCAGCCATCATGGAGTTGGTCAACGCACTGACTGCAGCCGAGCCTGCGATCAACGGGGGCGAGGTCTCGGACGTAGAGTTAGCTATGATCCTGCGGAACCTTGTGCTCATGCTTGCCCCTTTCGCGCCCTATCTCGCATTTGAACTGTGGGAGAAGATCGGCGCAGAGGAAAGCCTCCTTCGCGCGCCATGGCCCAAATACGACGAAGCGCTCGCCCGCGAAGAGGAGATCGAGGTGCCCGTTCAGATTAACGGCAAGCTGCGTTCAGTGATTAAGGTTGCAGCCGATGCCGATGAAGACGCAGTGCGTAATGCAGCATTGGCTGACGAGAAGATTCAGTCTGCGCTGGTTGGCAAGACGATCGCCAAGATCATCATCGTCCCGCGAAAGCTCGTCAACTTTGTGGTGAAGTAGGGAATGCCTATCACAACAAGGCCGAGGGGCACGCAGTCGTTCGTGCGCGTTCTGAGCGAGTGCTGGTCGCGGCCTTCTCTGGTGGGCCTCGAGATTCTCTGGCGATGGTGCTTCGGAATCCCGCTTCTCATTGTGCTCGCATGGCAGGCGCTGCGCATCTATTCCGTCGTTAACGGCCCGCTTCTGTCGGTCGGTATCGACCAGCTTTCACTCACCGATCCGATGAGCGCCGCGCCAATCATTGCTGATGCATACGCGATTGCCGTGCCGCCGATACTGCGACTGGCGGTATGGCTGGTTCCAGTGGCTGGTCTGGCGTGGGCCATCGCATCCGGCGTGGGACGCAACAGCGTACTGCGCCGCTACGATCCTTCCCTGCCCCGACGGCCGGTGGCACTGAGCGCGCTGCAACTGCTGCGGATCATCTTTCTGGGAGCGAGTTTCTGGATCTGGTTTGCGGTGGTGCAATGGGCGGCGAACTACGCGCTGTCCGGAGACGAACCCAACCTCGTCACATACTGCGCGCTTGTCATTTCCATCTCGCTTGGGATTTTTATTCTCTGGGCAGTCGTGAGCTGGGTCTTCTCGATTGCGCCTTTGCTGGTTCTCCTCGAAGATCGCGGCGTGGCCCCCAGCCTGCTTCGCACTGCGCGGCTGGGGGCCCTCACCGGCAAGCTAGTGGAGATCAATCTTGTCATGGGCATCGTCAAACTGACGCTGATCGTCCTGGCCATGGTCTTCTCCGCTATGCCGCTGCCGTTTGAATCCGTCATGCAGGGGCCGCCGCTTTACGCATGGTGGGTGGTGGTCACGTTGCTTTACCTGGTAGCGTCGGATTTCTGCCAGGTGGCAAGGCTGGTTGCCTTCATTCAGTTGTGGCGAGTATTGGCGAAACCGGCGCCACCTGCCGAAGCTGCTCTCCACGTCAAGTAAACTATGCCGTGGACACTTCCTCGATCGTCATTCTCGATTTCGGTTCTCAATACACACAACTGATCGCACGTGGGATTCGTGAGCAGAACGTCTTCTCTGTCTTGCTTCCCTGCACCGCCTCAATCGAGGAAATCCGCGCGCAGAAGCCGCTGGGAATCGTCCTCTCCGGGGGGCCTTGCTCGGTGTACGATGCCGATGCGCCCGCCGCCGACCCCGCGATTCTCTCCCTCGGTTTGCCCACGCTCGGCATCTGCTATGGCCTGCAGTTCATCACGCACCATCTTGGCGGGAGAGTCCGGTCGGCCCAGAAGCGCGAGTACGGGCACGCAGAGGTTTCGGTCGTCGATTCTGCCACTCCCCTCTTTCGAGATATTCCGGCTTCACTCAACGTCTGGATGTCGCATGGGGACGAGGCGGTCGAGCTGCCTCCGGGCTTTCATCTCACGGCGAAGACCTCGAACGCCGTCGCGGGAATTGCCAATCCCGAGCGGCAGATATGGGCGGTGCAGTTTCATCCTGAGGTGCACCACACGAAACAAGGCACGACGCTGCTGCGGAACTTTCTGTTTAACATCTGCAAGGCCACTCCCGATTGGACACCTGAGCACTTCATCCAATCCACCGTCGTTGCGATCCGCGAGAAGGTCGGAGAAGGGCATGCCATCTGCGCCCTGTCCGGAGGCGTCGATTCATCAGTAGCCGCGGTCCTCGTCCAGCGCGCTATAGGCGACAGGCTCACCTGCGTCTTCGTGAACAATGGAGTCCTGCGCAAGAACGAGTTCTTCAAGGTGCAGGAGAACCTCCGCGAGAAGCTGGGCCTCAACCTGGTCGCGGTGGACGCCAGCGCGCGATTTCTCGGGAAGCTCGAAGGCGTTACCGATCCGGAAACCAAGCGCAAGATCATCGGCAACGAGTTCATCGCTGTTTTCGATGACGAAGCGCATCGGATCGCCCAGCAGGCCGGCGGGGTCGAGTGGCTGGTTCAGGGCACGCTCTATCCGGACGTGATCGAGTCGGCATCGGTCAAAGGGCCATCGCAGACCATCAAGAGCCATCACAACGTCGGCGGCCTTCCCGAGACTATGAAGCTCAAGCTCATCGAGCCGCTGCGCGACCTCTTCAAGGACGAGGTCCGGCGAATCGGGCGCGACCTGCGGATGCCGGACGATATTTTGCAGCGGCAGCCCTTCCCCGGGCCCGGACTCGCCGTCCGCATTCTCGGCGAGGTCACGCCGGAGAGGGTCGCCCTACTGCAGGAGGCAGACGATATCGTGGTGACCGAGATCAAGCGCGCCGGACTCTATCAGCAGATCTGGCAGTCGTTCGCTGTACTTCTGCCCGTCAAGAGCGTCGGTGTAATGGGCGATCAGCGGACCTACGCGTACACCTGCGCGATCCGGGCGGTCCATTCTGAAGATGGGATGACGGCCGACTGGGTTCCTCTGCCTTACCAGGTGCTGAAGACGATTTCCAATCGCATCGTGAATGAGATCCCTGGGATCAACCGGGTGGTGTACGACGTTACCTCCAAGCCTCCGGGAACGATCGAGTGGGAGTAGGAGGGGATGGTTACCCCCTCCCCCCTCGGATTGCGTATTTCATACACACACAATGATTTAGCTGCCAAGTCAGCCGCAACTCATAGGAGCAATTGGGACTTGTGGTATGTCATGAATAACAAAAGAGTTATTCGCGGCGTCCATTCGTTCTAACGAGCCATTCGCGGGCTGAAATATCATCTAGTTTCTATTTTATCGGTTTGAACGAAATGACCGGCCAGGGTTAAAGGCGGCTTACCAGTTCCGTTTCAATGGGTTGCAGTAACAGTTCCGGTTTGAGGGCTTGACATCGATTGGGGACATTCCGCTGCCTCATCGAGTGCCAACTGGAAGTTTGTCAGGGGCGTACCGACGGGCTCTCGTCAGTCAGAGTCCGGCTGGGCCTGGAGGCGCGCGATAAGGGCGCGGCTGAATCTCACATCTCTTTGCCAGGTTGCATTGGTGGGGTCGAGCGCAGACAGGCGTTCGTCGATGTCCAGGCTCTCTTCGGCGAAATTGAGCGCCTGAACGCGATCCCCTTCTCCTTCGTGAATCTGAGCCATTTTCGTCAGGCTGACGGAGAGATCTCGCTGCCAGACCGCGCTGGAGGGATCGGAAGCGGCTAGACGGCGACGCACGTCGAGTGACTGGAGGTAGAAATCTTTTGCCCCGACGCGGTCGTTCTGTTTCAGCAATACGTTTCCCACCCTATCGAGGCTCACACTCATATCGCGCTGCCACTCGGTATTCGATGGGTTGGAAGCGGAGAGACGCTGATCGATCGAAAGCGCTCGCTGATAGGCTCCTTCCGCCCCTGGCAGATCGTCGAGGGCCAGCAGCACGTCTCCTATCTTGGTGAGAGTCACGCCAAGATCGCGCTGCCGCCCCATATTTGACGGCTCGGCATCGGCGAGTTTCTGACTCACTTCGAGGGATTGCTGATAAGCGGCTTGAGCCCCGACCAGGTCTTCCTGCGCCATCAAGACGTTGCCAAGCTTATCGTGACTGACCCACAAATCCCGCCGCCAACCCGAATTCTCCGGATCGGAGGCGACCAAGTGCTCGTGCACTTTCAAGGCGTGGCTGTAATAAGCCTGCGCGCCCGCGAGGTCCCCCTGTTCAAAGAGGACGTCGCCTGTCCGCCTTCCCAATTCTGCGAACTCTCGAAGCCAGTATGGCTCCTCCTGTCTGGCGGGGGAGAAACGTTCAAACCAGGCGGCGAGGGCATCGAAGGCCATTCTGGCCTGACTTAGCCGGCCCAGATCGATAAGGCGCTCGCTTGAACGGTAAAGAACCGACCACACGAGCGGGTTCCACAGGGTCTGATCTTCGTCTGCCCGCAGCAATGCGGCCAGATGTTCGAGCAGGATGCCGATAGCAGCCGGATTGCTTTGCGCGGCGCCCACACCGAGTTCTTTGGCGAAACACTCATAAAGCCACGTGCCGAGATTGGCGCGCAGGCCGGCATCGGAGCCGGTCTCTTTGCGGGCGAAGCGGTAGCCGAGCACATGAGTGAACTGGCGGCGATCATCGCTCGTGACGCGGATCAGTCCGCGCTGCGCCAAGGCCCTCAACGCTTCCCGGGTGATTTTCTCGCCGGTGCTGTCAGAGCCGTGCAAGGCTGCATCGATCGCCTGGACGGGGAAGGGCGCGTGTGCCAGCAAGCCTGCGGCTGTGAGCGCATAGCTTTCCGAGTCGTTCAACCCGCGCACGCTGCGTTCGAACAGCCACTCCAGGGTGTGCTGTGCCGTTTTCGGATCGTTCAGACTCGGCAGCTTTGCCGCCGACCAGTCGCGAACGAGGTATTCGGGGGATTCATCGCCAAGCGCCAGCAGATTGCCGGCCCAGGTGAGCGCAAGGGGATGCCCGGCGAGCAACTCGAGCGTCTGGCGGCGGACCTCAGCCTGAACACGGCCCTGAGTAAGCGAATCGAAGAGTTTGCCGGCATCCTCAGCGGACAGCGAATCGTCCAGGAACAAGCTGTCTGCCGCGGGCGCCTGCGTCCGGAGACGAGTGAGCAGCAGCCAGCGGTTTTCGGGCGCGAGGGCATCCCGGAGACCGTCAATATGTTCGCGGCCGCGCCGCGGATCGGCTTCTTCGCCGCCTTCGATCACGATAAGGATGCTGCGGCCCTGGCAGGCAGCGGCGGCGCGGTCCCGCGCAGGCGAGCGCTCCATGAAGGCGGGACCGGCGAGTTTATTTGCCAGCGTTTCAAGCGCCGTTTCGATTGCGCCGTGCATGGCATAGAGATCGAGATAGACTACGCCGCCTGAGTAGGGGCTTTCACCGAGTGACTTCGCGGTCTGACCGACAACGGCGCGAAGGGCTTCGGCCGCGAGAGCAGTTTTGCCCATGCCGGCAGGCCCGACTATGGCGGTATTTTCCCGGGCAGCGAGGCGTTGAATAAGACTCTCCAGGTCTGTCCGGCGTCCGAAGAACTTTTTGGCCGCCGGAGGCCGTTCGTTGGGAACGAGCACAGCAGTTGGAGGTGGCTGCGGGAGAGGGACTGCCTGCGCGGCCGGTGTTCTCTGGTCGAAGTAATGGCGGAGTCCGGCTACAGCATGGATCGCTTTTTCTGTGAACTCCTCGATGCTGTCGAAAGTGGCGTAGACGCGATGCACCTGCGAGTCGGGACGCATTTTTTTCGCCCGTTCGCGGAAGGCATTCAGCTTCTCGATTTTGGCGGCATTGGTTTCGACGTCTCCCTTACGAACCGGATGAGCATCTCCCATGATGAAGAGCAGAATCGGCCGCTCCAGATGCTGTGCCTCATCAAACTCAAGTTCGGTGATGGAGACCGCATTCGGGTTGCGGTCGGGAGAGACGGGGGTCTGGCCATACTTGTGGCTGATGAGACCGACATAGGCAGAGGCGTCGCGAACCATCTGCAGTGACGAGTCGATCACATCGACGTCCGGCTTCGCCGAGTCGTTTTCCATGGCGACTGCTGTGAATCCCTGGCCGCTGACAGCTTTGATCAGGGCTGCCCGGTGATGCTCCAGATCGGTAAAGGTGCTGGAGATCATGACGCCGAGATACAGGCGCGGGGGATGACTGGCGCTGGACATGGCCAGTTCAATATAGAAAGTGCCGAGCGGATTATGGAAGAGGAATTACGTGAGGGAGCAGGGTGCAGGGAGTAGATATTCAGTTCCTTTGACCTGCACCACGCTCAGCATTCGCCCGGGATGACGAGGTTGAGTGGATTGCTTTCCCACCCTTTCGGCCAGCAACAGGCCGAAAGGATGGGGCACCCTCTGTTCATACCCGGATAGAGAAGGAGCAGATGCTTCAAGGATCGCGCTTAGTTGCCGGCGGCAGGAACTGTGTTCTGAAACTGGATGGTCAGGTTGTTCAGGTCGACAGCCTTCAGGATCTGGGTGTTGTCAGGAGCCGCGACGGTTTCAATGGCCGGATACTGACTGGAGGCGTTCACAAGCTTCGCGGGAGCAGTGGCGATGGTTTTGCGGCCCTCGACGAAACTGACCGTAACATCAGGGCCATTGCCTTCCCAGGTCACGCGGTACTCGCCGGGAGCGAGCTGAGTGCCTGCGACTTTGACGGTCTGGTCGATCTGGACAGTCGCGGACTTCTTGTCCGCAGCAAACGCCAGGGCAGGAATCAGGAGCATGGCAAAAATAGATAAAGACTTGGATTTCACTTTTCGTCCTCTGCGAGCAGTTGCTCGATATATAGAGTCTGATTAGGCGGGGAGTGGCAACGATGCAAAAACTCAGGTAAAAAGTGCCGCCTGCCGGAATGGATCTGAGCGGGAGTTTCAGTGTTCTCGCCTGATTTCGCGGAACTCAGGTTGTCTTTCGCTGGAGGTGCCATTGGTCGATGTACAGCCAGGCGCCATCCGGCCCCCGCTCTTCGTTGATGAAGCTGAATTCGTCAGGGCACTTTCGATGGAGAGTCAGGCGCCACTCGCAATTCACGCCGATCATGGTCATGAGGCCGGTAAAGACAATGCGGTCGCCCGTCCATCCTTCGGAGGAGCGAAGAATGCCGTAGGCTCCGTTCGCGAGGAGATATATCCACTGGCGGCTGAAAGGGTCGAAGGTGATGTGTGGAACCTCGCGGCCATCGGGCCGGACGGCGCATATCCAGCTGCCGTTCTCGCAAAGCGAAAAGCGGCTGGTGCCGACATCGGTATAGGCGGGACTGACACGCGTGGCGGGGACTGCATTCTCGTGGCTCCATTCGCCAGCGATCCAACGAAACTTCTCCATTTCGGCGGCGCGCAGGGCGGGGAGTCCGGTGAGGAATTCGGGATTTAAGACACCGACCTGACGAGCAGGGTCGATGCGGGATGGACCCATCGTCATGATGCCGCGCGAGAAAAGTTCTTCCATCAGCATCGCATTGCCTCGCTTGAGAGAATCAATGGCTTTATAGCATCTCCAGGGAAAGGTTTCTTAACAAGCACAACGGACCGATTTGATCAGCCAGTGAGTCATCGACTCGCCAGGAATGAGTTTCGAAGAGTGGTCAGCTATATAATTCGGCGCCAGCGCCCTCATTGAGGTATTTCCATGACTGGAACGACGCCGGCGAAGACTCTTAGCGACCTCGCGAAAGATGCCCTGGATGACGCCTTCAAGGCGAACATTGGCACGATTACCAATGCTCTGACGCTATGCATGGTCTCGGCGGCCGGGAACTCCGCCGAAGAGCAGCAATGCAAAGACAGGTACAGGAATGCCATGCAGTCTGCCAAAGCGGTGTACCAGATCGGCCTGGATACTATCCGGCAGGTGTTTCCTCCCGGCTCCTGATCGGTATTGTTATTGCGAAACAAGCTCGCTGATGGTCTTGTTGCGGTAGTCGAAGATCCGGTCGAGGGAGCGGCGCACAAAGAGGGCTCCCGCGATCGCCCCGAAGGGGCCGAGCGGCATCTCGTAGACAACGCGGTCGTACATCCGTGTGCCGCCCGGGGCGTCTTCGAAGGTGTGCGTGTGATGCCAGCGGCGGTAGGGGCCGGTGAGCTGAACGTCTACGAAATGCGACATGGGAGCGAACTCCTCAATAAGGGTCTTCCAGCGGAAGCGAACGCCGTAGAGGCGCAGCTCGTAATCGATGAGGGCTCCGCTACGCATCGGGATCGGGGCGGGCGTGAGTATGTGGAAGTGCAGGAAGGCTGGAGTGATGCGCTCGAGATTGCAGGCGTCCGCGAAGAAAGCGAAGACCTCCGCGCGAGGGCGGGGTATGAGAAGCGAGCGCTCCAGAATAGAAGACATAGGCGCAGCAAGGTCCAGAGTAATTCCTGCTTCGGCAGCTCGCGCAGCAAACAGCGAGGGGAATTCGAGCAGGCGGAAATTCGGGCGCGGGTTTTAAGCCGGATCGGATCGAAGGCTATTGCGGCGGGATCAGGCGGGCGGCGCGAAGCTCGTCGTGCGTACAGTGAAGGGTGAGAGCAGCGCGTCCGTGAGCAGCGAGGTCGATGCCCAACTCGCACAGGCGGCGTTCGTCCAATCCAAACTGCTCGCGGAGGATGCGGGTGAGGGCTTCTCCGGAAAGCGTGGCGGCGTGAGGATTGGTCGGCTCGCTGGCGTCTGAGTGGATGGAAACGCTGAGCTGGTCGCGGAGCAGCTTGAAGATATCCAGCCGGAAGTCCTGCGTGTGGTCTTCGTGCATGAGGGAGCACCTCGCCCAAGCCAGTTTACAGCGGTTTTGGGCGAAACGGCGTCAACTGGCGCGCGAAATCAACAGCACATCGCCAATCTGGACTTGGTGGGAGTGGACATGCGTCCGGGGCTCGATGACTATCTCTCCGCCAGGAGGAAAGGCAAAGTCGTAAGTGTCATAGCAGTCTCCGCAAAGCCAGTAATGTCTGAGAAGCGTTTTGTCGCCATCGCGACGAATGACGCGAACCACACGACCATCGCGCAGGTATCGCATCTGCTTATCGCAAGCCGGATTGAAGCATCTGTCGATCATGGTCTATGTAAGCCCCTTATTTAGTTTCGATGCAACGAGACGGGCCCGGGATGATCTGAGGGCAAGCCGGAGCCCCGCGCGCGGTTCCTGAGCGAAGGCCGTAATTTCCGGCATCCAGGAGCGCTGAAAGACGTAAGCGCCGAGATCGCTCGAACATTCGGGGTCAGCCCTTCTCGGCCGAAAGGCCGGGAAACTTCACCAAAACATGTGCATGGAAGTGTAGCGGCGATGGCACGGAATGGCAACGCTTTCGCATTGATTACAAAACAGGGCTGGAGGAGTCTCAAAGTTATCGGACAGGGGCCTCGTTGTAGCTCCCATCCGGCCTGAACTATAGTTAAAGTAATGCCCAAGCGCGCATCACGGCTGAACTGGCGGTTGTCTCCGCTGGCGATGGTGGGGGTTATCTGCATTGCCCTGGTGCTTATAGCGGGGATTGCGCAGGTGGCCCACAGCCACCCCTGGGGTCAACCAGACCACGACTGCGCTCTCTGCGTCTCGGCCCATCAGGTCGTCCAGATTGTTGCGCTGGTCACGCTGGCAATTTCGATTCTGCGGGTGGTAGCTGTCGCTCCGGAACGGACGCGCCGCCCTCCTGCTCCGAGTTTCTTTTATAAACTAGCCTGCCGTCCTCCGCCCTCTGCGCCTGGTTTTGCCTGAAAAGAATCATCGTAAAAATTTCAGCCAATTTCAGGAGGTCGTTATTCATGCGCACGCTCGTGCGGTGTTTCTCCGTCTTTCTACTTGCAGCTTTCCTGCAGGCAGGTGCCTTTTCTCTCTTTGCTCAGTCCGCAGCCGATTCGGGAACCATCTCGGGAACGGTCACCGACCCCAGCGGCGCTGTGCTTCCGAATGCCACCGTAACCATCAACAATCCAGTCAGCCAGTACTCACGCACGGCCCAAACCGATGCCAGCGGCAATTTCCGGTTTCCGAATGTGCCCTTCAATCCATATCACCTGATCGTGAGCGCAACCGGCTTCGCCTCGTTCGCCCAGGACGTCGCCGTGCGGTCCACCGTTCCCGTGACTGTGAATGCCAAGCTTAATGTGGGTGCGGAGTCGAGCACAGTGACGGTGGAGGGCGGCGAAGACCTGGTCGAGAATGATCCGACCTTCCATACCGACATCGACCGGAACCTGATCGCCAAGGTCCCGCTGGAGAGCCAGTCTTCGTCACTGAGCTCGCTGGTGACGCTGGTGTCGCCGGGTGTGGCAGCCGACTCAAATGGGCTCTTTCACGGCCTCGGCGACCATGCTTCAAATTCGTTTTCAATCGACGGCCAGCCGATTACCGATCAGCAGAGCAAGATCTTTTCCAACCAGCTTCCGTCGGATGCAGTCCAGTCAATCACGGTGATCTCCGGGGCACCTCCAGCTGAATACGGCGATAAGACGAGCCTGGTGATTGTTGCGACGACGCGATCGGGGCAAGGCGTAACCAGGCCTACGGGCACCGTTTACGCGTCGTATGGAAGCTTCGGGTCGGCTACCGCCGGACTTGACCTGGCCTATGGCCAAAAAAACTGGGGCAACTTCTTTGAGGTGGATGGCCTGAATACAGGCCGCTTTCTCGACCCGCCGGAGTTTACTGTTTTCCACGCGAAGGGAAACGAGGAGAATGTCTTTGATCGCGTGGACTACACGATTACACCGGTTGACTCGATCCATCTTGACCTGAACTACACCCGTTCCTGGTTTCAGAACCCGAACGCTTATGACAATCTCAATGTTTCGAACGTGGTCAGCGGGGGAAGCAGCCCCAATCCGGTCTTCGGCAATGTGGGCAACACCGACCAGCGTTCCAAGATTCAGACTTTCAACATTGCACCGGTCTATACGCGGGTGATCGGTTCGGACCAGGTGCTCAACGTCGGGGCATATGCGCGCAAGGATTTCTACAACTACTATCCGAGTGGCGATCTGCTGGCGGACAAAGGCCCGCCCAGCCTGCAGAACCAGACGATCGGGCAATACCGCACACTCTTGAATGTCGGAGTCCACTCCGACTACTCCTATGTCAAGGGCATTCATACCGCCAAAGCCGGAATTGTCTACCAACAGACGTTCCTGCGTGAGCATGACAACCTCGCTGTCGTGGCGCCCACGTTTAACTCGCCGTGCGTGGACGCAAACGGTAATTCCCTTCCCGGCTTCAGCGATCCGTCACAATGTGCGGCGTACGGAGACAGCGCCAATCCGAGCTATAACGCGGTCTTGGCTCCCTACGACATAACCCGCGGCGGCGGCCTGTATGGCTTCTTTGGTCACACCGACGTGAAGGAACTGTCGATGTATATCGAAGACCAGATCAAGGCGGGAAACTGGCTTTTCAACGTGGGCATGCGAGGGGATATCTACAATGGCCTTGCCAGCCGGGGTGAGGCGCAGCCTCGTGTCGGCCTGGCGTACAATTTCAAGCGCACCAATACCGTGTTTCGCGCCTCCTATGCCCGCACCCTGGAAACGCCATTCAACGAAAACCTCGTCCTCTCAAGTACGGGTTGCGCGGACGCAGTGCTCTCGCCACTGCTGCTTTGCACGCCGGGCGTACAGGGGACTCTGCAGCCTGGGTTTCGGAACGAGTTTCACGCGGGCTTCCAGCAGGCCTTCGGGAAATATGCGGTGGTCAGCGGCGAGTACATCTGGAAATACACGCATAACGCCTTCGACTTCGCTATTCTCGGC
>JAFAMZ010000091.1 GCA_019232935.1 Silvibacterium sp.
TAAGAGTTCAGCAGTGAGATCACAGTCGGCATATCTGCGCCCCCAATCGGCGTCACCAGCATCACCCCAAACGCCAGCGCTACGATCACCATGATCGGGAACAACACTGTATTTTGCGGATTGATCACTAACGCGACTGCCAATAGAAGGGCCGCGCCAAGTATTGAGAGGCTGACAATATTCTGTCCCTTATAAACAATCGGACGCTGTGGCAGAAGTTCCTGCAACTTGCCCGCGGCGATCAAGCTGCCGGTGAACGTCAGCGAACCGATGATCACTTCCATCCCGATCTCGCCCATCTCAAACCGGCTTATATGCCCAAGCCCCACATAATATTCGGCAATGCCGATCATTGCCGCCGACAGAGCGCCAAACGCGTGACTCAAAGCTGTCCGCTGCGGAACCGCCGTGATCCTCACCATACCAAGTGGAATGCCAATTCCCGCGCCGATAATCAGCGCGATGACAATCCACTTGTAAGCGACTAGTTCTGGGTTGTAGAGTGTCGCTAGAACCGCTAGGCCAGCCGCGACCTCGCCGGCCAACACACCTCTGCGCGCACTCACCGGCGAGCTCAGCCACTTGAGCGCCAGAATAAACAGCACAACTGCTGCGATGTAAGCGAAATCAAGGTACTGCTGAATGGCCGTCGCGTTCATGATTTCTTAGCCGCGCCGGATTTAAACATGCGGATCATGCGGTCGGTGATGAGAAATCCGCCCACCATGTTGCTGAAGGAAGCAGCCACCGCGATCGCTCCCAGCGTAACGCTCAGCGGCGTCTCATGCCTCCCGGTGATGATGATCGCTGCTACCACCACGATGGCGTCGAGGGCGTTGGTCAGGGACATCAACGGCGTATGCAAAAGGGGCGATACCCGCTTAATCAGCCCAAACCCGACAAACCCCGCCAGGATGAATACATAAAGATTCGAAATAAAGTCCGCCGGCATTCTCCCTCCTACAGCTCCGACTACTTACCCCTGACTCCTGCCCCTACCTACGCATGAGCCGCCAGCAGCTCCGCGACTTTCGCATGCACCACCTTGCCCTCGTGCGTGACCAGCGTCTCGCGGATGATCTGGTCTTCAAGATCCATCCCCACCTGTCCGTCGCGCACCAAGAGCTTCGCAAGCGCTGCGATGTTCGCAGAGAGCATCTGGCTGGCGTGGTGTGGAATCGTCGAGGGCAGATTCAGCGGACCCACAACAGTTACGCCGTTTTCGACCGCAGTCTCGCCGGGCCGGGTCAGCTCGCAGTTGCCTCCGCGCTCAGCGGCAATATCGATGATCACCGACCCGGGCTGCATCGCTCCGACCATTTCCGCCGTGATCAGGATTGGCGACTTGCGCCCCGGTACCGCAGCGGTCGTGATCACCACATCCTGCTCGCGCAGGGTCTCCGTCAGCAGCTCGCGCTGACGCCGGTAGAACGCCTCGTCCATTGCTTTGGCGTAGCCGCCCTTGTCTTCAGACCCGCCCGAATCCACATCGAGCATCACGAACTTGGCGCCTACGCTCTCAACCTGTTCTTTCACGGCCGGGCGAACATCGTAAGCGCAGACCACCGCACCCAGCCGACGCGCCGTGGCGATCGCCTGCAGGCCTGCGACACCCGCGCCCAGCACGAACACCTTGGCAGGAGTAATCGTGCCCGCCGCGGTCATCAGCAGAGGAAACATCTTCGGGAGCGCGGTCGCTGCGATCAGAACAGCGCGATAACCCGAGATCGTCGCCATCGACGAGAGCGCGTCCATGCTTTGCGCTCGAGTGATCCGCGGAATCAGCTCCATCGCCAGTAAGGACACGCCCGCATGCGCCAGCTCCGAGCATTCGTTCAGGGCGGTCAGGGGCTCGCCGAACCCGATCAGGATTTGTCCCGGCTTGAATAGGGAGAGGTCAGCCCGCCCCGCCTCAGGATTGGCCCCCAGGCAGCGCACCTGCGCTACAACATCGGCCTCGCGAAGCACCTGCTCGCGGTTGCCGATTCGCGCGCCGCGCGCGACATACAGCTCATCGGGATAACCGGCTTCTACACCGGCGGATTCCTCGACGACAACGTCGAACCCAGCCTTCCTCAGCGCTTCACATTGGCGGGGGACCAGTGCCACGCGGCGTTCCTGGGGGAAGGTCTCACGAACAGTTCCAAGAATTCCGGGCAAACAGTCCTCCGGTAAGAGACATTATGAAATTTAGACGATGCTTGGCAAGTGTTTGTTGTTGCCTGTGTCATCTTCCGCCGGCGGCTTAAACTCCTATTGATGATCCGCCTGGTGCAGGGTGGGGTTGTTGCTGGGATTGACCCCGATGAAAAACGCCCCGCCCCGCCCGATCAAATAACCCGCAAGTACCGGTATCCCTTTCCCGTTTGTTATGACAAACCGGCCCGTCGAGGCCCCATTTGTGCTGTCCAGAGCATAGGTACCCGAGGACGAGGAGTCTACTGCGTACGTGTCCGGAGCCCGCCCGAGATCCTGAATGCTTTGCAGAACTCCGCCCGATTCGAACGTCACCGCGCCGGCTTCTGTGGTCGGGTAATCGCCGGAGGCGCTGTAAGCGCTCGGGTAGAGGCTGCCGTATGCATAAGAGTTGTTGGCGAGGAAGCCGTTTGTGTATCCGCTCGCAGGCACGGGTTGCGAAGTGGCGAAGTAGAAGTGAACGCCGCCATCGCCCTGCAGGCCGAATCCAGATCCCGGCGCGAATAAATAGAAGTTGGGCGGATGCTTGCCTCCGGAAATTTGCAGGTATCCGGAAGAAGAGACCGTGTAGGTGTTCTGCCCTTGCTGATCGAGCGCAATGGCGCCGCCGTCGTTTTGATCGTAAGTGATGCTCACGCCGCCGTTTCCGTCGAAGCTCACCTGACCTACTTCCACGCTTTCAGCAAGCGCCGCGCCACTGGTGGGTTTCGTCGTACCGTTGCTGCGATAAATAGCGGTTCCCTTGAGACCTGCGGCCGTATAGCTGGTCGTCGTCTGCTGGTTAGCCTGCCCGACAAGCAACTGATTGTTGCTGGTGGCCGAGGACAGCATGAAGAAGCGGTCGCTGTTCCCGAATGGGTATATGACAAAGGAAATGGAGCCGCCCGAGAAATTGACTGTCATGGTTCCGCGCCCTGTCGAACTCAGAGAATAGCTGCTGCCGGAACTGGTGATTGGCACCTGAGACTGGTAGCTGGGGGATTGAGTGGAGTTGTTGTACTGCGCAACGTCGAATTGTCCGCCCGTAATACCGCCTGAGCCGTTGAACGAAATTAGCCCCACACTCGCTTCGCGATTCAGGGGTGTTTGGCCTCCGTAACCCTGCACTCCAAATGCATAAGGCCCGTTCACGGCCGAGTTGCTGAAGTCCGCGGCATTCTGCGACCGGAAGATTCCCGACATAATGAAGCCCGATCCATCTGCCGCGATCATGCGGCCTCCTTGCGCAACGCCGCTGGTAATACCGGAGGCAGCAAAGCAATAGGTCGTGCTCGCCGGCAGGCCTGTCGATGATGTGTTGGAGTTGTTCCAGGTCATTTCTCCGCGATTGTCGTTGCTCGCATCGCCGGCTGAGTAGCTTCCGGTGAACGAATACTGCTGCTCCCCGGTCGTAAACGCCGTGCTGTTTGCATCGGCGCTGCCGTTGGCGATGTCACCTTTGCCGTCCGCCGTGAAGTCTCCAATGATCTCGAACGGGTGGCCGCTGGGATCGAAGCCCATCAGCAGGAAGGCGTAACTGCCGTTAAGCAGCGCATTGGCGCTGCCATCGTGTGCGCATGACGCAGCCGCGCTATCGCTGTTAACGACAAGCGTAAGAGACTCGCTTTTCGTGGCGTGTGTCGTCGTGTCGGTGACCTGTACGGTGAACGGGTAGTTCCCAGTTACCGTGGGCACACCGCCGAGAGTGCCGTTGGTAGACAAACCGATCCCGATCCCCTGAAGCGCACTGGCTCCCGAGGTCAGCGACCAGGAATAGTTTCCGCTACCTCCCGTCGCCTGGAATGTCACAGAATAATAGAAATGCACCGCTGCATTTGGAATACTGGCGGGCATGACCTGGAGCGACGAAGAAGAGATGGTATACGCCGCGATAGCCACTGCGGATTGCGAAAACCCGGGAGCAATGGCGATCGCTTCCAGGGTTTCGGACGAAGAGACCGTAATCGCGCCCGAATACTTCGTAGAAGAGGTAGTCGGAGTCGTGCCGTTGGTCGTGTAGTAAATAACGGCGCCGTTGGTGGAATCGCTGATGGTTACCATCTGGGTGCCCGAATAACTTCCGGCAGGCGGAGAGAACACCGGAGTAGCGGTCGGAGCGCTCGTGGCCGGAGCGAAGTAGCTGGAAATATCCAGAATCAGATTCGTCGGATTGTAGGCATACGCATCAATGCCGCCGTTGTTGGTCGGCACAATAGCCATGTTTGAAGTGATGGAACCATCGTCGGCATTCAGGGTTGAAACGTAGGGCTGATTTTCTCCATCGGGCCAAAGCGTCAGGTAATTCAGCGGCCCCGGAGGTACCACCGTCGCATTCAGCACATAAGCCTGTGCGGTCGAAGGCGGCGCACACGTACTGCCCATCACATTCACAGGAAGTATGGCATCGAATGCAGCGGGACGCGTGTCGATAACGCGGCAGGGGGCAACGGTATCGAGGTCCAGTCCTCCGTTTCCGGGCGGCGCAAAGTAGCCGTCGATATCCAGAATCACATCCGCATCGTCATAGACGAAAACTGAAATATCTCCATTGCTGCCCGCCGGTACGATGGCCGCATTGGCTGTAACTGCTCCAGTGGATGAATTCAGGGTCGAGACATTCGGCTGCGGTTCGCCTGTCGGCCAGATGCTCAGATAGTTGAGCGTCTTGTGAGGAATCGCGGTGACATTCAGCGAATAGGCCTGCGCCGCCGTAGGCACATTGCAGTCGCTCGACAGAATCGGAAACCCCCGGCTCGTTCCACCGGACATGGAAGGACCGCCCAGCGGACCTGCGGGGTTCCGGGTATCGGCAATGCGGCACGGCGTGATCGGATAAAACTCCATAGCCGAGGCGGTCCCAGCCTGCGCGAAGTACCCGTCGATATCGATGATCACCTGCGTCTCGTCAGTCACAAACACGCTCACGCCGCCGTTGCTTCCAGCCGGCACAATAGCCGCATTGGCCTTCACGCGCCCGTCGGAGTTGAGCGTAGAGACGGGAGGCTTGGGCTCGCCGCTGGGCCAGACGGTCAGATAGTTAAGGCTGCCTTTCGGAACCACCGTCACATTCAGCGAATAGGCCACCGCGGTCGAAGGAATGCTGCAGGAGCTCTGCGGAATATCGAACTCGCGGATGCTGCCGCCGCCCATCTCCGGCCCGCCGAAGGGGCCGGTCGGGTTCCGCGTATCCACTACCCGGCAAGGGGTTACAGGAACGAACTGCAGGTTGGTGCCCGCGTTTTGAGCCTGACCAACTGCCTCAGGAACGCCGGCCAGCAACAGCGAAGCCCATAAAAGACAGGCGTAACGGCGAGAGCGCATACGAAGTCCTCCGTACCGAAAGGCTCTGATCAGTTTTTGGGGGGAAGGGCCCGGAAGTCTCCCTGCCTGCAGCGAAGGTTCACCACGGCTCAGTTGGGGGGTAAAAGAAGCGGTGCAGCGTTGCGGGAAGGAATCGGGGAGAATCTTAGCGCAGCATTCAAAAGCGTGCAAGACCCGAAGGTGGGGAGTCGAGAGGGCTGAACGCCTCCTTGCCGGATGTGAGCGGTTAAAATCTGGATAAACAGGTTAAACTCGGCGCGAAAGGAATAGCACCATGGCAACCGCATCCACATATGTGCCAGTCGATGTCTATCTTCATTCCTCGTTCGAGCCCGACGCCGAATATGTGGACGGCGCCATACAGGAGCGCCCCGTGGGTGAGTTGGATCACGCGGCATGGCAAGCGGCCATTCAGCAATGGTTCTGGCAATGGGAACCCGAATGGGCAATTCGCGTATTCGCCGAGCTGCGCGTTCAGGTCTCGCCGACGCGGTTTCGCGTGCCGGATGTCGTAGTCCTCGAAAATACCGGCCCCCTGAAGCAAATGGACCAGATCGTCCGCACTCCCCCAGTCGCCGTTTTCGAAATTCTTTCCCCGGAAGACACTCTCCCGCGCATCCTCGAAAAGCTCGATGACTTCGAGCGGATGGGCATCCGCGGTATCTTCGTCATCGACCCGAAGAGCGGAAAGAAGTATCAGTACGAGGCTGGCGATTTAAAGCATGTCGAGGCGGCAGACATTCCGGTGAAAGACAAAAAGTACGTCATTGATCTCGTTGAGATTGAACAACTCATGAAGTAACCAGCAGCCCCCGCCCCTCAAGATACGATACAAAGGAATGCGACGAAACTACCTCCTGCCCCACTGTTTCGCTTCGCGGTATTTCCGTGCAAGTTTATTCCGCCGGCTTGAATTCCTGGTGTTCTTGGCATTACTCACGAGCGGACTGCGGGCGCAGAGTGTCCCGGCTGAACCGGGCGCCCGATTAGCCACTGACCGCCCATGGAGCCTCGGAGTCTTCACTGCCGGCGGTTTTGCCCTCGGTTATCGCGATGTATTACACCTGCCGCCGGGAGACGTTGCTCAGGAAGCGACAGCATCCATCGAGATGCGGATCTTTAACGCCGGCCTCCGTGCCAGCAAAGTAGTTACCCGCGCGTACGGGGCAAAATTGGTTCGCGGAGAGCTCGAGATTGGCGCGGAGCTGCTGCCGTATTGGCAAGCGCACTATCCGCGCCAGAGCCTCACCTACTACGCCAGCAATGGCCCGGGAAAGCCGGAGGCATCGCTGAAGACCGCTCCCATTGCAGAGCAGGACCGCTTTGGGATCGGCTTCACGCCTTTTCTCCTCCGCTGGGACTTCAGCACCGGCGCGCGCGTCGTTCCCTCGGCACAGTTAGGCGGCGGCCTTCTGTGGACCAATCACAAATTTCCGCAATATCCGATTCGTACTGCCAACACCAGTGTGATCAACTTCACTCCCCAGGCCGGCATCGGCACGAATATATTTGTGAGGCCAACGCAGAGCTTGTTGTTTGCGGTCGACGCCGTGCATATCTCAAGCGCTAGCCTGGGCGACCATAATCCAGGCGTTAACGTAACGATGCAGTTTCGCGCCGGCTACTCATGGTGGTGGAAATAAGCATAAGCGCTGCTTCTCCCCCTCAACCTACTCCAACTCATCCCCTGCATCCACCGCAACAGGCACGCCGCCGTTCCGGCGCATGATCAGGTATCCGCGGATAAACGGCGCCAGATAGCCGTCCAGAACGCGGTCTACGTCGCCGAACTCGACCTTGGTGCGATGGTCTTTGACGATGCGGTACGGCTGGAGGACATAAGAGCGGATCTGCGACCCGAAGTTGATGTCCAGCTTTGAATCTTCGAGTTTTTTGGTGGCCTCGCGCTTCTTTTCGAGCTCGTATTCATAGAGGCGCGACCGCAGCATCTTCATCGCCCGCTCGCGGTTCTTGTGCTGCGAGCGCTCGTTCTGGCACGCCGACACAATCCCCGTCGGAATATGCGTGACGCGCACCGCCGAGTCCGTCGTATTGACGTGCTGCCCGCCCTTGCCGCCCGAGCGGTATGTATCCGTCCGGATGTCCTCCGGCTTGATGTCGATTTGTATCGAATCGTCGATCTCCGGTGAGACAAACACCGACGCGAAGGAGGTATGCCGCCGCTTCGCCTGATCGAAAGGAGAAATGCGCACCAGCCGGTGCACGCCGATCTCGCCCTGCAGCAGCCCATAGGCGTACTCGCCGGTGATGGTGAAGGTCACCGACTTGATGCCCGCCTCTTCACCGTCGAGGATGTCATTGATTTCTGCCTTGAAGCCCTGTTGCTCGGCCCAGCGCAGATACATGCGCATCAGCATCTCGGCCCAATCCTGGCTTTCCGTTCCGCCCGCACCGGGATGCACGACAACAATGGCATTCAGCGCATCGGTCTCACCCGAAAGCAGCGTGCGCGTCTCCATCTCTTCAGCAAAGCTGTTCAGCGCGTCGATCTCGCGCTTCAGGTCGTCTTCGACCGGCTCGCCCTCGCGCGCCAGGTCGAAATAGGCTTCCACGTCGCCGGTTTTGCGCTCCAGCTCGGCGTCGTCGGACAACAGCGCCTCGATGCGCTTGCGGTCGCGCATGAGCGGCTGCGAAAGCTGCGGATTCGACCACAGGTTCGGGTCGGAAAGCTTCTGCTCAATGGCAGCTAGATCGGTTTTGAGGCGGGCAGCGTCAAAGATACTCCCGCAGGTCGCGGACTTTGTCTCGCACGGGAGCGTAGGCGAATTCAAGATCGTTTAGCACTGGGCTGGACCTGACTTTTTCTTTTCATTCTAACGGTAAAGCCGCGCGCAGAGAAGTGAGCGCCTCACCGGATCGTGGGTCGATTTGAATCTGTAAATCGGATCAGCTTTGGATCAGCTTAGAAGTAACCGTCGATTTCCAAGTGGCCGACAGATCGTTGATACCCGCATCTTCTTGCTCGGGCACAACGTGCGAAGGCAAACTCTTGAGTGGTCGGCATCCGGCGAATTAGAGTCGTGTTACATGGTCAGCTCCAGTTAGGAGGGCGATGAGATGCCTTCTAACCAAGTTTCGCAGATTGGGCGTCGGCATACCGACTTCACGTTTCGCCACGGCATTTTGCTCGGATGCCTTCTGGCCACGGCATCGATGCCAGTTGGACAGGCGCAGCCGGCAAAGGCTCATGCCAAAGAGACATTTACATACAAGAATGTGGGAGATTTAGAGATCAAGGCCGACGTATATCGCCCTACGGGAGCGGGACCTCATCCGGCTATCATATGGATTCACGGCGGCGGGCTCATCTTTGGCAGCCGTACAACGATCCCCGCTGATGAGAATGACCTATTTCTTCGAGCCGGGTACATCGTGGTCTCCATCGACTATCGTTTAGCGCCGGAAACCAAGATTCCGGCCATCCTCGAAGATGTCGGAGACGCCTATCGTTGGGTACGAGAAAAGGGACCGGGGCTGTTCCAATGCGATCCCGAACACCTGGCCATCGTGGGTCAATCAGGCGGGGCGTATTTAGCCTTAATGTCCGGCGTTCAGCTCCATCCATCGCCGAAGGTGATCGTCTCCTTCTACGGTTACGGCGACATTGCGGGGCCATGGTTGGCACAGCCCGCCATCTACTGGGCGCAGGCGCCGAGCCAACCCCGAGTGACAAAAGAAGCCGCGCTGCAAGCAATCTCTCCTAATGAAATAGCCGAAGCTGACGTTGAACCCCGTGTGAATTTCTATATCTATTGCCGTCAGAATGGGCTATGGCCCAAGGAAGTAGCCGGATTCGATCCTCTCAAGGAGCGTGAGAAATTAATCGCCTATAGTCCTGATCGCCTTGTCAAACCGGGATATCCGCCGACGCTCCTCCTGCACGGCGACCGGGATACGGATGTTCCGTTTCAGTTGTCGGAGCAAATGGCGGCCGCTCTGCAGCACCAGCATATCGAACACAGCTTATACCGCATGAGAGGCTTCAATCACCTATTCGACGTCTATCCAGAGGGGCTTCCGCCTGCGGGTAAGGCCATCGGCTTGCAGAACCCCCAAGCCGCAGCTGCCTTCCAAGCAGCGCTGTTGTTCATCGCCAAGCATATCGGCTCCGAAGTTCCGAACTGATGCTGTCTTTCCGATCAAGCAGGACTTATCAGCCCGCTTCATGCAATGATCGCCGAGGCACTCACGGAACAGGGCCGGGTACCCCACAGCTCGCTTTTGTGATGTGTGAACATAGAACTAATGACCGAAAGAAAACTGACTTTGCCCCCTGGCCCCTTTGCAGCCTATCTTTTCGACTGCGACGGCACTATAGCCGACTCCATGCCCCTGCACTACATTGCCTGGAAGCGCGCACTCGGGGAATGGGGATGCGACTTTCCCGAAAGCACCTTCTATGCCTGGGGCGGCCGCCCCGTCGTGGAGATCATCCGCTCGCTGAACGAGCAGCACGGCCTCGACATGCCCATCGAAGCCGTCGCGACCCGCAAGGAAGCCCTCTACTACGAAGCCCTGCCGCAGCTCGAAGCCGTCCCCGAAGTCCTCGAGCACATCCTCGCCCAGCACGGCAGGATCCCCTTCGCTGTCGTCTCCGGAAGCACACGCGAGAGCGTGACGGAGTCGCTCCGCACCCTGCGCCTGCTGGATCGCTTTGAAACGCTGGTCTGCGCCGGCGACTACACGAACGCCAAGCCGCATCCGGAAGCATTTCTGCTCGCCGCCGAACGCCTCGGCGTCGCGCCCGAGCACTGCCTCGTCTTCGAAGACACCGAGATGGGCATCGAGGCTGCGACTGCTGCGGGCATGGCTTCCGTCAGAGTGCTGCAGCCATGGGAGCGCTCCGCCGTGATCGTGTAACAAACACAACCGCGCCGGCCACCACCACAACACACCCCCACGCGAACACGTCCCCGTGCCGCGTATAAAACGTCAGATCGTCGCGGAACCCATACCATGCCGGCAATGAAGTAAGCACATGCCGCGGCGAGCTCTGCACCACGCGGCCCTCGGGATCGATCGTCCCCGTCACGCCTGAGTTCGTATCCCTCAGGATCCAGCGCCGGTTCTCGATCGCCCGCATCCGCGCCATATTCAGGTGCTGCCACGGAGCGCTCGTGTCTCCATACCATCCGTCATCGGAGATATTCACGAACACCTCCGCACCGTTCTTTGCAAACTCCCGCACCTCATCGGCGAAGATCGACTCGTAGCAGATGAAAACTCCGTAGCGGTGCCCATTCGCGGTGAACACATTTCGCTCCTTGCCCCGCGAAAAATCGCTGACTTGCTTCGTCAGGTGGTGTGCGAAGAAAAACAGTTCGCGATAAGGCACGTATTCTCCGAAGGGCACAAGATGAATCTTGCTGTACCGGCCCACAAACTCACCCTGCGGAGAAATAAATGACGCTGAGTTGTAATCGCGCAGCACGCGATTGCCCGATTCATCCATCTCCCACGCGCTCGTCGGATTCCCGGCGACAATACCGGCACCCGTCTCCGTCGCAAGCTGATGCATCGCCGCGCGGAACCGCGGATCGCCCTCTGTAAACGGCGAAGGCGATTCCGGCCACGCAACCAGCGAAACCGGCGGCTTCGCGCCCACGCGATGCACAATGTGGACCGGCTTCTCCGGCCCGGGCATTTCCTCATACCAGCCCGCGCTCAGGTCCTTACTTTGCTTGAGGAACACCGCGATATTCCGGTCCCACTCCGGGCCGACCCAGTCATTGTTCTGTCGGACATCGAAATTCGGCTGCAGCAGAACGGCGAGAGCTTCCGTTGGGTCAGGCTTCGGCGGGATCCACGAGCCCAACTGCAGCAGGATCACCGCCAGCACCGCCCCAACCCCCAGCCGCAGCCGGATATGAATCGAACGCGACAGCAGCGCCGCGGCAAACAACGCATTCACCGCCACCAGCACGAACGAAATCCCATACACACCGGTCCAGGGAGCCAGCCGCGTCAGCAGAAAATTGTCCACCTGCGAATAGCCAAGCTGGTCCCATGGCACACTGGTGATCCGCGATGCCGCCAGTTCAATCGCAGACCACAGAAACGGCGCAGTCGCCAGCGGAATCGGAATTCCACCAGAAGCCCTTCGCAGGAACGCTATTACCAGGCCGAACAGTCCGAAGTACAAACCCAGCACCATGCTGTAGAGAACAACAATCCCCGCCGCTCCCGCCGCCGGAACCCCGGCATACAGGTGCATCGTGTGATAAATCCAGTAGCAGTTCAGGATGTACCAGGTCACTCCACCGAGATACCCAACCAGCGCGCTCCTCTTCAGGTACTGCGGATCTGAGGAATCAAGCGCGCCGAGCAGGCCATACATCAGCGGTACCAGCCCAATCCACGCGAAGGACGCGCGCCAGGGCGGCAGAGGGCCGGCGATCGGGAACGGGAGGTCTAAGAGGAATCCGGAGGTCAGAGCCAGAACAACCGCAGGCGCAAGCCGCGCTCTGGTCGCCCTCGCGGCCGGTGTCCGGGTGGAAAGCACAGGCATTTACGGCGAGTCTAGCACCGTTCATCTCACGGCAGGTGCGTTACAATTCTTCCGTGAACGCTTTGTTGCAGTTCGTCCTGCATCTACTCACGATTCTGTTCTTTATCGGTCTCGTCGGCTCGGCCGGAGTCGTCATCCTGAGCTTTATAGAGGACCTGGGCGAACTGTTCGGCGAGTAGCATCAAACACATTGACGGCAGACTCTGGCGGACATAAACTCAGCCGAGAGCGTCAGGACGATGATGAACCCGGCATCCGTCGGACTCTGACCATGTAAGCGCCCACCATTCATGCCGCAAACGTTTTCCGCTCCGCAGTCCAACCGAGTCAAGCTGGTTGTCGCTTCCTCGGTCATGCTTACCTTCATTTCCTTCTGGCGGGCGGCGGCAGTCGTTCTCAATGACTTAGGCTCTTCAGCCTTTTACGCCGGAGGCATTGCCGAGCAAGCGATCGGCAAGGCCGCGCCGTGGTTCATCCTGGGCGTCATGCTCTTCTCCTTCGCCGTGCGCGCCGTCTATGTCGAGAGCTGCTCGATGTTCACGCGCGGCGGCGTCTACCGCGTCGTCAAGGAGGCCCTTGGCGGGACCTTCGCCAAACTGAGCGTCTCGGCGCTCATGTTCGACTACATCCTCACGGGTCCGATCTCCGGCGTGTCGGCCGGCCAGTACATCACCGGGCTGCTGAATGAGCTGATCGATGTCGGAGCGGCGCACCGCTGGCTTCCCGTCGCTATGATTAGCGGCCAAGGGCCGTGGCATTTTCCTGTAGACGGCACCTCGGCCGTGTTTTGCGCAGTTGTGACCATCTACTATTGGTGGCAGAACATCAAGGGCATCGAGGAGTCGAGCGACAAAGCCCTCGAAGTCATGAAGATCACCACCGTCATGGTGGTCCTGCTGCTCGGCTGGGGCATCTGGTCTGCGTTCAGGGTGGGCGCGAAATTTCCGCCTTTGCCCACGCCAGCCAACCTGCACTTCTCAAAGGACGCCTTGGGATTCCTCGGCGGGACGAAGCTGGCCACCTCGCTCGGACTCTTCGGTATCCTGATGGCCTTTGGCCACTCTATCCTCGCCATGAGCGGCGAGGAGACGCTCGCGCAGGTCAACCGCGAGATCGAACATCCCAAGCTCAAGAACCTGAAGCGCGCTGCGATCGTGATCGCCATCTACAGCTTCGTCTTTACCGGAATCGTCTCACTGCTCGCAGTGATGCTTATCCCGGACTCCGTCCGGGTTCCGGTCTATCGCGACAACCTGATAGCCGGCCTTGCCATGTACGCCGTCGGTCCGCTCACCTTGCGCATCATCTTCCGCATTTTTGTCGTCATCGTAGGATTTCTCATTCTTTCCGGCGCGATCAACACTTCTATCATTGGATCGACCGGCGTGCTCATGCGCGTCGCCGAAGACGGCGTTCTCACCGACTGGTTTCGCAAGCCGCACCGCAAGTTCGGAACCAGCTACCGCATCGTCAATCTCGTCACCGCGCTCCAGCTCTTCACCATCATCGTCAGCCGCGGCAACGTCATCACCCTGGGCGAGGCGTACGCCTTCGGCGTCATCTGGAGCTTCACCTTCAACAGCCTTGCTATGCTCGTTTTGCGCTGGAAATACAAGGGCGAGCGCGGCTGGAAGGTACCCATCAACCTCAAAATTCGCGGAATCGAATTGCCTGTCGGCCTGTTCTGCGTTTTTCTGGTGCTGGCGTCGACTGCCACCGTCAACTTGATGACCAAGAGCGTCGCCACCAAGAGCGGCGTCGCATTCGCCGCGGCCTTCTTCATCATCTTTACGATTTCCGAGCGCCGAAACATGAGGAAGCAGCTCGTGACGGTGAAGCAGATGAAGGAGCACTTCCAGCTTGAGCAGCCTGAAACCATCAGCCGCAGCGCACTCGAAATCAGGCCGGGCAGCGTTCTGGTCACCATGCGCGACTACGCCAATCCCTTCGCGCTCAAGTGGGCTCTCTCGCGCACCGACACGGACGATCAGGACATCGTCGTGCTCACCGCCCGAATGATGGGCGCCGGGGGCCCCGAGCAACTCGATCACCAGCTGTTCAGTGAATACGAGCAGATGCTCTTCACCAAGGCCGTATCCGTTGCCGAAAGCTTCGGGAAGCACATCTCCCTGCTCGTCGTTCCCGCCGGTGACGTCTTCGCCGCGCTCGTCCAGACTGCGAACTCACTCGAAGTCGCGGCCCTGGTCTCCGGCCTCTCCACCAAAATGACTGCGCAAGAGCAGGCCTACCATGTCGGACAGGCCTGGGAAGCGCTGCCCGAACCGAAGCGCCAGTTCACTTTTTACGTGATCATGCCCGATGGCAAGGACATGTCCTTCCACATCGGCCCGCACGCCCCAGCGCTCCAGGCCGAGGACGTCCAGCTCGTCCACCGTCTCTGGCTCAACTTCCGCCGCGACCCCGACATGGAAGGCCTTCATCACAGCGACATCGTCACCTACGCCCTCACGCGCCTGGCAAGCGATTACGCCCGCGACAAGATCGAGACGCTAAAAAACCTTCGTCGCTACACGCAGGACGGCCGGCAAGCCACTCCTCCGCCTGCGCAAGGCTCGCGGCCGGAATCGCGCGGGGGCCTGGACTACTCGATTCGAGCACCGCGCTCCACTTCGCGAGAACCGGGATCGGACCACGAGGAGTAAACGCCCTGGGTGCCCCA
>JAFAMZ010000199.1 GCA_019232935.1 Silvibacterium sp.
TTGAGCGCAGTCTGTCCCCCGACCGTGGGGAGCACAGCGAACCTGCCGGAACGGGCCCCGCCATTCCAAGGTTGGTCGTGCAGCATCTCGGCTTCGAGGCGGATGATCTCCTCAACGTACTGCGGCGTGAGCGGCTCGATGTAAGTCCGGTCGGCGAGCTCGGGATCGGTCATGATGGTGGCCGGGTTCGAGTTGACCAGCACGACTTCGTAGTCTTCAGCCTTCAGGGCTTTGCAGGCCTGCGTGCCGGAGTAGTCAAATTCGGCGGACTGCCCGATGACGATCGGCCCGGAGCCGATCACGAGAATTTTTGTGATGTCATTGCGACGTGGCATTTGGTTCCTATTTATGAATTTCGCGCCGATGCCCGATGGCCAGAGCCAGTATGAGAAGCTCTGTGTCTTTCAACTCACAAACCACGCGATAGTCGCCTATCCGATACCTCCAGAACCCTTTTAGCTCCCCGATCAGGGCTTTTCCAAACGCACGGGGATCGTGGCTCTCGGCCACCCTTTCCTGGAGCGTACGAGTAATCTGATCCGCAATTTGTTTATCCAGCTTTTTAAGTTGTTTCAAAGCAAGCTTGGTAAATCTAACTTTCCAGGCCAAGCTCGCGCCTCACTTCTTCAAGGCTGAAGGTCTCTTCGTTGCGCTTCGACACCTCTACCGCCAATAAATAGTCTTCGCAGTCTTCGATGTATTGGCGAATGGCCTCTTTGGCGTAAAAGCTCTTTGTGCGCCCTGTTTTTCTGGCCAGGCGGTCCAGTCGCGCCTCGAGATCCGGCTCCAGTCTCACACCCAGCATATGACCCTCCTCCTGTTAAACAAGTTTAACACGCCCAACGCCGCCCACTCAGGCTCTCACCCCTTCCACTCCTCCATCATCTTTCTGAAGTCGCGGAAGAGATAGTTCGAGTCATGCGGGCCGGGGCTGGCTTCGGGATGGTATTGCACGCTGAAGAGCGGCATGGTCCGGTGGCGCATGCCCTCGAGCGTGTTATCGTTCAGGTCGATGTGCGTCAGGTCGACGTCGTCGGTCCTGAGCGAGTCAGGATCGACGGCGAAGTTGTGGTTATGGCAGGTAATCTCGACCTTGCCGGAGTCGACCTGCTGGACGGGATGGTTTCCGCCGTGGTGTCCGAACTTGAGCTTGTAGGTTTTGCCGCCCAGCGCGAGGCCCATGAGCTGGTGGCCGAGGCAGATTCCGAAGATTGGCGCGCGGCCCATCAGCTTGCGGATGTTCTCCTGTGCATAGGTGACAGGCCCGGGATCACCGGGGCCATTCGAGAGGAATACGCCGTCGGGGTTGAGCGCCAGCACGTCTTCTGCGGAGGTTTCGGCGGGAACGACGGTCACGCGCGCTCCCTCTCTCGCGAGCATACGCAGGATGTTCTTCTTGATGCCGAAGTCGTAGGCGACGACATGAAGGTGCGGTCGCGGCTCAGGCTCAATGCCGGCGTCGGTCTTCAGCGGATCGGGGCCGTCCTGTTCCCATTCGTAGCGGGCCTTCGTGGAGACGACTTTGGCGAGGTCGGTCCCGTCCATCTTGCGAATGGAGCGCGCCTTTTCGACGAGGAGGTCAGGATTGGATTCGATCGATGAGATCACGCCGCGCATCACGCCGTGGGTGCGCAGGTGCCGGACGAGAGCCCGGGTGTCGATTTCGGAGATGACCGGAACCTGGAAGCGCTCGAGATATTCGTCAGCAACCAGTTGCGAGCGCCAGTTTGACGAGATGGGCGAAAACTCGCGCACCACCAGACCCTCGATGTAGGGCTTGTTGGCTTCGTTATCGCTGGTATTGGTTCCGTAATTCCCGATCTGCGGATTGGTGAGTACGACTATTTGCCCTGCATAGGAGGGATCGGTAAAGATTTCCTGGTATCCGGTAAGAGAAGTATTGAAAACTACCTCACCGTAGCACTCGCCTTTGGCGCCGTAGCCTTCACCGCCGAAAATGCGCCCATCTTCGAGCGCAAGGATAGCCTGCATCTGCTCTCCCACACCCCATCGTCAACGCTGGGCGCGCAAGGGGGGAACCCTGTGCTCACACCTCGCCGCGCCCTTTCATGCGGGCACGATGAGGACTCCGTCTCCTGGAGTGGATTCAATAGATTTTATCAGGGATGAGCGTCCAGGTGGCGGCGCTTTGCGCAAATTCACAATGAAGATCTCACGGCGAAATTGCGGGTTGGTTGAGGGCCTGGTCGAGCGATTTCACACAAAAAAATGCCCCGGTTTTCAGGCCGGGGCGTTCGGTGAGACTGCAATCACGGTTGCGGCTGGGTCGGAGGAGGAACCGGCTGCTGCGGCATGGGTTGTGCCTGCGGAGCCGGGTTCTGTTGCTGCCGCTGGAGGTTCTGCTGCTGGCCGGGAACCGATACTTCGGATCCTGGCTGCACGTGTTCAAGCCCCGGAATCACGGGGGCGGTCTTTACCTGCCCGGTTGCGGCATCGACGATGGAAATCCCGTAGAGATCAAGGGTGTTCGCAAGGATCTGCGACAGCGATGCGCGGTCGATCGCGTATTTCGCTTTCGCCGAGATGAGATTGCCCTCCGCAATGGCGAGTGAGCGCTGCTGCTGCAACACGAGAGCGGTGGTGGAAGCGCCCAGGTGCAGCTTTTTGACCTCGGCATCGAGGCTCTGGAGATCGTAGTCCCGGGTAGCCTGCGTAGACTGGACTGATGCGCGGTCGTTGGTCAGCGCGTACTGCGCGTTGACCACGTTCATTCGCGTCTGCACATAGAGCTGCTGCAGGCGCATCTGAGCCTGGCGGTATTCAAGCTCCGACCGGGCCTGTGCGGACTGCGCCTGGCGGTTACGGATGTTGACGTTGAGATTGAAGCCCACGCCCTTGTTAGGACCGCTGCTGTCGAATAAGTGAGAAAAGGCTGTGGCATACGATATCGACGGATAGGAGCCGGGAGGACACGGCTGCCCATTCTGGAAATTGACGCAATAAGGACTCTGATTGCCGCCCAAGGCCGAAGCCCCGTAAAAGCCGTAAACATCAAGCGTGGGCAGCAGGCCGTTCTTTTCTCCCTTTAACGTGATTTCGTCATTCTTAAGCGTCATTACCGCCTGCTCGATGGACGGGCTGTTGGCATCTGCCTGGCGAACCAGGTCGTCGGCCGACTGGCGCTCCTCGGGAGTCTCGATCAGGCTGACGCGATCGGTGGGGATTACCGGGGCGTTGGCGATGGTCGGGTCTTCGAGGCTGCGGGCGATGGCCTGCTTCATGAGCAATTGCTGGTATTCCAAATTGCTCTGCGAGGAGATGACCCCCTGCCTGTCGGTTTCCACCTGGCTTTGAGCGCTGACTACATCGAGCGGAGCCATGGTGCCGATTTCGAGCGCCTTCTTATCGTCTTCGAGCAGGCGAGTGGACTGTTCGAGAGACCGCTGCTTCGCCTGCAGGTCTTCATAGGCGCTCACGAGGCCCCAGTAAATCTGCTCCACCTGGTTGATGGTGTAGAGAAGCTGCTGGCGAAAGGCGGAGTCGGCGATACGGCGGTTGTTCTTCGCCTGGATGATGAAGCGGCCGTTGATACCCCATCCAAAGCCCTGCAATAAGTGTTGGGTAACCTGGGCGTTAAATGAAGTTGAATACTGGGGGCTGTAGGAATTGAACAGAAAGTTCGAGGTTGTATAGGAATTGTTGAATCCGACCTGAAGGTTTGTGCCGGTGACGAATCCCTGGTTATAGGCAAAGTTATAAACATTGGTGTTCTGACTGAGTCTCCCGGAGGGGTAGAAGAGCCGGTTGGACTCAGGCGTCTCCTGGCGCTGCAACTGTACGGTTCCAGTAAGAACGGGATCCATGTAGACAGGAAGCGGGCCGCCGCCATTGGTGCTGAGGGAGAGGCCGCCGGCGCCGGTTCCCGCGCCGCCCGAAGCAACGCTTGTGCCTCCCGGACCGCCGCCGGCCTGCACAGTGGTTCCGGAGCCGCCAAGGG
>JAFAMZ010000212.1 GCA_019232935.1 Silvibacterium sp.
AAGCATTTCTCGGCCTTATCCGGCGGCATTGCATTGGGCATTATGATGATCCCCACGATCACCCGCACCACGGAGGAGATGCTCCTGATGGTGCCTCATCCGATCCGTGAGGCTGCCCTGGGGCTCGGCGTCCCCAACTGGAGAGCGGTAATTTCCATCACCCTTCGCACCGCAACGCCCGGCGTCATCACCGGCTGCATGCTGGCCTTCGCGAGGGTCGCCGGAGAGACCGCGCCGCTGCTCTTCACGGCTTTCGGCAATCAGTTCTGGAGTGTCGCTGTTAACCAGCCAATCGCTGCCCTGCCGCTGCAGATTTACGTTTATGCTCTCTCTCCGTATGACGAATGGCATCGCCTGGCGTGGGCCGGAGCGCTGGTCCTTATTACTTTGATTGTGGTTGCCGTTTCGCTGGTTCGCTATGTAACCACACGGGGCGTATTGAAAGGGGCGAGTTAAGTGGGTGTAGGAATCGCGGTAGAAAACCTCAACGCATGGTATGGCACAAACCATACGCTGCACGATATCAATCTGAAGATCCCACCCAATCAGTGCACCGCGCTCATCGGTCCTTCCGGTTGCGGCAAATCTACATTTGTCCGCTGCCTCAACCGTATGCACGAGACCAACCCCATCGCTAAAGTGACAGGCAAGGTCGAAATGGGGGAGCTGAACATCTACAGCGATATCTCACCCGTGGAAGTGCGACGCCGCGTCGGCATGGTGTTCCAGCGGCCTAATCCCTTTCCCACCATGTCCATCTACGACAACGTCGCTGCAGGATTGCGCCTCAACGGCTTTTCCAGCCGCCGTGTTCTGGACGAGGTCGTCGAGCGCTCGCTCACAGAGGCCGCCCTGTGGGACGAGGTGAAAGTCGATCTGAAGAAAAAATCAGGAGCTGGGCTCTCCGGAGGTCAGCAGCAACGCCTTTGCATCGCTCGCGCTCTGGCCGTCGATCCCGAGGTCCTGCTCATGGACGAGCCCTGCTCGGCGCTCGATCCGATCTCAACGGCAAAGATCGAAGATTTGATATTCCAGCTAAAATCCCAGTACACGATCGTTATCGTGACCCACAATATGCAGCAGGCGGCCCGCGTCGCCGAACGCACCGGGTTCTTTTTGAACGGAAAGCTTATCGAGCTTGATTCAACTCATAAAATTTTTACGAACCCGAGCGACAAGAGGACCGAAGATTACATCACCGGAAGGTTCGGATGAGGCATGCTCGTTCAGAAAGCCGGCAGGCTTTGAAGACCGGGGCCCCCGGCGAACCCGGTGTTGGTTCGCTGGGGTGGAAGAGGACCGAAGATTACATCACCGGAAGGTTCGGTTAGCGTCGAAGAAGAAGGAAGATTACACTCCAGGGCAGGTTCGGATGACGAGAATCCGGTTTCAGCGCAGTCTGGACGAATTGAAGGAGAGGCTTCTCGTGATGGCCGGAATGGCCGAACAGTCCATTCAGCGCGCCGTCGAAGCGTATCGCACACGCGATCTCTCCATCTGCGACCTGGTGGATCGCGGCGAACTGGCCATCAACCGCTTCGAACGCGAAATCGACCAGATGGCCCTCGATCTTCTCGCCATGGAGCAGCCCATGGCCATCGACCTGCGCTTTATCCTCTCCGTGATCAAGATCAACGCCGACCTGGAGCGCGTGGGCGACTCCGCTACCAGTATCAGCGATCGTGTGCGCGAACTTGAAGCCTTTCCGGTAGCCGATCTGCCCGTGGACACGCCAAAGCTGGCCTCGCTCGCCACCGGCATGGTCCGCAAGGCTCTTCAGTCGTTTATTGAGGCCGATGCTGCCATGGCCGAATCCGTGCTTTCCATGGACGACAGCGTCGACAAGCTGAATGATACCGCCTACTTCACGCTGCTGAACGTGATGAAGACCGAACCGCACCTGGCTCCGCAGGCATTGGCCGCAGTGATGATCTCCCGCAGCCTGGAACGGGTAGCCGACCACGCCACCAACATTGCCGAAGACGTGATCTTCTGGGTTCGCGGCGCCGATGTCCGCCACCACATGAGTGTCACAGAGTCGCGC
>JAFAMZ010000422.1 GCA_019232935.1 Silvibacterium sp.
TGTACGGTGCGAACGCCCTTTCCAAGGTACTGGGCAATGTCTTTCCAACAGGTCAGCACAGGGGGAACTTCCGCTTGATTGTTTGCCATAGTCTTCGCACTCGTTATCGTTGTTGTCGTCAAACTGCACTCAGGCGACTCATATTTCCCGAGTGTCGTGCTATCTGTGCCGCCGGGCGCAACATCTGAGTCCGTAGGCACAGGAGAGCGTCATGGCCCGTCGTGACTTGGTTGTAATCGGTGCATCGGCCGGGGGGATAGAAGCTCTACAACAGCTTCTGGCTGCGCTGCCCACAGAGTTAGATGCCGGCGTATTAATTGTGTTGCACACCTCCCGGCACGCGGGAGCGATGTTGCCGGCGATTCTGCAGCGCGCCAGTGGTCGAGAAACAATACATCCCGAGGATCATACACCCATTGAGAAGCGCAAGATATATATCGCCCCGCCCGACTACCACATGCTGGTTGAGGACGGAGTCTTGCGAGTTATCCAGGGGCCCCGGGAAAACCTGCACCGTCCAGCTATCGATCCGCTGTTCCGGTCCGCGGCAACGTATTACGGGCCGCGAGTTATCGGGATCATTTTAACCGGTTTGCTTGACGATGGAACATCAGGATTGATGGTGGTACGTGCCGCCGGCGGCGCGGCGATCGTCCAGGACCCGGAGACTGCCCTGTTTGCCTCGATGCCTCGCAGTGCGCTGGCGCAGGTACCCGATGCGCGGGTACTCTCCCTCGCCCAGATGCCGGAGGCGATTCTGACGCTCACGCACGAGGAGATTCCGGTTGATCTGACGGTGAATGGGCGCGCCAGCAAGGCGGTGCAACATCAAGCTTTCGAAGAAACCAGAATTTCGGAGATGGATATGTCGGAGATCGAGAATGAGGATCGGCCGGGCCGCCCATCCGCATTTGGATGTCCCGACTGCGGAGGGGTGCTCTGGGAGTTGGAAGAAAACGGTTTCGTGCGCTACCGGTGCCGGGTGGGGCACGCCTATACCGCGCGAAACCTTGGAGCGGAGCAGCGACATGCCGTTGAGACAGCGCTGTGGTCGGCGCTTCGCGCGCTGGAGGAGAGCGCTTCCATGTTCCAGCGAATGGCGGATCGCGCGGAAGACATGCATAGCGATCGGACGGCGCAGCAATACCAGGAACGCGCGGCGAATACATCAGCCAATGCCAAAGTGCTCAGGGATTTCTTAGTTCAGGTGAACCAGGGCGACGGAGACTGGTTCGAGGAACCTTCATAGGGGCGGCTTTGTCGGCGGACCGAAGTGGCTTATGGGAAGGAGCCACTCCCGGCGAGGTTTCAGAGCGCAGTCAGGAAGCAGGTCTTCGATGATCTGAAAGAGCTGCTGCGGGCCGCTCGTTCCTTTGGTCAATACCGCATCCACGCTCTGAACGGCGCTCTGGGGCAGCATAGGGTCGCCCGTTAGCATGACGAGCCGCATTGCGGGCATCATGATGCGAAGGTCGCGGGCGACGTCCGCTCCCGTGAGTTGTTCGGCGAGGTGGTAGTCGAGCAGCGCCAGATCAAAGTACTCCTGCGTGGCCGCGCGGAGACAAGATTGGGAATCATGGACTGCTACTACCTCGCAGCCAAACTGCTCCAGCAGCAGTTTGCGAACCAGCAAATTTGCCGGTTGATCGTCGAGACAGAGGATTCTGGGGCGCTTGCCTTGCATCGTTCCCTATTGGTTTGATGCACGGCAGGCGTGGAGCGAGTTTCCGCCGTGGTGGACAAAATCCTGCCCCGGCACTGCCGTTCCGGGATTCCGATAAGGGGAAGCCCGAGTCCCGCGGGGACGAGACGTCAATGCCGGGCCCGAAAATAACTCAGGCGTGCTGCATCATCTCTTCCATCGAGACGTCCTTGATGTGAGTTCCAATCCACCAGTGGAAGCCGAAGGGGTCAGCGACGCCGGCCATGCGGTCTCCATAGAACTGGTCGGCGGGCTCGCGAAGGCTTTTTGCGCCGGCATCGAGGGCGCGCTTGTAGGTGGCGTCGCAGTCGTCGACGTAGATCATGAGGCTCATGGGCGCTCCGCCGTAGTGCTCGGGACTATAAGCGTCATAGGCTGGACTTTCGTCAGCCATCATGATGCAGGAGTCGCCGATCGTGATTTCGGCGTGCGTGATGCGCCCACTCTTGTCGGGCATGCGCATGCGTTCGGTTGCGTCGAAGACCTTTGAGTAGAAGGCAACTGCTTCGGAGGCATTCTTGAAGTAGAGATACGGCTGTACGGTGTGGTAGCCCTTGGGAATCGGTTTTGCCATGGCGGCGCTCCTGATTTTTTGCTGACGACGATTGTGGATCGAGTGCGATGCTCCAGGATTGTAAAAATCTGAACTTCGGTTCAGACCAGCGGTACGTTTAGACGAGTGGTACATGGTTCAGGTGCTCGGTCGCGCGGGCGGCATAGACGGTGGGGGTAAATCCGGAGAACTCCTGGAAGTCGTGGATGAAGTGCGCCTGGTCGTAGTAGCCGCAGTCGAGAGCGACTCCGCACCAGTCGATATTCGAGGCGCGGTGAACTCTGCGCAGCACGCTCTGGAAACGGAGCACGCGGTTGAAGGATTTCGGCGTGATCCCCACCTGAGTTTGGAAGAGCTGAGCGAATCGCCGATGGCTGAGTCCGATCCGGTCGAGGACGGAGGCGACGGGAGTCTGAGGCCGGGAGCAGAACCGGTGCAGCGCGAAGGTGACTCCCGGGTGAAGTTCGAGGGGCCGAACAATCAGGCGCCTCAAGATGGTCTGGGTTATGGCCATCATGCGGTCGATGTCCGGGGCTGCGAGCAACTGCTCACGAATTTCATTGACCGAACTGCGCCAGAGATATTCGAGGGAGACCTCGGTATCGCAGAACTCCGACGTGGGGACGCGAAAGAAGGGGAATGATCCCCCGGGCTGAAATTCGATGCCGAAGACGCGGTCCTGCTGCGAGGTATCGATGACGAAAGGCCGGGTGCGGGGCCCGGACAGCACGGCGTGTCCGAACGACTCGCAGCGGGTGAGGTCCCGGGCGTCGTAGATGCGCATCGGATCGTCGCGCAGGTTGAAGATGATGGCCGCCTCGCCGTTGGGCATGAGCTGCTCCTTGGCGTGCGTCTGTGGAGCGCCTTCCCAATACCAGAAGCACTTTACGAACCATCCGAGCGGCGCAGCCGGCGTGTAGAGGCGGTGGATCATGGCACTGGGGTATTGTAGCTAGCTGATTGCGGCAAGAAAAAGGGGAGCCTCGAAAGCTCCCCTTTTTGCAAGACTTGGATCCTCTTAGTTCTTCGTTGGCGTGAGCGCCATCGCTTCTGTGAGGCTGAAGGTCACTACCGATCCGGCCGGAACGACTGCAGCGCTCGGATGCTGCATGAGGATATGGGCGGTGACGATGCCTGCTCCCACGAGCGATCCGACTGCCGCGCCTACAGGACCGCCGGTGTAGGCACCGATGACGGCTCCGGTCCCTGCGGCTGCGCCGTATTCAAGTGCTGTCTTCACGGTTTTGGGACGGGGCTGGATGCCGCCCTCGCTGTCGGTTTTGGTTCCCGGAGCTTCTGATCCGGCAACCCGGCCATAAAGGTGATATGCGGTGCCATCCGGCAGGACGATCATGTCGGGGCGCAGCCGCAGCGTGGCCGAGGGACCGACGTGGTGTCCCTGGGTGACGCTGACAACACGGCCTTTCAGGACCGATCCAACAGGGATAATCACGCTGCCGTCTTTGGAGACTTCCCTGACTACTTCACCCTGGAAGGGCGAACCGGCGGATGTCGCGCTGGTAGAAAGGGTGTCGGTAAGCTTGACGCGGATATTGGTGCCCTCGGCCAGCTCGTTGCCCGAGGAGGGGATGGCGCTGGCAATCCCGTCGTCGGATGGAGGGCGGGTCTGCAGGGTCGCTCCGCTGGCTGGCACGGGTGTGGAATGCTGGCCGGGAACGGAGCTGACGATGTCATAGTCAGAGTTGGCCGAAGAGGAAGGCGGCGCAGGGCTGGCGGCCATGGGAGCAGGCAGTGGAGCCGTGTCGGGGGCGGCCGGGACAGCGGGCGAAGGCTTTGGCTGCGCGGCAGGCTGCGCGTCGGGTGATGCTGTAATGCTCGCGTCCGGAGGCGGCTGCGAGACTCCGGTGTAAGGGTCTGAATTGCTCGATTGCTGTGCAAAGGCGGCACTCGAGACGGCAAGGGCTGCGGCCAAGGCGGCATGAGGCCAAACTAGAGTCCGGGCATCGAGCTTTCTCATCAAAACACCTCGCTGGTTGATGTTCCTGTGAATTTGCCGCGGTTGAGCGGACCGTTGCCTTTACGATTCAGATCGCTAAAACAATGGAACCCGCGATCTTGCCGGCAGTCGCGCCCCCGGGCGAAATCTCACGACGGCGCACCGCGCCAACTATCTATGTGACAAGCCTAGTCCAGGTTTGAGTCTCCGAACTACAGCGAAGCGGCAACCTGAACCACAAACGTTACCGTTTGTTAGAATCGCCAAGGGTACACCGAAAAGCGCAGGCAATGGCTGGTTTCATTGACACGATCGGCGGCATGTCCGGCGAGTCCATCCCTGTAGACCGGCGTCCCCAACTCAACGACCGCTTACAGCACAAAATTGCAAGGAGTGACATGACGGAGATCGCTGCAATACACGCGCGTGAAATTCTCGACTCGCGCGGAAACCCCACCGTAGAGGCCGATGTGGTGCTTGCCGGAGGCGCAGTCGGACGCGCCGCGGTTCCGAGCGGCGCATCCACGGGTGAGCACGAGGCGGTGGAGCTTCGCGACGGCGACAAGTCGCACTATCTGGGCAAGGGGGTGTTGCAGGCGGTTGAAAATGTCGAGAGCGTGCTCGCTCCGGAGCTGACCGGCCTGGATGCGGCCAACCAGAGGCTGCTCGACCAGACGATGATCGCTCTGGATGGCACTCCGAACAAGGGGCGGTTGGGAGCGAATGCGATTCTGGCGGTCTCAATGGCCGCTGCGCGCGCATCGGCGAAAGCGCTGAATATTCCCCTCTATCGTTATTTAGGGGGCGTAAACGCTTCGGTGCTGCCCACGCCGATGATGAACATCATCAATGGCGGGGCGCATGCGGACAATAATGTCGACTTTCAGGAATTCATGGTGATGCCTGTGGGCGCGGAGCGCTTTGCCGATGCGCTGCGCTGGGGCGCGGAGGTCTTCCACACGCTGAAAGGCGTACTGAAGAAGCGCGGCTACAACACGGCCGTGGGGGATGAAGGCGGATTCGCTCCTTCGCTCAAATCCAATGAGGAAGCCATCGAGGTGATTCTCGAAGCCGTTGAACTGGCGGGCTACAAGGCCGGCGAGGACATCGCGATTGCGCTCGATCCAGCGGCCAGTGAGTTCTATGACAAAGAGACGGGCAAGTACGTCTTCAAGAAGTCCGACAAGAGCGGGCGCAGCAGCGAGGAGATGGCGCGCTTCTGGCAGGAGTGGGCGCGGCAGTATCCGATCATCTCGATCGAAGATGGGCTGGCAGAAGACGACTGGGAAGGCTGGAAGGCGCTGACCAGCATGATTGGCGAGCGCATCCAGCTTGTGGGTGATGACCTGTTCGTCACCAACACCGAGCGACTGCAGCGCGGCATAGAAGAGGAGATTGCAAATTCGATTCTTATCAAGGTGAACCAGATCGGCACGGTGAGCGAGACCTTCGAAGCCATTGAACTGGCACGCCGTTACGGTTACACCTCTATCATTTCGCACCGCAGCGGCGAGACCGAAGACACATTTATCGCCGACCTTGCGGTTGCTACCGGGGTAGGTCAGATCAAGACCGGCTCCGCGTCCCGCACCGACCGTATCGCCAAATACAATCAGTTGCTTCGCATCGAGGAAGAGCTCGGTCAGGCCGCCGAATATCTCGGCCTTGAAGCGGTGAACTTCGGCGAGTAAGAGATTATCAACCGCGCGGCGCGAGGTTCGGTGTCGTGCCCGTTCAATCCCATCGGAGTATTCATGCGTAATTGCGCTTTCGTATTCAGTTGCATCCTTCTCGCCGGCGTCGCCGCTGCCCAACAGACGACCGGTGCGCCGTCCTCAACAACAGCCGCACAGAGTGCTCCGAAGCCTCCCGCAGCTTCGAGCAATCCGGCCGCATCTGCGCCCGGCGCCGAGCCTGAAGCCGCGCCGCCGGCCCATCCCCTAACCGATGCGCAGGCGCATCAAATGCTGGATCTGACGGGCGCAAACAAGATCAAGGGCCAGCTTACGAGCGGCTACATCAATTACCTGCACAACAGCATGCCGTTTCTGCCGAAGGATGTGAGCGATGACCTGCAGCAGTCGTTTGACAAGCTTGATCTGGATACGCCGATCATCGCGGTTTACAAGCAGCACATTTCGACGGATGATGCGGAAGCTATTATCGCCTTCTACAAGACTCCTGCAGGCAAGGACATGATCGATGCCATGCCTGGGATCCTGCAGCAGCAGCAGCAGGTCGCATTGCAGCAGGGCCGCAAGACCGCTCAGGAGGTAATCCAAAAGCACCGTCCGGAGATCGAGGCTGCCGCGAAGCAGTATCAGGAGGAGCATGCTCCGAAGCCTGCGCCGTCCCTGGCGCCTGGGCAATCGGGACTGGGCGCACCGGCCGGTTCCAGTGCTCAGTCGGGAGCGCAGGGAGCGGCGAAGCCCAGCGGAACCGCACCTGCCACTACCGGGTCGGGATCCGGGAGCACTACTCCTTCGACAACTACAACGCAGCCGAAGTAACGAACGTGGCGGGCCGGACAGCAGTCCGGCCCGGTGTTGGAACGGAAGAAAGAGCAGGGAGCACGAGTGCAAGACCCAAGCCCATCCCCAGTTCGGCCGAAAACACGGCCGATTGTCCTGACCATCCTCGATGGATGGGGCTATCGTTCAGAGGTTGAGAACAACGCGATCGCGCTGGCGCGCAAGCCTACCTACGACAAGCTGCTGTCGGAGTATCCCAGCACGCTGCTGCACGCCTCCGATCACTTTGTAGGCCTGCCGGATGGTCAGATGGGCAACAGCGAGGTCGGCCATCTCAACATTGGAGCCGGGCGCATCGTGCAGATGGATATCACTCGAATAGACGAGCTGATATCGACCGGGGAGTTCTTCAGGCATCCGACGATCCTGCATGCCTTGCAGGCAGCGCGAGAGGGCGGGAGGCAGCTGCACCTCTTCGGGCTGGTGTCCGATGGAGGAGTGCACTCACATCAGAATCATCTCTATGCCCTGCTCAAGGCGGCGAAGCAGCAGGGACTGGAGCGGGTCTTCGTCCATGCGTTCATGGATGGTCGCGACACGCTGCCCACCTCCGGCGCCGGGTATTTGGAGCAGCTTCAGCAGATGATGCGCGAATATCAGATCGGCAGGATCGCGTCTGTGTCGGGTCGATATTACGCAATGGACCGCGACAGGCGGTGGGAGCGCGAAAAGCTGGCGTTCGATGCGATGGTCACCGGGCGCGCGGAAGGCGGAGGGCACCGCGATCCGGTTGCGCGGCTCAAGGAATCCTATAACAACGGCATTACCGATGAGTTTATTGTGCCGTTCGTGGTTACGGATGAACAGGGGCACCCGCGCGGAGTGATTCGCGATGAAGACGTCTGCATCATGTTCAACTTCAGGGCCGACCGGGCAAGGCAGATTACGCGCGCGCTGGCGCGAAACAGCGGGGTGACCAAGCTCGAAGGTCGGGACCTGCCTGCATCCGACGAACTGGACGTGGTAATCCCGCGCAACACACTTCCAAAGAGCTTGCACTACGTTTGTATGACGCAGTACGACAAGCTCTTCACCCTGCCGATGGTCATCCTGCCGGAGTCGATGGAGAACCTTCTTGCAGATATGCTGGCGAAGGCCAGTCTCCGTAACCTCCGCGTCGCCGAGACGGAGAAATACGCGCACGTCACCTATTTCTTCAATGGCGGGATCGAGACTCCGTTTCCCGGTGAGGACCGGATTCTAATCCCGTCACAGAAGGTGGCGACCTATGATCTTGCGCCGGAGATGTCTGCCGCGGGAATCACCGATGCCGTGGTCAAGGCGGTCGAGGACACTGCCTTCGATCTGATCGTGGTGAACTTCGCCAATGCCGATATGGTCGGGCACTCCGGCAAGCTTGCGCCGACGATCAAAGGAGTGGAAACAGTAGATGCATGCCTGGGGCAGATCTATAACGCCGTGCGGCGGCGAGTCGGCTCCATGATAATCACAGCCGATCATGGTAACGCGGAGTTGATGGTGGATCCGGTGACGGGCGGCCCGCACACGGCGCACACCACGAATCCTGTGCCGTTCATCCTGATTAACGAGGACGCGAAGAACTACAGCCTGAAGTCCAATGGCTCGCTTCGCGACATTTCGCCTACGCTGCTGGGGATGCTGGAACTCGACCGGCCGGGGCAGATGACCGGCGGAGACCTGCGGCAGCGGATCGCCTGATCAGAATTTGACCTGCTTCTCCGGGAACCACGTGATCCGGCCCTGGATTACATTGTCGCTCTGGAGCCCCGACTTGTAGACAGGCGCTTTCCATCCTTCATGCGCAAACAGGGCCTGTAGTTCGATGTCCTTGAAGAATCGCTTCTGGACTACGCCTTCATAGACATTCTGGGTTGTGCCTCCGGGAATGAATCCTGCGTCAACCTTTGCGTTGCGATACTGGAACTGGATGTACTCGTTCGCCGATAGGTGATAAGTAAGCCAGCCCTGGCCGCCTTTTCCGTCGCGCCCGATCCAGTCGGCAAACAGGGAGCCGTTGATAGTTGGGCCTTGCTTCTGAACTGTTTCGTAATAGAGGAAATTGCCGCCCGCATCGGCGTCGCTTACCGGATCGGTCGATGCGCCTTCTACTCGCAAGTCCAGTTTCGGCAGCATTGGAAAATGGGAGAGATACAGGCCGGGCCGAACTGCGGACCGGCGCGGAGCACTGACGGGGCTGAGGTCGTCGTGCACCACGGAGTCGGTATAGAGGGTGAGCCAGTTGCGCAGGAAGGGCAGCCGCCAGGTGAAATCGAATTGACTGAAGCGCGCGCCCGGATCGTCTTTTGAGAACTTTGTCGCCTCGCTTACGTTCTGCAGGCTGAAAAAGCTTTTTAGAAAGGTGTGAAGCGTAATGGGCTGGTTGCAGTAGTAAAAGACGCCGGTTGTCGAGTTAAGACACAGACGATTCTTGCCGCCCCATACTACGGTGCGGCTGAATCCAAACTCGAGATCTTTGGTTGGTTTGAAGCTGAATTTAAGAGCGTGCTCGTAGGGCTGAATGGGATATTGATGTCCGGGTACGGAGCCGACGAAAAAGTCATACCGGAATGGTCCTGTCAACCTCGACAACACGGGAATGCGCAGCGGTTCGACGCGGTTGATTTCGAAAGCGTATGTGTTCTCGGCATTATTGCTTTGAAGCATCGCACCGCCCGTGTCAGGACTCCACCAGTGGTCGTTCTTGCCGAAGGAAATCTCATGTCCCCAAAAGTGGTAGGAAAGGAGCGCTTCAAGGACGCGGAAGCGGTCCTGACCGGAAATGCGGCCATAAGGCAGCGTGGACTGAACCGGATACATGTCAAGCGGAATGAAGTCGTAGTTGGCGAGGAGCTCCGCAAGCTCCAGAGGATAACCGGTGTAGGCCGGCGAGTGCTGATACTCGCCGCGGAAATAGAGGGAAAAGCGTCCGGCCTCCGCCCGGGCGCTGAAACCGGTGTAGTTATTGAATCCTTCGCCGTAGGGACGTCCGTAGTCGTTGATGATGGTCTGACCGAGGTGGAAGCTATCGCGCAGCGGGGTCCCGGTGATGCCGCGCAGGATGGTGTAGGCGCTTTCGAATTCGGCGCGGCCTACGTGCTTGGCTCCTGCAGACTCGATATCGGATGAAACCTTTTTCTGCACGGCAAGGTAAATCTCGCGCGCCTCTTCATCATCGACATTGTTGTCGATCTTGTCCGCGGAGAGCTGGAGCATATGTGAGATGCTCAGGCGCGTCCATGGCCGCAGGCCCATGTATGCCGTATCGATGTAGCCCAGGCCACGAAGCCTGTCGAGTGCCGGATACACCCAGCTGTCCATGGGGATGTAGGTGGAGCTCAGGTTACTGGTGAAGACAACCGGCGATTCGGGTCTATAACTCGGAGGCAATGGCTGCTGGGCCCCTCCGCCGTCGGAATTGTTCTCAGAAACTGCGGCGACTCGTGTGACTCCGCTTTCATCGCCCGATTGTGCCAACAAATGTTGCCAGCCTGCGCCCACCGCGACCAGCAGGCAAATCGACGGGACAATTCTCACTCTCACCTCGACAGGGATTTAGACCTGGATTGTCGAACAGCCTCAGAAATGTAAGGAAGCCTTGCCCTAGGCTAGAGGATTGGCCTGAGGAAGACAAGCCGCAGTCAACTCGCGCTCGAATTCAGCGATGGCCTGCTGTTTCCATTCATTACAGGAAAGTTTCTTCCCCTCAAGATAGCGCTCCATGCTGGCTAAAGCGCAGCGCGGCGTGCCGTTCATGTGACAGTCGACGCAGATGATAATCGTCGCATAACCTTGCCTTACGCGAGCGATCGACTCCTGTGCCACACGATAGATTGCCACCACATCGTGCGCGTCCACGGCAATGACAGGGACGAGTTTCGCAGCCTCCGAGAGTGCTCTTTTGAGCTTTCGGCCTGGGCTTGCGTGGAGCACATAGAGCACGGGCAGTTGGTTCGCGGAGGCGACCTCAAAGGCCGCCTTGCACTCTGCGAGCGCCACAGCGTCGCCGTCAATGAATGCCACGGCTATGTGCCGGCTTCTGGCCATCTTGTTCGCGAGAGCGGCCCCGGTGGCCAGGCCCGCCGGTCTGACGGCGGAAAGTCCCGCGATACTGACTGCGTTCACCGCGGAGAAAGTCAGCGGGACTGAACCGTGTCCGTTCTTGTAATGAGCGAGGAGAGCGCGCAGCGGGACACCCTTGATGAGGTTGGCTGCATAGGTGCGCGGACCCAGGACGACGGTGTCCTCGCGCCCGAGATCGAGAGTGATACCGACGGCGGCGACGGCTTCATCAAGGCTGGCGGTCGACGAGCCGAGGTGTCGCTCGAGCAACTCACACTTGACCAGCCAGGCATACAACTCTCTGAACTTCTCACCGCTGATGAGTGAATGGCCATTCTTGCCGGCAACGTCTGCTGTTGCGGTGTGTGCCTTCAACTGTGTCGGCATCGTTTCTTTGTTGTTCCTCTGGTGCGGGCGGGGTCACTTGACGGGATTGTACCGCAGGGTGGAGGCGTAGCCTCCTGCGAAATTTGTCTTCGGCATCGGGCAGGAGATGCGCCCACAGGCTCTCACAAAGTTTCAGGTTCGGCAATATTCCTTGAGGCGTGCTTTTCAACAGATTTGTGCATAAGCCTGTGTATTTCGAGGTGGTGTAATCCGCAACGTCTGAATTGACGCGGAGTTTAGCAATTTGCACTTTCTGCGCTGCACGCCTGAACGCCATTCTAAGTGGAATATTCAGCGTTTATGCGGACGTATTCGGCCGTCAGGTCAGAGGTCCAGAAGCGGCAACTGCCATTGCCAATTCCCAAGGCAATCCTGACAGTAAATTCGCGGTTCTTGAGATAGGCGTGGGCGCGCTGCTCGTCAAAATCCGCCACGCGACCGCCCTGGGTGCAGATGGGTTGCGCGCCGAACCAGATCGAGATGCGATCGGGATCGATCTTCGCACCGGAGTAGCCCGTAGCGGCGATCAGGCGCCCCCAATTTGGATCGCTGCCCGCCCAGGCTGTCTTAACCAGCGGAGAGTGGGCGATGGCCTTCGCCACGAGGAGCGCATCGGCGTCGGTTGCCGCGCCCTCAATCTGCAGCTCTACGACATGCGTTACGCCCTCGGCGTCGGCGACGATCTGTTTGGCCAGAGACAGGCAGACGTCTTCAAGGGCCGCTTTGAAGGCAGGATGGTGCGCGTCGGTTTTGGCGCCACTTGCGCCTGAGGCCAGCAGGAGCACGGTATCGTTGGTTGAGGTGTCTCCATCGACGGAGATGCGGTTGAAGCTGTGTTCTGCTGCGGCGCGAAGCAGCGTATCGAGATCCGCGGGATAGATTGCGGCGTCGGTAAAGATGTAGACGAGCATCGTCGCATGCGGAACGAGTTGTGGGTGGATCATGCCGGCGCCCTTGCAAAGGCCTGCGATGCGTACGCGTGTTCCGTTGACATCGACCCAGGCATGCGCCGATTTGGGACGCGTGTCGGTGGTCATGATGGCGCGAGCGAAGTCCGAGAAATGGGAAGCCTCGGGCGCGAGGTTCTGTTCGATTTTCGGAAGCGCGTCGATCAGCTTGCCGGCGGGCAGGGGCACGCCGATGATTCCGGTCGAGGACGGGAAGACCTCATGGCCTTCAACGCCGAATGTTTTTGCCGCTGCGGCGCAAACGCGTTCACAGGCGTCGAGCCCGGCTTCTCCAGTCGCGCAGTTTGCATTGCCTGCGTTTACGGCGACGACGCGAACCCTTCCACCGCTGCGGTGAAGGTGACGGCTGTCGACGATCAGTGGCGCGGCCTTGACGCGATTGGCGGTGAACAAGGCGGCAGCGCTGGCGGAGCTGTCAGCAACTGCAACGGCGAAGTCGAGATTGCCGCTGGCCTTCAATCCGGCCTTCACGGCAGCAAAGCGAAAGCCACGCGGCAGCGCGTCTTCGGGCAGCAGGGAAGTTTGAATCATGTGCGCTTTTACTTTATCAAGAGAGGAAATGACCAGTTTGCGCGGTGAGCCCCAGAGCGAGTCTGAGTTTCTTTGCATGCAGCATGTGAATGTCGCCCGCGGCGACACAATCGTGCTGCACGACATCAATCTGAACATTGCGAAAGGTGAGCATGTCACGATTCTGGGGCCGAACGGCTGCGGCAAATCCACACTCATCAAAACGATCACCTGCGAGTGCTACCCGATCGTCGCCCCGGACAGCAGCGTTCGCCTTCTCGGACGCGATCGCTGGGATGTCTCACAGCTTCGCAGTCATCTCGGGGTCGTAGAGGCCCATCTTCCCGGCGAGCGTACGGGCGTCACGCGTGGGCTCGATGCGGTGGTGGC
>JAFAMZ010000253.1 GCA_019232935.1 Silvibacterium sp.
TCAATGGCAACGGCGTGCAGGGAGTGCCGTCGATCAGTGCTTCAGCAACCAGCTTGAGTTTCCCAAGCGAACGGCTTGGAGTCTCCAGCGCACCGCAATCGGTGACGCTCACCAATAACGGGACTGCTACGCTTACGATTAGCGGCATCACCATTACCGGAACCGATGCGAGCAGTTTCACCTTGAACGCGCCGGGACTTCCGACGACCGTAGCGGTCAACGGAACCTACTCGTTCAGCGTTGTTTTCACGCCCGAGACTTCATTCGGTAATCCTCTGACTGCGCAAGCAAACGTCGCCAACGACTCGGCTACGAACCCACTGGTCATACAGCTTTCAGGCTTCAGGTTAATTCCGCCGACGCCGCATCCGCCGCCGCCGGTCCCCAAGGGTCAGATACTCGTTCGCCTTCCTGTTATCGAGAAGATCGATCGTCCGGTACTGCAACCGACACCTACTCCGGAACCGCCGCCGTTTGCCGAAGGCGGAGGCGAAACGCAAAAACCGTTCATAACACCGGAGGAGCGTCCGGCTCCCGCTCCGGAGAGGCCGGATACACCACAGGAGCATCCGCAGGAAGAACCACCGAAGGAGTGACTTAATAGATTTGATCTGATGATTGTTGTCGTAGCCAGCCAATGGAACAAAGGGGCCACCAGCTTCGCCTCCCGCTGGCCTTCGGGCGAAGCCGGAGTCCTGACGCCGCGCGATCTCTCGATCGCCGGATGGCGCCAGCGAGTGAGTGCTCAGGATTGGGGCAGCGTGGTCGTCGAGGGAAGAGCGGTCTCTGAAACCGAAATCACCGGCGTCCTGACCATGCTGCCCGACGTTTACGACCGCGAACTCGTGCATATCAATCCCGGAGACCGCCGCTTCGTAGCATCGGAGATGACTGCCTTTCTGCTGTTCTGGCTTTCACGGCTCGAATGCCCGGTGCTGAACCGGCCGACAGCAGCCTGCCTCTCGGGCCCCTCATGGCGAAATGAGTATTGGATCTATACCGCGGCGAAAATGGGGATTCCCGTCCGGCCGGTACAGCGCAGCACGAATCCTTCAAGTCCGCTGAACGTAGTTGAAGCCGCTCCAACTATTCTCACGGTTGTTGGCGAACAAGTGGTCGGCGACGCCGATCCAGTGCTGAAGCAACACGCGATAAATCTTTGCCGAACGGCCGAGGTCGAACTGCTCTCACTTCAATTCTCGGGCGCGGAACGCGATGCTCGGCTGGTCGGAGTCGATGTATTTCCCGACCTGGCGGACGACGCAGTCGCAACGGCCGTTGTGGAATATCTGCGCGGAACTCTTCTGTGACAGGCACGGATACAATTCTTCTCTGGGGCCTGCCGTCCGACCCGCCGCTGAGGGCTGTGCGAAATGCGCTTCAGGGCACGCAAAGGCGGACGATACTCCTCAACCAGCAGTCCATAGTCGATACGACTGTAGAGTTGGTTGTCGGATCGAGCATCGGAGGCCGCCTTTGCTTCGGGAACGAAGCCATCGATCTGGCCTCGGTGAGAGCAGCGTATCTCCGACCATGTGACCCTTGGAATTTGCCGGGCCTCGCCCGCGCTGGCGGCAACGCTGAGATGCGGCAATTCGCGGTCGATCAACACGACGCTCTGTTCTTATGGGCGGACCTTACACCATCGCTTGTCCTGAACCGGCCCAAGTCGATGGCCAGCAACGATTCCAAGCCATACCAGGCCCTGTTGATCGAGAGGCACGGCTTTTTCATACCAGAAACATTGCTCACGACCGATCCCGAGGCCGCTCTGGAATTCTGGAAATTGCACGGCGAGGTCATCTACAAGCCCATATGCGCGACCCGCAGCATCGTCTCGCGTTTCACTGCCGGTCACATCCCGCGGCTCAAAGACATCGCCTCGTGCCCGACGCAGTTCCAGCAATATATTCACGGGACGGATTATCGCGTGCATGTGGTCGGGAAAAAAATCTTCGCATGCCGCATCATCGCGCAGGAGGTTGATTACCGTTTCCCACGAAACGGAGTCGAGATTCAGTCCTGCGATATTCCCGGCGATGTTGCCGATCGATGCCGAAGGCTGTCACACTCGCTGGAGCTTCCACTTTCGGGCATCGACCTGCGATGCACGCCCGATCGAGACTGGTACTGCTTCGAGGTAAATCCCTCTCCGCTCTTTACGTTCTTCGAAGAGGCGACCGGGCAGCCGATCGGCGAAGCCATAGCTGCGCTTTTGGAGTCTGGCCACTTAGCAGGAAATACTTGACCTTATTACTGTGTGGTAAAGCTCATATAAGTACCCGAAAGCCGGTTGCCTCCTATTCCGTAGAGGGCAGCGTTGTATCTGATGTAGATGTAGTATGTCGCGCCTGCGCTCAGGTTGGCATTGGGAGTTAACGTAACTATCTTGTAGTCGGCCGGGAGTCTGGCAGGCACCGTGAGGATCATTTGCTAGTGCGAAGAAGTGCCGCTTACCGGCTTTTACTCGGCATCGCTGAGATATACTCTTGGGTCGCAGTCCTGAATTGCATCTTTCCGGCTCGAGACAGAAAGGCAATTGTTGATTCATTGTGAGATGCGGTCAGAAGTCGTAACACCTCGCCGCGTCGAAGTGTACCGGCACCGGCTGCTTCAAGGCCATCCTACAGACCGTGTCTAGAAATTTCGGGAGAGTGCAGTGAAGGACCTGACGACAAGTCGAGGGTTGACCTCTAATTCCCGGATCGGGAAGAAGAGGCTTTCCCAGACACGGAAGAAGAAACTCGTTCTTTTGCCGAGGGCGTGAGCCTGCGAAATACAAACTCCTGGAGCAAGCCGTTGGCCATACTCGTGCAGATGTCGATGACTGCGGTATTCAATACCAGGCCCGGGCCGCGATTCGAGGCGGGATAGTAGGCGTTGGCAATGGCGCCCGAAGCCAGAACGCCGCCCAGATTCGAGTAGTTCGGCTGGCGGTGTCCGTTGTCTCCCCTTGTAATGAACGGATAAGAGATGGCATGGAGGGCTCGGGCTTTTGTAGTTCCCGTGCCTTGGTAGATATATCGGGGGTCCTGGTGCAGCAGTGAGGGAAGCACCGCGCCGCCGACCATGATATCGGTGAACATATTGGCATAGCTGGCGCCGAATCGCTGGAAGTAGCCCTTCGCGTCCTGCTGAAAGTCAAACTTGTCGGCTGCCTGGTCCATTCCGGCCACAGTCGCTGCGCCGAGAAACGTCACGGGGTCAGTCAAGGCCCTGAGAGCAAGCCGGAATTTTAAGCCAGGCGTAAGCGCGACGGGATGGGGATCATACGTCACGTAGAAATTAGGGACTACTCCCAGAACGCGCTGATGCTCCGCGATCTGGACCTGCTCGGTGGCAATCTCGTCTGAGGACGAGGTTGCATAGACGGTGGTCACCACTTCGCCGAGTTTAAGGTTGATTCCGGTGAGCTCGAGGTATTGGCCGGCCCTGAGTGTAACCTCCGGCGAGTTCCAGTCAGCAAATCCGCTAGCGGCGATGGTGACATGGCAGGGCACTCCGGCGCGTACGTCGCTGAGTTCAAAGAAGCCATTCTCGTTCGTTACCGCCTGTTGGCGATCGGCAGGCAGCGGGCCTTCCAGAGCGATCCGAGCGCCGGGAATGGGATTGCCGTTTACATCGAGTGCCGTGCCGACGATCACGCCGCTCTGCGGCTCAGGCGCGGAAATATCCTGGCCGTTGGCTCCAGCAACTGCGGACAGGCAGAGAATGATTGCGCAAAAGGAGAGCCTGAAGGTCATCCGCACCGGCCAGAATTTCTGGAGCTGCGATGACGCAGATATCTGGCGAGCAGGCGCCATGGGATCCAGACCAGCACGCCCAGCCTCAGCGTTGCCGCCACGAATGCAATTGCCACAATGTGCCAGCAAGTCTCCATCCTCCACCTCTGTGCAAGCACGAGGCATGCCAGGGGTAAAGGGCTGAAAACAGGCGGCTCCCAGGGATTTCCCTGTGCCGTGTGACAGCAATCTGTCAAATTATTGGCTTCGACAGGTGGGAGCTCCTGATGGATTCAGGCTAAAGCCCCGCTCTTCTACCGGGCCTCGCGAGGCGAGCAATTTCTGATGAAATTGAAGTTCGAAATGCCAGGGGATAGTTAAGAAGCTTCTACTCTTAAGGCCTGTAGCACTTCCTCACTGATTCCCTGCTCTCTCTCCGCGAGTTTCTTCCAGGGGTCGCGCTTCAGCCGCTCTTTCCACTGCTCAAACTCGGTCACGCGGAAGATGGGCAGCGCTCCTTCTTTGAGCGCAGTCCAGGGCAGGGGCATGGAGACGGCGGCTCCGGGGCGGGCGCGCGGCGAGTACGCAGCCACAGCCGTAGCTCCGCGCTCATTGCGCAGATAGTCGAGGAAGATTCGGCCGACGCGCGCCGATTTCGTCATTTTGGTGAGATACAGGCGCGGATTCCGCTTCTCCATCTCCAGAACAAAAGAATGGCAGAACTGCTTTATGATGGGCCACTCATGCTCGGGCGCAATCGGCGCGACGACGTGAAGACCTTTGCCTCCTGTGGTCTTGAGCCAGCTTTCAAGGCCGAGGCTCTTAAGCTGTTCGCGTATGTCCTCGGCGCTGCCGGCGAGCGTCGACCACGGAATCGCCGGATCGGGATCGAGGTCGATGATGATGCGGTCAGGGCGCTCGAGATTATCGTTGCACGATCCCCATGGGTGAATCTCAAGAACCCCAAGCTGGGCGAGGCCAGCGAGTGTTTCGGGCGTAGATAGCGTGATGTATGGCTCGACCTTGCCGGATTTCTTGTCGCGGATGCCGACCGATTCGATGTTTGCCGGTAGCGTGTCGTTCACATGCTTCTGATAGAAGCACTGATGGGCGGTTCCTTCAGGGCAGCGGACCAGCGAGATGGGCCGGTTCGCAATGTGCGGCAGCATGTGCGGCGCGATGGCCCAGTAGTAGTCGGCGAGCTGCTGCTTGGTAAGTCCCGACTCGGCGTCGAGCACTTTGTCGGGATGCGTCAGCCGCACCGGAGCATGCTCTCCCGTGTCAGACGGCTCAGTCTTCTTTGCAGGCGCACTTTTCGCGGCTACAGCTGGGGCGGCATGCGCCGCTTTTTTTGCAGCCCGCTTCGGCGGATCGGAATCGGACCTCTCCGACATCGCCTCAGCATCCTTCGATACTGATGAACCTTCACGACGAACTTCTTTCGCGGGCTTGTCTTCGCGCAGTCCCATGAATGCCGCCTGGCGGACCACACTGTCTGCCGTCCACGTTGTGAAGTGGACCTGCGCAACCAGTTCGGGCTTGACCCAGATGGCTCCCTTGCGGGCCTCAGCAGGCGGGTTTTCGAAAGGCATCGTCTCGCGGCAAAGCTTGTCGAGCCGCGCGCGCAGGTCGGCGTGGGTCTTGCGGGTGAAGCCGGTGCCGGTTCGTCCCGCATAGATGAGCTTGCCTTTTTCGTAGTAGCCGAGCAGGAGCGCTCCGACTCCGTAGATGCCATTCGTGGGCAGCGTGAAGCCTCCGACCACGAATTCCTGCTCGTTCAGGCATTTGATCTTGCGCCAGTCGCTGGTGCGCGCGGAAATGTATTTGCCGTCGGCGCGCTTCGAAATGATGCCCTCAGCCTGCAGCTCGCAGGCCTTCTTAAAGACCAGGTCGCCCGGCGCGTCCACATGCTCACTGAAGCGAACCGCGCCGTCGGATTGTTCGAACAGGCGCGAGAGCATTGCCTTGCGCTCAGTAAGCGGCAGGTCGCGCAGGTTGTGCCCGTTGAGATGGAGGAGGTCGAAGGCGAAATAAGTCAGAGGATGGCGAGCGCCCTCCTCGAAGGCCGCCTGCAGGCTGGCGAAGCTGGTGGTGCCGTCGGGCTTGAGCACGACTACCTCACCATCGATAAGGGCCGAGTCAACCCCGAGCGTGGCCACCTCAGCGGCGAGGGCCTTCATGCGATGCGTCCAGTCGAGTCCGGAGCGGGTGAGGAGCTGCACCTTTTCGCCGTCCTTGCGGGCCTGCATGCGATAGCCGTCAAGCTTTAGCTCGTGCACCCATCCGGGGCCGCTCGGAGGCTCATCTGCCGAGGTCGCGAGCTCCGGCTTGATGAATGCCGGCAGTCGTTCTTTCGGAACGCTGTTGAGCGATGGGCCAAAGAGGACTTTCCGGGCGGATTTTCTGATCCCACTCAAGCCAGCGCCAGGCTTGGATGGGCTATCCGGGGCCTTTTCCCTGCGATACCAGGCCTTGCCGGTCGCAGTGTCCTTTGAGTTCCACACGTGGGTCTCGGCGCGGGCGATCTCATCCATCGACCGGCCAGTGACGGCGGAATTCTGGGCTTCTTCGGTGATCGGCGGATCGGTGGCCGAGCGCTCGTACTCGTCGTGTTCCTTGATGAGCAGCCAGTTGGGATTCCGGTCCTTCGGGCGCGGTTTCATGCGGATCAGCGCCCACTTGCCGTGAAGTTTTGTCCCGTGCAGGATGAATTTCAGCGAGCCGTCGCGCAGGCCTGCGTCCACATCGGTGTGGCCGGGCTGCGGCTCCCACCAGCCCTGGTCCCAGACCATGACGGTGCCGCCTCCATACTGGCCCTTGGGGATGATGCCCTCGAAGCCGCCGTATTCCATGGGGTGGTCTTCCACTTGAACGGCAAGGCGCTTGTCTCCCACGTAGTAGCTGGGCCCCTTGGCGACCGCCCAGCTTTTGAGCACGCCGTTCCAGCCGAGGCGGAAGTCGTAATGCAGCCGTGTGGCGGCGTGCTTCTGGATGACGAAGGGCTGAGCTCCCGCGGGAATCTCTGCAACCGGCTTGGCGCGCGATTTGCCGGAAGGTTCCGCAGTCACCGAGAAGTCGCGCATTGAGCGATAGCGCGCGAGCTGCTGGTCAACTGCGTCTGCTGCGGACTCCGGCGGCGTAGTCGTGCCCGCTTTGCGACGGGGTGCCATGAATGAATGCTATGCCGACTTACGCTTCTTCGTTGCCTTGGCCGGCTTGACCAGTGCAATTCCCTTCTCTGGAGCCTCGGACTGAGACGGCTTCTTTGCCGCCACCGGCTTTTGTCCTTCGGAAATGCTCTTCCGCAGAGCGTCCATAAGGTTGATGACCTTCGTCGGCTGCGGCGCAGGCTCCTCCTGCGGAATAGGCGCGTTACGCACCTTGGCTTCGACCAGCTCGCGCAGCGCGGTTTCGTATTGGTCCTTGAACTTCGACGCGTCGAACTTCGCTGTCTTGCGCTTGATCAGTTCCTCGGCAAGCGAGAGCTGCTCTTCCTCGACGTTCGCCTTTTTGATGTTGCCAAAGAACTCGCCCGGCTTGCGCAACTCGTCGTTGTACCGCAGCGTATAAGCCATGAGCCCCGGCAGATCGTCGTCTGGATAAGGCGCAACGGCGATGATGTGCTCGCGCCCGCTGAAGGCGATCTTGCCAAGAGCAACCTTTTTGGTTTCCTGCAGGGCCTTCCGCACCACGGCGAAGGCTTCGGACTGGATGTCGTCGGAAGGTGCGACGTAGTATGGCTTCTCGAAATATTCGGGGTTGATCTCTTTGGCGTCGACGAACTGGGATACCTCGATGGCCTTGCGCGTAGGCAGACGGAGATGCGCAATCTCGTCCGGCTCGATGGTCACATATTGCCCTTTGGCGTATTCGTACCCTTTGACGATATCCGAGTTCTCGACGGGCGCTTCATCGCCGGAGGAAACCTTCTGATGCCGCACGCGTTCGCCGGTCTTGCGGCTAATCTGATGAAAGCGGATATCGGCCTTCGAATCAGTCGCGGTGAAAAGACTCACTCCGAAAGAAACCAGCGAAATCTGTAGTTGTCCGGACCAGTATGGGCGCATTCTTCTTGCCGTCCTCCGAAAGCCGGTTTGAGCCGGGTCTCTATTTTCAAGGATGCACCAAATAGAAGGCAAGCATTCGTTTTTGAGATGACGCCCGTTGGTTAATGGTTTGCGGATGTGGAGCCTCTGGGCAGGTTCTCAACCGTGACGTGCGAGAAGATCGCCGTATCTACCTTCTCCGGCATATTGGAGCAGAATCCGATGCCGACGTAGAGCGGCTGGTTCATGCGGAGGGTCAGCGGAGAACCAAATGCGTGCATGGGTTCGCCCTCAATGCTCACGTAAAGGATGAAGGTGTCGCCGCGCTTCTCGAGGGCAATCCGCTTAGGCGTGAGAATGACGCGCAGGTCCGGCCTCACGTGAGCAGGAACACCCCAGACCCGGTATGTCTCATCCCGGCGGGGCTGGCCCTTGCTGGGACGCTGTGACAGTGCAAAGATACCGGATCCGTAAAGCGCCACCAGAGCTTCCTTGGAGTCATCCTCCAGGCCCTGCCGAATCGCAAGTATGGCTTTGCGACCGTCGTACCCTTCCTGATCGGGAAAGGTGATCTCCGCGGCAATCGAGACGTCGCCGGACATTCTCTTCCACACAAAGCGGAACTCTTCCCGCGTGTAGGTCGTGTTATAACCAGCGGACTTGAGGGTGTACTGCTTCGCGATCGGGTCGTAGAACGCGCTGCCCTCCAACTTCGGGCTGCCAATGTCTGACTGGCCTTCGAAATCCCCGATCGGCGTGGAGTAATTCCTGCTTCCGGAGTGCGATTCGGCCTGTGCCCCGGCTGGCATCGGCCAATTCAACCAAATGGCGGCGAGCAGGCAAAGAAGCAGCGTACGTCCGATGCAGACTCTCATTTAGCGAACAAGATATTGCAACCCCTCATGGTAAAGTCTTCCGTCCTCGGCTTTCCTACCACTATTAGGCAGGAAGCATCGCAGAAACCGGGCAAGTTCTCGAATGGGGACGGCGTTTTGAAACGAAATCGTCCAAATAGTTAAGTATGTGCTTGACAATTGCGCGGAGGCGCTTTTATATAGTTAAGCAGACGCTAAACTAATTATCTCGACAAGAAGGAGAGCAATTCAATGCGAAAACTGATCGTATTCAACCATGTCTCGCTCGACGGATACTTCACCGACGCCAACAGCAGCTTGAACTGGGCGAAAACCCGCAAAGACGACGCGGAATGGAACGCCTTTGTCGCGCAGAATGCCAGCGGCAACGGCCCTCTGCTTTTCGGGCGGAAGACTTACGAGCTGATGACCCAGTACTGGCCCACTCCGATGGCGAAGCAGCATGACGCGGCCATCGCCGATCGAATGAATGCCCTGCCGAAGGTGGTCTTTTCGCGGTCGCTCCGCAATGTCTCCTGGAACAATACCAGGCTGGTGAAGGACGGTCTGGCAGAGGAAGTCCGCCGCATGAAACAGGAACATGGCGACGGCCTGACCATTCTTGGCAGCGGAACGCTGGTGGCGCAGCTTGCGGAGGCCGGATTGATCGACGAGTACCATGTCGTAATCAATCCTGTCGCGCTGGGCAAGGGACGCACGATGTTCGACGGCATCACAGAGACGCTTGCACTGAAGCCCACGAAGTCACGGACCTTCGGCAATGGCTGCGTATATCTGGTATACGAACCGCTCGCGAAGGTCCAGTCGCAGGCGGCCTGACAAGGAGAGCTTATGAATGAGAGAACCGTCATGCACAGCACGTTCGAGATTGAACGGGACTATCCGGTGCCGCCCGAGAAGGTGTTTGCGGCCTTTGCCGATCCGGTGAAGAAGCAGCGCTGGTTCAGAGAAGAAGAGAACAGGGTTCCGGAAAAGTTCGAGATGGATTTTCGCGTCGGGGGACGAGAGCGCTCGCAGTTTCGGATCACGGCAGGCCCGGTGGAAGGCGCGATCTGCAGCAACGACACCACCTATCTGGACATCGTGCCCAACTCGCGGATCGTGCTGGCCTATACCATGGCGCTCGGCGAGAAGCGCTTCTCCTCTTCGCTCGCCACCTTTCAGCTGCTCGCGGCGAGTGCGGCAGGAAATGCGGCGGAGTGTGCCGCGCCGGGCACGAAACTGGTCTTCACCGAGCAGGCCGCCTTCTTCGAAGGAGCCGACGGGCCGGAGATGCGTAAAGGCGGCTGGGAGCTGCTGCTAGAGAGACTCGCCCATGAACTCAGGGAAGATCCGGCGTGAACCCGATACCGAACCGCAAGACGAATGTCGACCGTGTCTTCCATGCATTGGGTGACCCCACGCGAAGGGCGATCCTCGAACGCGTCAGTTCCGGCCCGGTCTCGGTCTCCAGCCTGGCGAAGCCGCTCCGCATCACCCTGGCCGCGACCGTCCAGCACGTTCAAGTGCTGGAAAAGAGCGGCCTCCTGCACAGTAGTAAAGTTGGACGGGTGCGCACCTGCCGGATGGAACCGAAGGGACTCTCCGTACTCGAGCAATGGATCAGCGAGCGGCGTTCGCTCTGGGAGAGGCGCTTTGACCGCCTCGGAGAGTTACTGGCAGAAGAGACGGACTGACTCCGCGCTGATGCAAGCAATTTGTTATTCGGTGGCGACCCCCGATTCACAGAACATTCTTGCTGCAAGGACAGTCGCCTGACTTTTCCATGACAACTGACATCGGCCCCCGCCCTAGCCTCAAAGAGGCTCCCCAGGAGCCGTATTCATCCCCAAAGGAAGAGAACCGATGAAATGTCAGAGGTCACTACGACTTTCCCTTTATTTGAGTACTGTGTCCCTCACCACCTTTGCCTTCGGCCAGTCCGCCAGGACACCTGAGGAGATCGCGTTGCTCAAGTTCCATCAGGCAGCACAGAGCAATGCGTTTGCAGTAGGAACCGCGCCAACCACCGTAGTTTTCGACGGCAGCAGCATCTGGGTCGGTAATGCCCGCGGACGATCCCTCACCAAGCTGCGTGCCAGCGACGGTGCGGTCTTAGGCACATTTCCCACTCCAGATGTTGCGGGCGGAGTCGCCTTTGACGGCGCCAACATATGGGACACCAACATCAATGAGCGGAGCGTGACAAAGATCCGCGCCAGCGACGGCGTCAGGCTAGGGATCTTTCCAGTCGGGCTGCATCCGACCGCTGTGGCGTTTGACGGCTCGAGCGTCTGGGTGACCAACACCTTCGAGAACACAGTTACGAAACTGCGCGCTTCCGATGGCGTCAGACTCGGCACTTTTCCCACCGGGTCGGGTCCGCGGGCGGTCGCATTTGACGGCGCAAACATCTGGGTGGTCAATTCCGGCGCAAGCACAGTTACGAAATTGCGCGCCAGCGATGGAGCAAATCTGGGCGCCTTCGCAACCGGCCTGATCCCGATTAAGATTGCCGTCGATGGAACCAGCGTATGGATCGTCAACCAGGGAGACAACACCGTCACGAAGCTTCTAGCAAGTGATGGCCTGGAAGAAGGAACCTTCTCCGTCGGCAATATTCCCAACGGAATTGCCTTCGACGGAACAGACGTCTGGGTCTCGAACTTCATGGACAACACAGTGACAAAGCTGCGTGCTGCTGACGGGCTGAGGCTGGGCACATTTTCGACCGGACAGTCACCGGTGGGAGTGGCCTTCGACGGCGCAAATATCTGGGTAGCCAATTCGTCGGACAATACCGTATCCAAACTTTAGCCGGCTGGACAACAGAACAGCCCCGCTGGAATGTCCGGCGGGGCGGATTTGTTTGCAACGCGGTTTGTACACCTTCTCCTCTCGTAAGGACGATCAATCTGACGGGATGGTGAGGGTCTGAGGCTGGCTATGTGCTGAGCAGGAGAAGTTCTGGCGCGGGCAGGTTCTCCAGCCACACCTTACGCCCTTGCGCGAGAAGGAAGAGCTGTGTTGCAATACTTTCCGAAAGCGGCGCACCTCGTCCCCCCCAAAAATTAAAAACCGGAGGAACTCGTTATGAGAACCAAGGGGCCGAATTTTCCCGCGTTTGTGTTGGCGGCGCTGCTCACCTTTGGGTCAGCCTGCCTCTTTTCTCAGGCTGTCAGTTCCGCTCCTCAAGTCAGAACCGGCGCTACGGCTGCCCCGGCGCCCCCAGTTGCGATGGTGAAGATCGTCACAGACGAATATTTCGGAGCCACAGTCGCCGATCCCTACCGCTATATGGAGGACCTTAAGAATCCGGAGGTCCAGGCTTGGTTCAAGGGGCAAAACGATTACACGCGCGCGGTGCTGGGTCAGATTCCGGGGCGTGCCGATCTGCTGGCGCGCATCAAGGAATTGGACGAGGGAGCGCCTGCGACGATCGGATATGTCCATGTGCTGCCAGGCGACCGCATCTTTTACACCAAGCGGCTTGCCAGCGAAGAAGTACGCAAGCTCTACATGCGCGATGGATGGAGCGGCGCGGAGAAGCTTCTCCTCGATCCGAAGAAATTCGAGACGGCCGGAGGACCGCATTACTCAATCAGCTATGTAGCACCGTCGCTGGACGGGCATTATGCGATCGTCGGCATCTCTCAGGGGGGGTCAGAGGATGCCGTTTTGCGTGTGGTTGATACGACGACCGGCCGCGAGACGGGTGATGCCATTGACCACACGTGGTTTGCAAGCCCGTCATGGATGCCGGATGGCCACTCCTTCGTCTACAACCGGATGCAGAAGCTGGGACCGAAATCGGCGCCAACCGATCGCGAGCTGAACAGCCGCGTCTACCTTCACGTCATCGGCAGCGATCCGGAGAAAGATCCCCTGGTTTTTGGGATTGGCCTCACCGGGGTTCAAATTCAGCCGGCAGACATACCGATGGTTCAGACATTTCCCGGCAGTCAGTATGTGATCGGGATAGTGGCTCATGGGGTGCAAAATGAGACGACGCTCTACACGGCTCCTCTTAAATCGTTGAATGGCTCCTCAATTCCATGGATGAAGATCTGCGATGTGGACGACGACGTGACGGGATTCGACGTTCACGGAGACGATCTTTACCTGCAGTCTCATAAGAACGCGTCGCGCTACAAGGTGCTGCGCACGAAGCTGTCGAAGCCGGATGTGGCAGGAGCCGAAGAGGTGATACCACCCGGCGAAGCGGTGGTGCGCAACATTTCGGCCGCATCGGATGCACTTTACGTGCAGGATACGGACGGCGGCCTGGGACGATTGCTGCGGCTTTCCTACACGAGCGGCCAGTTAGAGCAGGTTGCTCTGCCCTTCGACGGATCGGTGCTCATCGCTTCAACGGATCAGCGTGTGCCGGGAGCAGCGGTTGTGCTCACCTCGTGGGTAAGAGCGCCGGCGATTTATTCATACAATCCAGAAACGAAGCAGCTGACGGACACGAAACTGCAGCCATCAGGCCCGTTCGACCATCCAGGCGACGTCGAGGCTCTGGATGTCAAGGTCAAGAGCTACGATGGCACGCTGGTGCCGTTGTCGATTGTGCGCAAAAAAGGCATGGCGCTTGACGGCTTGCGTCCCACTCGATTGGAGGGTTACGGCGCATATGGCATCAGCTACGACCCGTATTTCGATCCAACCCTGATTGCCTGGCTGGAACGCGGAGGAGTTTACGCAGTCGCTCATGTCCGCGGCGGCGGAGAATACGGAGAAGACTGGCACCTTGCCGGGAAACAATTGACCAAGCCCAATACATGGAAGGACTTTATCGCCTGCGCACAATACCTCATCGATCAGAAATACACCTCGCCTTCGCGCCTTGCCATCGAGGGAGGAAGCGCCGGCGGGATCACAATCGGCCGTTCGATTACGGAGCGTCCCGACCTGTTTGCAGCCGCCATCGATGGCGTGCCC
>JAFAMZ010000292.1 GCA_019232935.1 Silvibacterium sp.
GAGACGCAGCTTGAGCCGCCTATGGTTTCGCCTCCGTCCCACAGGACGCGGGGATGCTCGTCTTCCCATCGAATCGTCAGCGTTTCGTTGACCTGAACGTCCTGGCAAGCCTCGACGCAGCGTCCGCACAGGATGCACTGATCGGGGTCATAGCGATAGAAGGGATTGGAGAAGTCCTTTTCGTAGGGCTTGGGGCGGTAGGGATATTTCTGATGCTCCACCCTGAGCATCGCGGCGGTGTTATGCACCGTGCAGTTGCCGTTGTTGTTATCGCAGACGGTGCAGTACAAAACATGGCTGGCCAGGATGCGATCGTAGGCTTCGTACTGAGCGGCGCTTGCGGCGCGTGTTTCGGTGGCGACCGTCATGCCGCTCGTTACCGGCGTCGCACACGCTCGTATGAGTTTCCCGTCGAGCTCGACCATGCAGGTGTCGCAGGTCTGAATCGGACCTAATTGCGGGTGATAGCAGACGTGAGGAACTTTTATGCCGCTGCGGTTGACGGCATCGATCAGGTACTCGCCTTCGACAGCATCAACCTGAAATCCGTTTACGCAAATTTTGCACGCGCGCTGCGCGCCGTTTGAAGCAGCGGTGGACGGCAGTCTGGATAAGGAAGAGGCTTCAACTGTGTGATCCATCTATTTTCCTTCGATGCACTCGATGAGTGAGCCGTTAGTTTCGGAGCACCGCTCATTATGGACCTCGGGCAAAGACGGTGCAACACGATGCGAAACCAGTGTTGGGCACAGGAAGTGAAGCTCGGATCGCATTCGTCACATCAAAGAAGCCAGAACAAAAATAACCGGAGAATGTCATGCAATACGTCAATCTTGGCTCGACGGGGCTGAAGGTTTCGCGGATCTGTCTTGGGGCCATGACCTACGGGTCGAAGAAGTGGCGCGAGTGGGTTCTGGATGAAGAAGAGAGCCGGCCGTTCATCAAGAGAGCGCTCGAGGCGGGCATTAATTTCTTCGATACCGCGGATATGTACTCGCTGGGGGCGAGCGAGGAGGTCCTAGGACGAGCACTGAAGGACTTCGGGCCCTCGCGGGACAGGGTTGTCGTCGCGACCAAGGTGTTCAATCCCATGGGCGACGATCCGAACCAGCGAGGACTGTCGCGGAAGCACATCATGCACGCGATTGATGACAGCCTGCGGCGGCTGGGGACGGATTATGTCGATCTCTACCAGATTCATCGCTTCGACTCTTCGACGCCGATAGAAGAGACGATGGAGGCTCTGAACGATGTGGTGCGTGCGGGTAAGGCGCTGTATATCGGCGCATCGTCGATGTATGCCTGGCAGTTCCTGCGGATGCTGCAGGTGTCGGATCAGCGCGGTCTGGCGCGGTTTGTGACCATGCAGAACCACTACAACCTGGTATATCGCGAAGAAGAGCGCGAGATGATTCCGCTGTGTCGGGCGGAGGGGATCGGATTGATTCCATGGAGCCCGCTGGCAAGAGGGTTTCTGGCAGGCAATCGGTCCAGACAAGATAAGGGCGAAACAGTGCGGGCGAAAACGGATTCATTTGCGCACGACATGTATTACAACGACTCGGACTTCACCGCTGTGGAACGCGTGACGGAGATCGCGAAGAAGCACGGCGTCTCAAGCGCGCAGGTGGCGCTGGCGTGGGTGCTGTCAAAGCCGGAGGTGACGGCTCCGATTATCGGCGCGAGCAAGATGCACCATCTCGAAGATGCGATCAAGGCGCTCGATCTGAAGCTGGACGCAGAGGAGACCAAGGCGCTGGAAGAGCCGTACGAGCCGCATCGGGTGCTGGGGCATAGTTAGTGGTGGAGGGATAGGGTGTAGGGTGTAGTGAGCGAAAAGCGGGATCTGCCTTCTACACCTATACCCTCTCTTCCGGCTCGAGGATTTGGAGATCGAATGGCTTTTCGAGCAGGCACGTCATTTTGCCGATGCGGGCGAGAGCGCGGTGAAGCGCCGACGCAGCGCATGGTTCGACGGTGACGACGAACGGCAGGTGGTCCTGGCTGTAACCGGGCTTCTGGAAGATGGCGTGGATGTTGATTCCCTGCTCCGCGAGGGCGAGCGCGATTTCGGCGATGATGCCGGGCTGGTCGCAAACGATGAAGCGGATCGAATGGCGGAGCAGGAACTCGCCGCCGATAGCGGTCTTCCTGCTCGGCAGATCGACGGCGCGCGAGCCATGTGCGATGCCGATGACGTCGGAGACGACAGCTACTGCGGTGGGA